>JAJZLX010000138.1:11432-34791 GCA_021850555.1 Pseudomonadota bacterium | reverse complement strand
GGCAGTGCCGGCGCCGCCGGCGGCTCGGTCATCGATGTCTCCTCCCTGGTCTCGCAGCTGGTCGCCGCGACCCAGGCGCCGCAGGAAGCGCTCATCAAGACTCAGACTCAGGCGGTGACCTCGGAGATGTCCGCCGTCGGGCAGCTGAAAAGCGCTCTGTCGACCTTCCAGTCGTCTCTCGCGGCGATCGATACGCCGAGCGCCTTCGGCTCCCTCAGCGCCACGAGCAGCAACACCGCGGCCTTCACGGCTACGGTCGATTCGGGCGCGACGCTGGGCTCGTACAGCGTCTCGATCAGCCAGCTCGCCCAGGCGCAGCAGATCGTCTCGAGCACCGCCTACAGCAGCAGCTCCGCCGCCGTCGGCACCGGCACGCTGCAGCTGTCGCTCGGTGGCAGCAGTTTCTCCGTCACCATCGGCAGCGGCAACGACACGCTGTCCGGCATCGCCGCCGCGATCAATTCCGCAGGCGGCAACCCCGGCATCGAGGCGAGCGTCGTCACGGGCACGAGCGGCGCGCACCTGGTGCTCACTTCCACCCTGACCGGCGCCTCGAACACCATCTCGGTCGCCGAGACCGACACTGGCAACGGCCTGTCGGCGCTGACCTATGGCAGCGGCAGCACGAATTACACGCAGCAGACCGCGGCCCAGGACGCCAGCTTCAGCATCGCGGGCATCAACTACACCAGCCCGAGCAATACCGTCAGCGGCGCACTGAGCGGCCTCACGCTGAACCTTCAGGCCACCACCTCCTCGCCCGCGAACCTGACCGTAGCGGACAACACCGCGACGATCGAGAGCAATATCCAGTCGTTCGTAAACGCCTACAACACTCTGCAGAGCAGCCTCACGCAGCTCGGCGGCTACGACGCGACCACGGGCACGGCCGGCCCCCTCATGGCCAATGCGGCCCTGACGGACGCACAGAACCAGGTCCAGGCGGCGCTCTACGGCGTCGTCAACACCGGCTCTTCGACCTACAACACCCTGGCCAGCATCGGGATCACGAGCAACAGCAATGGCAGCCTGAGCCTCAACACGGCGCAGCTGTCGGTGGCGCTCAACTCGGACTTCAGCGCCGTGAGCAACCTCTTCAGCGGCGCGGGCGGCGTCGCCTCGAGCCTGAACACGATCCTCGGCGGCGAGCTCGGCAGCAACGGCCCGATCGCATCGCTCAGCCAGTCCCTGGTTCAGCAGAACAATGCGCTCACCCAGCAGAGCCAGCAGCTGAGCACGCAGATGAGCGCGCTCTCGGCGAGTCTCACCCAGCAGTACTCGGCGCTGAACGCCCTGCTCTCGCAGCTGCAGAGCACCTCCTCGTACCTGACGCAGGCATTCGCCACCCTGCCGAACGCCCCCAAGGGAACCTCCAACGGATGAGGGCACGGGCGGCTCAAGTCGGGGCAATCGAGGCCGCTACAGTGCATACCAGGATTCAGAGCGACAGAACGTGAGCCTCTACTCCCCGCAATCGAAGGTCGCCGCGTACCGCAGCGTCAATGCCCACGGCATCGTGGCGAGTTCCGATCCTCACGGACTGGTGCTGTCCCTGTTCGATGCGATCATCGGCCGCCTGATGGCGGCTCGCGCCTGCATCGAGCAGGGGAAGATCGCCGGCAAGGCAGGCCTGCTGCACAGCTCTGTCACGCTGCTCGGGGAGCTGCGCGGCAGCCTTGATTTGCAAAAGGGCGGATCGCTCGCCCAGAATTTGAGCGACCTGTACGACTACATGGTGCGGCGGGTACTGCACGCCAACCTGAACAATGACAAGGCGGCGCTGGGCGAGGTGCTGGGCCTTATCGGGGAGATCCGCGAGGCCTGGGCCGCGATCGGGCCGGAAGTGAGAGGCCAGGGACCCCGGGCGATGCCCCCGGGCTGAAGGAATGCCTGCCGAGCCGACCCCATCAGCGAAGAATGAGTCATGAACGAGGAACATGATTCGATTTCGGTGGGCGCCGCGGACAGCCTGGGTTTCGGGTCGCCCTCCGCCGAGGCGAATCCAATGCCTCAGCGCACGGTCCGCCCGGCGCGAGCCGCTCAATCCGCTGCGAACACGGGCTCGCATGCACCGGCGGCGCCGGATCCGATCGAGCAGTCGGTCGCTCAAATCAATTCCCGCCTCGCCGCGGTCGACCGCGTGCTGGTCTTGCGCGTCAATGCCCAGACGGGCCTGACCATCGCCGAGATCACGAACGCCTCCACCGGCCAGGTACTGCAGCAGATCCCGAGCCCCGACCTCCTGCATCTGGCTGAATTGCTGCAGAGCTGGGCCCACGGAGAGAGCGCGCTGGTCAACATGATCGCCTGAGCGGGCGAGATGAAGCGTGCCCGGGAGAGCCGTGGCGATCGCCCACGGGGCCCTGTGGCTTTCGCGGGAGAATCTCGCGAGCTGCAATTGCCTCGCCTTCCGAGCGGCCTCAGCCGACGAATCTGCGCGCGTTCCTGAACAGCCTCATCCAGCCGGTGTACTCGCCCGCCTCCTGCGCCCGCCAGGAGTTCTGGACCTGACGGGTCGAGCGCTCCGGGTGCGGCATGGTGATGGTCACGCGGCCATCGGCGCTCGAGAGCGCCGCAATGCCGAAGGGCGAGCCGTTGGGATTGCAGGGATAGGTCGTGGCGACCTTGCGGTCATGGTCGACATAGCGGAAGGCGACGAGCCCGCTCGCGGCGCAGGAGCCGGCGGCCGCCTCGCCCTCGAACTCCGCGCGTCCTTCCCCGTGCGCCACGGCAATCGGCAGGAACGAGCCTTCCATGCCGGCGAGCAGCACCGAAGGAGAGCGCAGCACCTGCACCAGCGTGAACCTCGATTCGTACTGCTCGCTGCGGTTGCGCACGAACCGCGGCCAGTGGGCGGTGCCCGGGATGATGCTCTTCAAGGCCGCGAACATCTGGCAGCCGTTGCACACGCCGAGGGCGAAGGTGTCCGGCCGCTCGAAGAACGCCTGGAACTGCTCGCGCAACCTCTCGTTGAACAGGATCGACTTCGCCCACCCCTCGCCCGCGCCGAGCACGTCGCCGTAGGAGAATCCCCCGCAGGCCGCGAGGCCCGCGAACCCGCCCAGGTCATGACGCCCCGTGATGATGTCCGTCATGTGCACGTCGTACGGCGCAAATCCCGCGCGATCGAAGAACGCCGCCGTCTCCGTGTGGCTGTTGACGCCCTGCTCCCTCAGGACGGCGATCCTCGGGCGCGCGCCGCGGGCGATGTACGGGGCGGCGACATCTTCCTGCGGATCGAAGGACAGCGAGACCGCGAGGCCCCTGTCCTCGGCCGAGGTCTGCGCGGCATATTCCTCGTCGGCGCACTGCGGGTCATCGCGCAGCCGGCGCATCTGCCAGGAGGTCTCCGACCAGGCGGCGCGCAGCGCGGTCCACGGCTCATCCAACACCCGCTCACCGCCGACCCGAACGCTCACCTGCATCCGCCGCGCGGGCGCACCGACCCGCAGCGCCAGCTCCGCGAGGCCGTGCCGGGCGAGAATCTGCGCAAGCCTGCCCGCGCTCTCCTCGGCTACCTGCAGCACCACGCCCGGCTCTTCCGCGAACAACTGCGCGAGCGCCGGTCCGCCCTGCGCGGGCAGCTCGATGTCGAGGCCGCAGTGGCCGGCGAAGGCCATCTCCAGCAGTGTCACGATGAGGCCGCCATCCGAGCGGTCGTGATAGGCGAGCACCAGGCTCTCGCGGCGCAGCTCGGCGAGCGCTTCGGCCAGGCGCACCAGCCGCTGCGGCTCATCGAGGTCCGCGGGCCGCTCGCCGAGCTGGCCGTACACCTGCGCGAGCGCCGAGCCGCCGAGCCGTCCCCGCCCGGCGGCGAGATCGATCAGCCACAGCGCCGTGCCCTCCTGCGGGCTCAAGACCGGCGTCAGAGTCTTGCGCGCGTCGCTCACCGGCGCGAACGCCGACACGATGAGGGAAACGGGCGCAACCACGAATTTCTCGCCCTGGGCATCCTTCCACCCGGTGCGCATCGACAGCGAGTCCTTGCCCACGGGGATCGCAATGCCGAGCGCGGGGCACAGCTCCCGCCCCACGGCGCGCACCGTCTCGTAGAGCGCCGCATCTTCCCCCGGCTCGCCGCAGGCGGCCATCCAGTTGGCCGACAGCCGGATGCTGCCGAGGCGGTCGACGTCGGCCGCCAGAATGTTGGTGATGGCCTCGGCCACCGCCAGGCGCCCCGAGGCCGGCGCATCGAGCACCGCCACGGGCGTACGCTCGCCCATGGCCATGGCCTCTCCGGCGTGGCCGCGATAATCCGCGAGCGTCACCGCCACATCGCTCACCGGCACCTGCCAGGGCCCGACCAGCGGATCGCGGCTGACCAGGCCGCCCACGGTCCGATCGCCGATGGTGATGAGGAAGGTCTTGTCGGCCACGGCCGGAAGTCGCAGCACGCGATAAAGCGCCTCACGGACATCGATCGAAACGGTATCGAGCGCCCGGGTCGCCGGCACGACGCTGCGTACGTCGCGCGTCATGCGTGGAGGCTTGCCGAGCAGCACATCGAGCGGCATATCGACCGGATCGCCGCCGAGCAACGGGTCGTGCACGGTGAGGACGCCCGTGTCATCGAGCTCGCCGATGACCGCGAACGGACAGCGCTCGCGCCCGGCGATCGCACTGAAAGAGGCGAGGTCCTGCGCGGCGACCACAATGACGTAGCGCTCCTGCGCCTCGTTGCACCACAGCTCAAGAGGGGACATCCCGGGCTCCGCGCTCGGGATCGCGCGCAAGTCCACCTTTGCGCCGCGGTGACTGTGCGCCACCGCCTCGGGCACGGCGTTCGACAGCCCTCCCGCCCCCACATCGTGGATGAGCAGGATGGGATTGGCCTCACCGAGCGCCCAGCAGCCGTCGATCACCTCCTGGGCGCGGCGTTGGATCTCGGCGTTGCCCCGCTGCACGGACGCAAAATCGAGGTCCGCGTGCGAGGCGCCGCTGCCGACCGAGGAGGCGGCCCCGCCGCCGAGGCCGATCAGCATGGCCGGCCCCCCGAGGACGATGAGCTTGCCGCCGACCGGCACTTCGGATTTCTCGACATGGGCGCGGCGGATGCTCCCCAGCCCCCCGGCGATCATGATGGGCTTGTGGTAGCCGCGCACGCGCCCGGGCGGATCGTCCGGACCGTGCAGCTCGAAGGTGCGGAAGTAGCCGCAGATGGCCGGACGGCCGAACTCGTTGTTGAAGGAGGCCGCTCCGATCGGTCCCTCGAGCATGATCGCAAGCGCCGGGGCGATGCGCGAAGGCTCCCCGAACGGCCGCTCCCAGGGCCGCTCGAATCCCGGGATGCGCAAGTTCGATACCGTGAAGCCGGTCAGCCCGGCCTTGGGTTTCGCGCCGCGCCCCGTGGCACCCTCGTCACGGATCTCCCCGCCCGAGCCGGTCGCCGCGCCCGGGAACGGCGAGATGGCGGTCGGGTGGTTGTGCGTCTCGACCTTCATCAGGATGTCGATGGACTCGGCGCTCTCCCGGTAAGCCCCGGAGCGAGGATCGGGAAAGTAGCGCACCCCGTGCGCGCCTTCGATCACCGCGGCGTTGTCGCGATAGGCCGATAGCACGCCCTGAGGATGACGGGCGTGGGTGTGGCGGATCATCGCGAACAGCGACTCCTCGCGGGCCTCGCCGTCGATGATCCAGCGGGCGTTGAAGATCTTGTGCCGGCAGTGCTCGGAGTTGGCCTGCGCGAACATCATCAGCTCCGCATCGGTCGGGTCGCGGCCGGCCTGACGGAAGCTTGCGAGCAGATAATCGATCTCGTCCGCCGAGAGCGCGAGACCCATCTCCCGGTTCGCCGCCTCGAGCGCGCTCCTGCCGCCCGAGAGAGCAATGCGCTTGCATGGCCTGGGCGAGGCATGGCCGAACAGGCGCGCGGCCTCGGCCGCCTCGTACAGCGCCATCTCGGTCATGCGATCGAGCAGCGCCGGCGCGAGCCTCGAGAGCGTCTGCTTCCCAAGCGGGGCGGCGGCCGCCAGACGATACTCGATGCCGCGCTCGATTCTCTGCACGGCCTGCAGAGCGCAGACACGGGCGATGTCGGTGGCCTTGCTCGACCACGGCGAGATCGTTCCCTCCCGCGGCACCACCCACAGCGGCTCCCCGTCGCTCTGCGCGCCGGAGGCGCGCGGACCGTAGCTCAGCAGCCGCTCGAGCCGCTCCCGCTCTTGGGCGGTGAGCGCGCGGTCCAACGCCACGAAATGCACGAATCGCGCACTGACGCCGCCGACCGCGGGCTCAAGGAGGCGCAGGCGTGCGAGAAGCTTATCGAGGCGGAAACCGGAAAGCGCCGGGGTACCCGGCAGCGTGAGAATCCTGGGCCCGGTCATGGGGGGCTATTTTTTCTCACCCGGGGGGACCGAGTAGAGCGGCATGGGGAACTGAGCCACCGTGCCCCCGCCCTCGAGCGCGGTGATCTTGCTCACCCCCTGCTTCTTGACCTCATCGATGCGCAGCACCGAGTGCAAGGGCAGGTATGTGCGCTTGACCCCGCCGAACTCCCCCTTGATCCGCTCCTCGGAGGGGTCGAGCACCACCGAGGAGCGCTCGCCGAAGACCAGGTCCTCGACCTCGATGAATCCAAACAGCTCGCCGTGACTCACCTTGCGGGCATAGATCTCGTAGACCTTGCCCTGGTTGGCGAACATAATACGGAAAATGTGACTGGCTGCCATGGAGAGGGCACGACCCGCTGCTAGCTTGGGGCGCACATTATAGGGGGTATCGCCGCAGACGCCCGGGAATCCGGGCGCCCCCGCCGATGCCGCCGTTTGTCCGGAACCATCACTTCGAGCCGCACACCATGGCGCTTCGCCTGCGCGTCATCAGCGAGCACCGGCAGCCGACCGGCAGCGACACCGTGACCTTCGGGGTCGAGGGCGGCACGATCGGCCGCTCGACCGACAATGACTGGGTACTTCCGGATGCCCGGCGCTACGTCTCTGCCCACCATGCGCGCGTGCATTTCCAGGATGGGCACTACTACCTGCAGGACATCAGCACCAACGGCGTCTACCTCAACGAAGAGGCCGAGCCGCTTGGCAAGCGGGAAGCGAACCTCTGCCGGTTGCGCGAGGGCGATGTGCTGCGCATCGGGGAGTACCGCATCAGCGTCTCCCTGGAAGAGGCCCTTGCCGGTGATCCGGCCATCATGCCCTCGAGCATCATGGCCCTGCACGCCGTCGGCCCGGCCCAGACCGATATTGGCGCCGTTCTCGATCTGGACGATCTGCTCGCCGTGGACCCCACCGGGGATGCCTTCGGGACTGCCGAGCCCGAGTCACAGGCTCTCGCGCCGGCTCCGCGGGAATCCAGTACCTCACCGCCGCGTGCCGCATCGGCGCACACCCCGCCCGGCACATTATCTCAGGCACCTTCTTCCGCCCCGCGCCCACGGCGGACCGACCCGACCGAGGAGACGGCAGCCCGGCGGATGGCTCGTCTGTCCCGGTTGTCGGGCCAGGAAGGCGAAGAGAGGGGACTCCTCTCCCCGCACGATCCGGCACTGCAGGCCTTTTGCCGGGGCGCGGGAATCAAGCCCGAGCAGGTCGCGGCACAGACCCAGGGCCTTCTGCACCTGGCGGGCCAGCTGCTACGCGAGGCGCTGGTGGGCCTGAAGGACGTGGAGCGCGCACACGGGCAGCTCCGTGCCCAATTCGGCATCACCCTGGCGCCCCCGGAGCCCGGCCCCGGCCCGACACTTGGGCAATCGACGGTCGAGGAGCTGTTGCTCGCCCTGATCCGCCAACACGATGAGCACAGCCTGGATGCGGTGCGGTGGCTGCGCGAGCGTCACGATGAGATCAAGGCCGGCGAGCAGGCGCTCGCTCAGGCCGCGCGCATCGCCTTCCTGGAGTTCCTCAGGCGGCTGGATCCGGCCGAGCTCGAAGCCCGATTCGCCCGCGCGACCCGCGACACGGCCACATCCCGGCCCTGGGAGCAGTTCACCGCTTTCTACCGCAGTCTGCTCGGACCGGGCGATCAGCTGCCCCGGGCCTTCCTCGAATCCTTCGCAGAGACCTACAAGGACGCCCTGCGGCCGAACACCCTCGACATGCCGGGCGGCACCGGAGCCTTCCGCTCCCCCGACAAGCCCCGCTGAGAGCTTGCCAATCGGGGTCGCCGGCGTGCTCCCTGCGGGTTCAGGCCGCAGGTCACCGCCAGATCGAGCGTAAATCCCAGATATCCATTCTCTCGACCCGAGCGCCGCCGCCGGTGTGCACCGCAACCGCATAGGCGCCGTCGGTCGGGAACATCATCTCGGTGACGGTCAACTCGCCGCCGTTCACGAAGGCCTCGACGGAGGACCTGTCGATGATCATGTTCAGCTCGATATCCCCATGCAGACTTGCAAGGGGCGCGGCGTCATGGGAATCGAAATCCCCCGAAAAGCGATACCGTCCCAACCTGGCCACCGAGAATCTGCCGCTCTCGGCGTCGTAGCCGATCTTGACGACCTTTCCGTCGCGCGAGCCGATGGAGAAGGAGAATGCTCCCCGCCGTCCCACTCGGATGAGCGTACGGATCTCGTGCGCACCACCCAGTGCGGGGACCGACAGCAGCGTCCGGCCCTCCAGGGCTGCAAAGGGAGGCAGGCCCCGATGTGCATAGCGAAGCTTCGCGAGCCCGGCGATGGGCCGTTGCATCAGATGGTACGTCCCATCCTGCAGCCGCAGTGTCACCGCCCTCGGAAACGCCATTGCGCCGCGCCACGGCGAGGTCGGAGCATTCTGCGCGTAGAGCCAGTTGTCCATCCAACCCAGCATGACCTGCCTTGCCGGACCCGCCGGAAGATTGGACCACGATGCGCTCGCGTAATAGTCCTCCCCGAGATCCAACGGCTGCGATCGTGTGCTCGAGGCGATGAAAGTTCTGCCGTTGAACCGGCCGATGAAAACCTGCCCTCCCCCTCCGGCGTCCGGATCGTGCTGCTGCGCGTCCACCTTGAGCACCCAGCGCGTCCGACCCGGGCGGTTCTCGACCGGTAGCTCGAACAGGTCCGGGCACTCCCAGACTCCGCTCGTGTCGCCCGCAGGTCCGAATTCCCCCGTGCGCGTCCAGGTCTTGAGATTCGGGGACGAATAGAAGGAGATACGGCGGGCCGTGGCGTGCGAAACCACCATCACCCACCTGTGCCGGGGGGCATACCAGAACACCATGGGATCGCGGAAGTTGTTCAGTCCGACGTCAAGCACGGGATTGCCCGCATACTTGCGCCAAGTGATGCCCCCATCGGTACTGTAGGCGAGATTTTGAGTCTGCGGACCGGGTCCGTTGCGGGGGCTGGCGGTGTAAATGGCCACCAGCGGCGGCCGTCCGCCCACACCGAAACCGCTCGTATCGTGCCAGTCGACGACCGCGCTGCCGGAGAAGATCATGAAGCGGCGGCCCTGCGGGATCGCCACCGGCAATTGCCGCCAGTGCAGCAGATCGCGGCTGACGGCATGCCCCCAGCTCATGTGCCCCCAGCGCGATCCGTAGGGGTTGTATTGAAAAAACAGGTTGTACCGGCCGTCGAAATAGATCAGTCCGTTGGGATCGTTCATCCAATGCCGGGCCGGGGAGAAATGCACCTGGGGACGGTACACCTGATTGTACCCGGGCCGGGATGCAACATGGCGCGCAGCCGTCCGCCCCTCGGCCGCCGGTGCGCCGCAGGCGAACACCGTGATCGCCAGGGCGAAGGCCGTCCGGCGCGCAAAGCCCGCCCCTGTGCCCCGGGGCGCCGCCTCGCGCAGCGGCGCCGCCGGCGCCATCGAATCAGGCATGCTCGAGCGCATTCTCCATCTCCTCCAGCCTCAACCGCTTGGTCTCCGGGAAAAACACGGTGACCACAATGAGCTGCACGACCATCGCGATGGCGAAAAACACGAACGGAAGCCCCTTGGACCATGCGGCGGCGACCGGAAAGAGCGTCGCGATCAGCGCGTCCATGAACCAGTGCGTCGAGGCCCCGAGCCCCTGCCCGCGCGAGCGCACCTCCGTCGGGAAAATCTCCGAGATGTAGACCCAGATGACCGTACCTTGGGAAAACGCAAAAGACGCGATGAACAGCACCAGCATCCACAGCAGCCAACCCCGATGGGTCCCCGACAGCTCGATGTAGGCGCTCACCGCGAGCGAGACGATGAGCCCGATGGAGCCCACCTTGAGGAGCGATTTGCGCCCAAACCGGTCGATCACGGCCAGCGCGATCAGCGTGAATACCAGGTTCGTCGCGCCGATCACCACCGCCTGCCCCGCAGCCGACACCCTGCCGAAGCCCGCGGCCGTGAAGATGTCATCGAGATAGTAGAGAATGGCGTTGATGCCCGAGAGCTGGTTGAATGCCGCGATTGCCATGGCGAGCAGCATGGGCTTGGCGTGGCGCCGCCAGGAGAGACGCGTGAGAGCACCGTGCGCCGGCCGACATGCGCGCACATAGCTATCCAGCTCCTCGGCGACATTCTCGACGCCGATCCTGGAGAGAGTTTCGGCGGCCTCCTCGGTCCGCCCGCCGGCCGCGAGCCACCTCGGACTGTTTGGAATCGTGAACAGCAACGCCCCTAGAATGGCCGACGGGACGCCCGCGACGAGGAACTTCCACCGCCAGTCGTCCGCTCCCGGGGACAGGCCGCCGATGATGTAGTTGCTGAGGTAGGCGACGAGAATCCCGAACACGATGTTGAGCTGAAATACCCCCACCATCGCGCCGCGCCGGCGCGCGGGCGCGATTTCCGCCAGATACGTCGGCGCGAGCACTGTCGAGGCCCCGATTGCCAGCCCGCCGAGCACCCGTGAAGCGATGAACATCGCAAGCGTGGGCGAGGCGAAGCTGCCGAGCGCGGAAAGCAGGTACATCGCGGCGATAGCCCGCAGGCAATTGCGCGCACCGTATCGGTCGCCCGGGTAGCCGGCCAGCAGCGCGCCGGCCAAGGTGCCCCACAGCGCGCTCGAGACGGTCCAGCCGAGAGCGGCCGGGCCGAGCTGGAAGGTCATGGACAGACCGTGGGTCGTCCCGGCGATGACCGCCGTATCGAAGCCGAACAGCAGGCCGGTCAGCCCTCCGACGAAGATGCCCGTCGCGAGAACGGCGTTCATCGATACCCCCGACCGCTCCGGGACGGCAACTCCCGATCCGCGGGACGCGGACACTCTCCGCAGCGACGGCGGGGGCAGCAGCCGTTCAATCGGACGCCCGCGGCCGCACAGTCGTCTCGCACGGCATCACGAGGAAAGCCGGCGCCGCCTCGAACGTGTCCCGGTGGCTTCGACATGCGCTCCGCTCAGGCGCTGCGACAGTGGCGCGCGATGTAGTCTTGATGCGAGGGCATCCTACCGGCCGCAGCTTCCATCGTCAGCCGCAGTTGCTCGAGGTACTGCACACCGTTCACAGTGCGGTAATCGAGCAGCGGATCGCCGCGCTGCGGCCAGTTCATCTGCCCGATATGCACCGCGAGCCAGCTGTTCGGCCCGAAGATGTCCATCTCGCCCGGCAGAATGCGCCCATAGCGGCGGAAATGCTCGATCTTGCATTGCAGCGTCTCGGGTATCGGCATGTTGGCGCAATAGCGCCACAGCTCGCCGTCGGTGCGGGTATTGAGGTGGTAATGCAGGATGATGAAGTCGCGAATCCGCTCGACTTCGGCGGCGGCGACCCGATTGTACTCGCGGATGACAAGCGGATCGAAGTCCTTGTCCGGGAAGTAGGCGAGGAGTTTGGAGATACCCGCCTGGATCAGGTGTATCGCAGTCGACTCCAGAGGCTCCAGGAACCCGCTCGACAAGCCGATGGCGATCACATTCTTGACCCAGTGGAGCCTGCGCCGGCCCGGCGTGAACCGGATCATCCGCGGCTCCCCGAGCGGCTTGCCCTCGAGATGACGCACCAGAATGCCGACAGCTTCGTCGTCGCTCATGAAGTTGCACGAGTACACGTGCCCGTTCCCCGTGCGGTGCTGAAGCGGAATGCGCCACTGCCAGCCCGCGGGGTGAGCAGTCGAACGCGTGTAGGGCGTCAGTTCGGTGCTCTCGCACGGCACCGCCCACGCCCGATTGCACGGCAGCCAGTGCGACCAGTCCTCGTATCCGCACCTGAGTGCGCCCTCGATGAGCAGCGCGCTCATGCCCGAGCAGTCGATGAACAGCTCGCCGGCGACGACCGAGCCGCTCTGCAGGCGTACGCTCTCGACAAAGCCGCTTTCCGCGTTCCGCTCGACCGCCACGACCTTGCCCTCGAGGCGCTTGACGCCACGAGCCTCGGCGTATTGGCGCAGGAACCGGGCATACAGACCGGCATCGAAGTGATAGGCATATAGATACGTCGAGAGCACGTTGCGCGGATCGGCCGACGGGTGATCGAAGCGGCCCGCCTTGGCCGCCGCCCAGGCCATGCAATACTCATCGAGACTGCCCGCCTTGCCCTCGGCGTGGGCCCGCTGCCAGTGATGGTGAGTCTGCACGAGATCGAACGGCCGCCCATAGCTTCCGAACGGATGGAAATAGCGGTGGCCGATCCTCGCCCAGTTGACGAACTGAATGCCCAGCTTGAACGTGCCCTTGGTGCGCCTGAGGAAATCGTTTTCGTCGACGCCCAGCATGTCGTTGAAGAGCCTGATCGGCGGAATCGTCGCCTCACCTACTCCCACGATGCCGATCTCATCGGACTCGATCAGCGTGATGGCGCAACCTTCGTCGAAGGCGCGGGCAAGCGCCGCAGCCGTCATCCAGCCCGCCGACCCGCCGCCGACGATGACGACGCTTTGAATTCTGCGACTCATGTCCGCCATGGCGCGCTCCGCATGCAAGCTGAACCGGGGCGCGTCCGCCCGCGCAGGAGCGCACCGTCCCGCCCCCTTTCCCCCGGACCGCCTCGTGCGCGCCCGCGCGAGCCGCAACGCCCAGCGCCGGCGCGCATCAGCGGCTCAGAACGTGACCTTCAGATCCGCCACCACGATTCGTCCGAGCTCGCCGCTCGCACCCACTGAGCCCGGACCGGTCGTGAGGGCGCCGCCGCCGCCCAGCCCCAGGGTGTTCAGCAGATTGTTCACGTGCACACCGACGGACATGTAGTGGTTCAATTGATACGCTGCGAACAAGTCGATGAAATTCTGCCCCGGCGAATAAAACGGCACCGGTCCGCCGATGTTCTGCCTGCTTTGGCCCTGCCAGATGATGCCTCCGGACAGCGCCCGCCACCGGTAGCTCGGCGCGATCACCCACATCATCTTCGACATGCCGGCCGGGAGGAACCCCGAGCCCAGGCTGGAGAGCTGAGTCGGGCTCGGGCCCACCTCGTTTTGGTCCACCTTCGGATCCTGATAGGTCGCCTGCGCGTACAGCGAAAATCCTCCCGTGGCCCAGGTGGCCTCGAGCTCGACGCCGCTCGCCGAGTACCGCTCGTTGAAGTAGCGCGTAGCGACCGGCTGCGTCAGGTCGAAGCTCGATTCACCGAAGCTCGTATGGAAGTACGAGGCCGTCACGCCGTACGCGCCGCCCAGCAGCTCTCCGCTGTGCTTGACGCCGGCCTCCTGCTGCAGCACGACGTCGATCGCCTTGCCCGCGCCTGAGGAGTTCAGCGCCCCGCTCGCGCTGGTGTAGCCGGAGAGAATATTGCGGTCGGTGTTCGCTTTGCCACCGCGGCTGGCGCGCGCGTATATGCTGGTGTCGGAATTGAGCATGTACAGCGCGCCGGCCGACCACGAGCGGTAGCTGATCCCGTAGTCGAGCGGCTCGTAGGTGGCCGGATCGATCGTCGAATAGGACACGTAAGGGGTATCGAGCCCGCCGGTTGCGAGGAGCTGCCCCCCCTCGAGGTATGCGGTCCTGGTCGTGGCGGCGCTCGCGCTCTCGGCCCAGCCGGTCACACGATACTGGTCCTGGCGGACACTGCCTTGCAGTTGCAGGCCATGGTAATCCCAGGTGAGATCGAGGTAAGGCGCCGTGTCGCTCACATTCATCGCGTACTTGCGATCCACGCTCTCGCCCCACGCGGTGTTGTAACCGGTGACGCCGTTATTGCTCAGCAGCTGGCCGGTGGTGCTGATCAAATCGAGGTTTGCCGGATTGGTGCCGCTCAGCGCCTGCAGCTGCGCGTTCGGGTGCCAGCTCTGATCGATCGTCTGCGACATGTAAAACAGGCCCCCGCCGACCACGAACTTGCCGGCCCCGGTCCGCCAGTGATCGAGCAGCGACAGGTCGTTCACCACATTGCCCATGTTCGACATGTCGGTGTATATCTGCGTATTGTCGTTCAACAGCCCCTCATACACCTGACCGGCCCGCGGCCCGTCGGCGTAGACGATCTTGCCGACGGTCTGGCCGTTGACCGTGGTCCCGATGAGTGAAGCGGCCGTGCCGAGGCCGAAGAACTGCGCCGCGAAGGTCCCATGGATCGCGCTGACACGGAACTTGTCGTCCACGGACAGGTTGCCGGCCGGAACGTAATACAGCTCCGCCCCGATCGAATCGACGTAAGGATGGACACCGGCGTTCGGCGCCATGCCGAATTGACCGGATGTGTTGTGCAGGTAGGTGATCGTCTGGTTGTATATGCCGACCGTGGTGCCGGTGCGCACGTCGAAGCCCGGATAGGGCGAGATGCTCCTCAGCGCATTGCCACTGCCGACGGCGAGCACCGGGCCGCCCGCGTTGTACTCTTCCTGATCGTTCAGGATCTTCGCATACAGCCGGATGAAGCCCCTGTGATGGTCCAGATCATGGGTGATGTTGCCCTTGATCTGGTAGCCGTTCTCCCCGAGAAACCCTTGATTGCGCGGCCCGCGCCCGTGGACGTAGAAGCCGTCCACGTGAAAGCGCCAGGTCCTGTCGATCGGCCCGCCCGTGGCGAAGGTCAGCCGGGTCTCACCGAAGCCGACGCCCTGCGACAGGGTGACCTCACCGCTCTTGTGCCGGCCCGTGGCGCTGATGAAATTGATGACCGCTCCCGGGGCGCCGGCGGCGAGCGTCGCCGCGCTGCCCCCGACCGTCGCCTGCACGGTATTCGAGACATCGAAGCGCGTCCAGTAGTCGTTGTTGCCGAAATTCATGTCGCCGAAGAGAACCTGCGGCAGGCCGTCCTCCTGAATCTGCACGAACGGCGAGCCGCCGGTCGTCACCGGCAGGCCGCGCACGGTGATGTTCGCGTTGCCGCCGCTGCCGGCCTGGTCCTGCACGGAGATGCCGGGAATCAGGCGCAGCAATTCGGCCGTCGAGCGCGGCGACATATCCACGATCAGCTTGCTCGGGATGGTCGTCACCTGCTCCGAGGTATGCAGGTTGTTGCTGGCCTGCACCGAGGCCGTGACCACGATCTGTTGCAGCATGTTGCCGGGCACGATCGTCCCGTTGCCTGTGTCCGCCGCGCTGTTCGAGGCATGGCCCTGCGAGGCCGTCGCGGGAAGCGGCGCGTTTGCGGCGCATGCAAGGCCCGCGGTGCCGAGAGCGACTGAGACGGCGGCGGCGACGTTCATCAGGCGCGCCTTGCGGACCGGGTACGCGGACGGCGCCTGAATGGGCCTGGAATGAATCTGTGGCTTGCAGCTCTTCACGGTGTTCCCCCTCTTACGATCTTGTGCGTCGCGAGATGCGGAAGCGGCACCTTGTCATTAGATCATTAAATACAAACGATTGCAATCGAACTACATTCGATTGGATATGGATCCGCTGCCGTTATTTTCCGGCCTGCTCCGCGAGCAGCATGGCCCCGCTGATGCCGGCCCGATCCCCTAGCGCCGGCGCAACGATGAGGCGATCGAAGCCTCCGGCCCGCGCATCCACCGGCAGGTAGCCGCCGAGCTGCCGGCGCGCCGCCTCACGAATGTGCGGCAGGAGCCGCTCATCGCTCATCACGCCTCCCCCGAAGACGATGCGCTCGGCGGAGAGCATCAATGCAATCGCAGCCGCGAGCTGGCCGAGGTAGCCGCCGATGATCTGGATTGCCGGGTGTGTCGCAGGGAGAGAGCGCAGCTCGACCTTCCAGCGCGCGAGGATCGCCGGACCGCTGGCGAGCCCCTCCAGGCAGTCCCCGTGGAAGGGGCAGACGCCCGCGAAGCCTTCGTCCCTCGGATCGCGCCGAACGTGGATATGGCCCATCTCGGGGTGCAGCATGCCGCGAAGAGTGCGTCCGCCCGCCACGACGCCGCCGCCGATACCGGTGCCGACCGTTACGTAGGCGAGAGATTCAGCCGCCTCCCCCGCGCCGAGCCTCGCCTCCGCCAGGGCCGCGGCATTGACATCGGTATCGATTGCAACAGGGCCGAAACGCTCCAGCGGCTTCACCAGCGACACGCCGGACCAGCCCGCCTTGGGAGTGGCGAGAAGGGAGCCCCAGGTGAGCGAGCGCCGATCGATGTCCACCGGCCCGAAGGCCGCCACACCGATGCCGGCGAGCGCGCCCGCCTCATTGCGGATACGCTCGAGAAACGCGAGAACGCCCCCCAGGGTAGCTTGCGGGCTCGTCGTCGGGATGACCTCGCGCCAGCCGTGCGGAACCTCCATCGGTCCGTAGCCGGCAGCGCACACGAATTTGGTGCCGCCGGCCTCGATTGCCCCGTAAACCGCTCGAGAATTCATCAGTCCCCCGTTGCTTTCCAGTCAGCGTGCGCTTGTTGCGCGGCGCAACGCCCGCAGCGCGCCGCGTTGTACGGCATCTTGGCCGATTGCGCTCACTCGTTCCAGGCGACCGGAAATTCAGGCCCCCGCCCGTCCCCTGCCGCACACTCCAGGGCCGACGATTTGACGCCACCGCTGTCCGTGTAGTGCAACGCCCAGCGTCCGGTCGCGAAGTCGGCCAGGAGCTCGGCACGCTCGGCGCCGCAGCGCCATCGCAGCGCGAGCGAGTGCTGTCCGGTTCTCCCGGCCTGGAAGGCGCCCTGGAAGGCCGGGTGGCCGTTGCGCAGCCGGATCAGGCGCTGGAGGTCGCGCACCACGGGCCTCTCGAGCGCGGCGAGCACCTCCGCGCGGTCGTAATAATGGCGGTTGATGTCGCGGCCCGTACCGGTGCGCGCGAGCAGCTCCATGTCGTTGCCACCGGCGAGCATCCCCACGTAGTAGACCTGGGGAATGCCGGGCAGGAAGAACTGGATGGCCCTGGCGAGCAGGTATTGCCGATCATTGCGGCCGAGCGCGTCGTAGTACGTGCAGTTCACCTGGTACAGGTCGAGATTGGAGGCGGCCGCTCCGGTGGCCAGGCGGCTCTGGCCCCGGCTGCGGGCGTGGATGGTCTCAACCAGCCGCTCGAGATCCTCGGGCGGCACCAGACCCGCGTGGCGCGCGTCGGCCCCGATGTCGATGATGCCGATGCCGTCGTGAGTGTCGAGCACCGTGAGCGCGTTGCGCGGCCGAATCTCGATCCACTCCTTGAGATGGCGCGCGGTCGCGTTGAAGATGGCGTGCAGCACCAGCGGCGGCAGCGCGAAGTCGTACACCCAATCGACCCGGGAGGCGATCTCGATCTGCCGCTGGTAGTGCGAATGCAGCTCCACCAGCACCTCCATGCCGAGCGAGCGAGCGAGCCTGGTCAGCTCGCCGATGAACTCGAAGGTCTCCGGCAGCATGAAGCAGCTGGTGCCGGCCTTCTTGATCGCATAGCCGACCGCATCGAGGCGTACGGCGCGAATGCCGTGGGCGCCGAAGGTGCGCAGTATGCCCTCGAGGTAGGCCCGGCCCTGCGGATGGCACACATCGATATCGAGCTGCTGGGGCGTGAAAGTCGTCCACAGAATGCGCCTCTCGCCGCTTGCTAGCGTCACCGGCCTCAGCGGCAACCCCGGCCTCGGACGGTAGATGGCATTGAGCTCATGCTCGCTCGCGCCGTGCGGGAAGACACCCTCCAGGGTGAGAAAGAGCCCATCGTACCGGGAGCGGCGCCCGTGCCGGGAGAAGTCCAGAAACTGGGGCGAATCGGCCGAGATGTGATTGACGATGGCATCCGCCATCACGTCGATCGTGCCGGCGAGCCGCCGGATGTCCTCCCAGGTCCCGAGCCGCTCGTCCACCCGGGTGTGATCGATGGGATCGAAGCCGGCGTCCGCCCCATCGATGGGATAAAAAAAAGGCAGCAGGTGCACGGTGCCGAACAGGCGCGCGAGCGGCCCCGCGAGCAGCCCGCCCAGCCCCTTGAGCCCCTCCCCGCCCAGGCGATCGACGTAAGTGATGAGCTGGACTTGGTTCTTCATGTCCGGGATTGGGTCAATGGGGCGCGGGGTTTACCAAGCGATCGTCAGCGTCTATACTGCAATCGATTGTATTCAAAGTAAAGAGCGGGCCGTGAGAGAGCACACCGACGTCGACGCGCGCAACCTCGCGATCATCCGCGCGCTCACCTGCCTGATGTTCCTCATGTTTGCCATGACCTCGGATGCGGTCGGCAGCGTCATCCCGAAGATCATCGAGCAGTTTCACCTCAACATGAAGGCGGCGTCCGCCTTCCAATATGCGCCCATGACGGCGATGGCGCTCGGAGCGCTCACCCTCGGCTTTCTCGCCGACCGCCTGGGACACAAGCTCACCATCATTCTCGGCCTTGCCCTCTACGGGGTGAGCTCGGCCCTGTTCGCCCTCGGCAACGGGTTCGGACAGTTCGTGGCGCTGCTCGCGGTCGCCGGACTCGGCGTGAGCGTATTCAAGACCGGCGCGCTCGCGCTGGTGGGAGATATCTCCCGCTCCACCACCCAGCACACTTCGTTCATGAACGTGATCGAGGGTTTCTTCGGCATCGGCTCGATCATCGGTCCCGCCATCGTCGCGGTCCTGCTCGTTCACGGCTTCTCGTGGAAGTGGCTGTACGTCATCGCCGCGGGCATCTGTGCCTTGCTCATCGGACTGGCTCTCGTTGCGCACTACCCACAACGGCGCACCGAAATCCCGGCGCCTGCGAGCCTGGCACACACACTCGCGCTGCTGCGCGACCCCTATGCGTTGACGTTCTCATGCCTGATCTCGCTGTACGTCGCGGTGGAGGTTGCGATATATGTTTGGATGCCGACGTATCTGGGCATCTATCGCGGATCACTGCCCTGGCTGGTCCCCTATGCCCTGACCCTGTTCTTTGTTTTGCGCGCCTCAGGCCGGATGGTCGGCGCGTGGCTGCTCGGCCACGTCTCCTGGTCGACGGCGCTGGCGCTGCTCAGCCTCGCCATATTGGGCTGCTTCGCCGGCAGCATCGCCGGGGGTGCCCGGGCCGGATTGATCCTGCTGCCGCTGTCGGGCCTTTTCATGTCCGTGATCTACCCGACGATCAATTCCAAGGGGATCAGCGGCTTTCCGAAATCCGAGCACGGGCGCGTAGCGGGGCTGCTGCTGGCGTTCACCGCCTTCGCGGCCGCGGTCGGTCCCTTCGCCATGGGCGCGGTGAGCGACGCCTACCACAGCCCGAAGTATGGCTTCGTGCTCGCCACAGGTTTCGCGCTGCTGCTCGCCGTGGGTCTGGTCCTCAACGCGCTCACGGGCTTCGCCGCGCAGCGGCTGCGGTCGCTCGAGCAGGAATACCTGGCCGCCCCCGGCGCGCCGGTGCAAGTGTGACGGCAGCCTCGTGCGACAGCAGGCCCTGCCAGCACATGCCTCACGCGTGGCCGGCCGCGGTCATGGACGACGCGAAGCGGCGAGGCCCGGCAGGGGCCGGGCAACCGCCGAAGGCGAGCTCGAGCCAATCTCTCTAAAGCGGCGCCGACTCCCGCACGATGAGCTCGGCCGGCATCGTGACGGAGGATGTCTCCTCGCCTTCCATCCGCTTGAAGAGCAGATCGACCATGGTGCGTGCGCCCCGCTCGAGATCCTGGCGCACCGTCGTCAGGCTGGGCGTGGTATGAGCGGCGATTGCAATGTCATCGAAGCCGATGACGGCGACATCCCTCGGCACGGACAACCCAGAAGTCGCAAGCGCGCGCATGGCGCTGATCGCGATCACATCCGAGGCGGCGAGCACCGCCTCGAAGCGCTCGCCCTCGCGAATGAACCCGAGCATTGCCTCGTAGGCCGCATCCGCGGTCAGATGCGCCGGGACCAGCCGCGGCTTGCCCGTCCCGCGCGGTCCCTCCGCGAGCCCCTGCCGGTAGCCCTCATATCGCTGGCGCAGCTCCGGTCCGGAGGGCTCACCCAGAAACACGATGCGTCGCCTGCCTGTCCTCAGCAGGTGATGCATGGCGGCGAGCGCCCCGCCGGGGTTGTCGATGCCGACCGTGCAATATTGCTGGCCCGGGATGTGCCCTCCCCACACGACCAGCGGCGGATAGCTCTGCGCCACCGACTGCAGCGTCTCGTGCTCCGTGCTCTGGCCGATGACGATGATGCCGTCGGAGCGTCCGGAGGCGATGAGATTTCCGAGCCATTCGTGCGTGGGCAACACGATCTTCTGCAGCGCCATGGCGTAACCGCGCTGCGTGATCGCCTCGGCCAGATGCCCGAGCATGGTGACGAAGAACGGATCGGTCAGCGGCTGGCCGCGCTCATGCTGCAGGGGGATCACCACCGAGAGCGTCTGCGTGCGCTGCAGACGCAGGTTTCTCGCCACCGAGTTGACCACGTAGCCCCGCTCACGGGCGATCTTCATGATCCGCTCGCGCTTTCCGGCCTCGACCAGCGGGCTGCCGGCGAGGGCCCGCGACACCGTGGAGACGTGCACACCCGCCAGATGCGCGATGTCGGCCATCTTCGCGGGGCGGCGCCGGCTCGGTTGGTGTGATTTTTTCATGGGCGCTCAGCATAACCCATCCGGCCGCCGGACCGAACCGCGCGCGATGCGCCCCGGGGCGGGAAATGAGCCTTGCGCCGGTCCCTAGGTCTCGAGAAACAGCCGGTGCAGCCGTCGCGACTCGTCGCGCGAGAGCTCCTCGAGCACCGCCTCGAGCGGCTGCGGCTTGCCGAAGACATAACCCTGACCGTAGTCGACACCCAGCTCGCGCATCCGCTCGGCGATCGCCTCGCTCTCCACATACTCCGCCACGGTGTCGAGCGCCATGCCTTTGGCGAGCTCCACGATGCCGCGCACCGTGGCCTGCGAGCGGGGATTGGTCAGGATGTCGCGCACGAACGAGCCGTCTATCTTGACGCGCGTGATCGGCAGCGCCTTGAGATAGGTCAGTGAGTTCGAGCCGGTGCCGAAATCATCGAGCGCGAAGCTGCACTTCCAAGCGGTCAGCTGGCGGATCAACTCCTCGGCGCGCGCCAGGTTGCTCACCGCGGCCTGCTCGGTGATCTCGAACGTGACGCTGCCGAGCGGCAGGCCGGCCGCCTGCAACGCCTCGGCAAGCTGGCGGAAGAACTCCTCGTCCCCGATCGATTGCCCGGAGAGATTGATCGACAGTGTCAGGCCGCGCGACTTGAGCATGCCGCGATAGGGTGACAGCACCTGCAAAGCCCGGCGCGTCACCCAGCGGTCGACCGTGGGCAGCAGCTGGTAGCGCTGCGCGGCCTGGATCAGGCTGCTCGGCAGCACGATACCTCCGTCCGGATCGAGCAGCCGCAGCAGAATCTCGTACCCGCCGGGCAATTGCGTGTTGCGCAGCGGCGCGATGCGTTGCGCATAGAGCAGGAGCCGGTCGGCCCTGAGCGCCGCGCGCAGCTGGCCGACCGCGACCGCATCCTGATGGCAGCGCAACATGGAGCGGTCATCGCAGCTGTAGACCTCGATCCGGCCGCGGCCGCGCTTCTTCGCCGTCTTGCACGCCACCTCCGCCGTGGCAAGCGCCCGCGCCAGCCCCTGCGGCATGGGCACGAGCGCCGCGATACCGCAGCTCACCGAGAACTCGATCGGCTCCTCCACCGGGCCGATCGCAAGCCGCTCGATCACCGCCTGGATGCGCCGGGCCACCGCTTCGGCCTCGCCCGTGCCGGTGTCCGGCAGCGCGATCGCGAACCTGTCGCCGGCGAGACGGGCGGCGAGCGCCTGCTCGGGCAGCTCGGGCGGCGCAAGCACATCGGCCACCCGCACGATCAGCTCGTTGCCGACTTCGAACCCGTGCAGCTCGTTGACATCACGCATGCCATCGACGTCGAGGTACAACAGACTGCCGCCGCCGGCGCCGGAATCCTGCGGCAGCCGCGCGTACATGTGCTCGAGGCCCTCGCGGGTATACAGGCCGGTCATCGCGTCGAACTGCGCATCGATGAATCCGGCGCTTTGCCGGCCGAGATGTTGGGCCAGGAAGATCTGCCGCTTGCGAAATCCCGCCGCCCCGGGCGGGTTGAAGAAAGCGAGCACGCCCGTCACCCGGCCATGCTCGCGGGCGACCGGCACGGAGAGAATCTTGCACGGCGGCACGCCCGGCACGGCACGGCGCATGCCGTCGACGACCAGAGGGCGGCGCTGGCGCTGCGCCCACACCAGCAGGTGGCTGCGCGTTCGCTCCCACGCCGCGCGCATCTCGGCCGCATGATCGGCATCGCAGACCTGCTCGATGCACAGGTGCTTCTCCGGCACGAAAAGTATGCCGAAGGCTCCGCCGAGGCGTGTGGTGGCGGCGGCCAGCAATTCCTCGATGACCTGTCGGTCATCGGCCGCCCCTCGCAGGTTGCCGGTGACATCGAGGATCCACTCGAGCTCGGCGATGCGCTCGGTCAGGGACCGGACGCTCTCCTCGCCGTCCGGGCGGCGGCCGTGCATTTCGCGGCTCAGGCACTCGAGCAACGGCTTCAGGGTCTTGAGAAGCCGGCCGGCGAAGCCCTCCGGAGGCGCGGCGGAGCGTATCGAGGGCTGCAGGACCGCGAGCACGCCGAGCAACGCACCGCCGGACTCGACCGGCAGCAGGGTGAGCCAGTACTGCACCCCCTGGCGTACGGTCGTCGGCGCCCTGGGTTCGGCATGCCCGCCGCCCCACCCGAGCCGGCGCGCCGCCCGGGCGGCGGCCGCCGAGCGCAGCGCTCCGTGCTCGCCCAGGCTGGCGAGCTTGCCGTCGAGCAGACAGGCTCCGCTGATGTCGCCGAGTATCGCGCGGCACAGCTGCGCATAGGAGGCGAACATGGGGTCGGCGGCGGCCGGCGCCGGCTGGATATCAAGCGCTTGCGCGGAAGTCATGGGCGCACTTCAATGAGTGGTAGGCCAAGGGGTTATCGGCCGCGGCCGCGCACGCCATAGCGGCCTCAGCCGAAGCGAATCTCACCTGGGAACCGGGTCACATTCCCTCCCTCCGCCGGGCTCTGCAAAGGCGGGTTCTGAGGGGCAGGCGGCGCGCGGCCGCTCTCGGCCTGCTCCGCGACGAGCTCCTGGTCGAACACCCCGATCGGCACCGGCCGCCCGAACAGATACCCCTGATACTGATCGCATCCGTGCAGCGTCAGCATGTCCCATTGCCAGCGCGACTCGACCCCCTCCGCGATCACCGTCAAGTCGAGACTGCGCGCCATCTGCACGATCGTGTGCACGAGCGTCTCGCCCTCCGGGTGCGCCATG
>JAJZLX010000138.1:0-11422 GCA_021850555.1 Pseudomonadota bacterium | reverse complement strand
GCGACGAAGCTGCGATCGATCTTCAGCACGCTGATCGGCAGCTGCCGCAGGTACGACAGCGAGGAGTAGCCGATGCCGAAGTCATCGATCGCGAATCGGACGCCGAGGCTGCGCAGCGCCTGCATCTTCGGGATCACCTCCTCGATGTCCTGTATCGGCAGCCCTTCGGTCACCTCCAGCTCGAGCAGATGCGGGTCGGCGCCGGTGCGGGCGAGGATATCGATGACTTGATCGACGAATGCATCGCCGGCGAGCTGCTTGGGGCTCACGTTCACCGCCAGGCGCAGCCGCCGCGCCGGCTCGCTCTGCGACCACTCCTTCAGCTGCCGGCAGGCGCGTCCCAGCACCCACCGGCCGATCTCGTGAATCAGGCCGATCTCCTCGGCCACCGGCACCAGCTCGATCGGCGGAACCAGGCCGCGCTGCGGATCGTGCCAGCGCAACAGCGCCTCGGCGCCGAGTGTCGCGCCATCGCCGTCGACGCGCTTCTGAAAGTACAGCTCGAGCTGATCGGTGTTGAACTCGTGACGGAGCCTCGCCTCGAGACGCGAGCGGCGCTCCAGGGCGAGCTGCATCCCCGGCGTGAACAGCCGCGCGGTGTTGCGGCCGTTGTTCTTCGCCGCGCGCATCGCAACCTCGGCGCGCCTGAGCAACTCCTGGAAGCCGACCGTGCAATCCCCCCCGCCCCACAGTGCGATACCGATGCTCACGGAGCAGGAGACGACCTGGGTGTCGATCAGGTGCGGCTGAAGCACCGTCGAGAGCAGCTGATCGGCGGCGCCGCGGGCGGCGTCGGCCGCGGTCCGCGACTCCGCGCCGAGATCCTCGAGCACGACCAGAAACTCATCGCCCCCGACACGGCCCACCCGGCCCGCGCCGGGCACCGCGGCGCGCAGCCTCCGGGCGGTCTCCTGCAACAGCCGATCGCCCGTGTGATGGCCGAGAATGTCATTGATGGTCTGGAACCGGTCCAGCCCGAGCAGCAGTACGCCGCCATGAGCCTGGGCGCGCCCGGACCCGCACACGGCGTGCTCCAGATGCTCGAGCATGCACCGCCGGTTGGGCAGAGTGGTCAGCGGATCGAGGTTCAAGAGGCGGGAGATCCGCTCCTCCTTATCCCTTCTCTCGGCCATGAGATCCATCCGGTCGAGCGCATCCTCGATGTGCGAGACCATCCTGTGCAGCAGGTCGACCACCTTGTCGGAGAACGCCCCGGCCCGGGTGTCGTACAACGACAACATCGCATGCACGCGGCCGGCTCGCCGGATGGGCAACGCGGCGCTCGCGCCCCAGGGCACGGGCCGGTCGGGCCTGCGCCAGAACGCAACCCGCTCATCGCCCCTGAAGTCCTGCACGAACACCGCTCGAGCCTCTCGCCATGCGATTCCGAACGGCCCCCGGCCCTCGGGCCGGGCGGCGTCGATGTGAACTGAGATGCCGCGCAGATACTCGTCGAACTCGGGGGCGGCGGCGCGGCTCGTCAGGGAAATGACCGCCCCGCCGAGGTCGGGCCTGCCGACCCACGCGAGCATGAACTGCCCGGCCGTGACAGCCACGTGGCAGACCCGCTCGAACAGCTCGGCCTCACCCGCGCAGCGGCCGACCAGCTGCTGGGTTTCCGCGAGAGTCGAGTAGATCCGGTTGAGAAACAGGATTTCCGCCACTTTCGCCCGCCTGTCGGTGAGATCACGCACCGCGGCGATCAGTACGCCGGTGGCGAGCGGACTGAGAGTGACTTCCGCCGGAAAGGTAGTGCCATCGCGGCGCACGGCCAGCAGATCGAGCTCGCCCGGCCCCGTCTCGCGCCGCCTGGGATTGTCGCGATCTTCCCGGCGAATCACACGATCTCCCTGGCGCAGGCTCTGCGGCAGGACCCGCTCGAGCGGCCGCCCCTTGAGCTCGGCGTCCGGCCAGCCCAAAAGCGCCGCGACGCGCCGATTGGCCGCGAGGATCATTCCGTCGCGATCCACGACCAGCAGCGCATCGGCTCCCGCCTCGAAAAGGTCCTCGACCCTCACGGGGAAGGTATCGCCGCGCGAGCCACGGCGCATGCACGTGGTCGCGAACCATGCCACGATCGCGATCAGCACCCCACCGACTGTGGCCATCACCATCAGAAGGTCTCCCTTGGAGAAGGTCTGCGCGGGCGCCGTGCTTACCGCCACGGCGCGCACAACTCCCGGCCGTCCGGCGTGTCCAACCGAATCGGCCGGCCGGGCTCTGATTGCGCTCCCGCAACGTAACTATCGGCTTTCCGTGAGGAAAGCGCGCGAAGCCAAGTCGCAGATTTCCGCTTGGCGCGCGCGCACGTCTCTGACCGGCGACCCCCGCAACGAGCACATGCCCTTGACTGAGTCCGCAACCCCGGTAGGATCACGAGGTGCGGCAACATGGATCAATAAAGCCGTACATGCCTGGGCCATCCGGGTCCCCGCCCTCTCCCCGCGGGACGGCCCTTTCAGTCTGCGTCCACCTGGTTCTCGCGTTCCTCAGCGCTCACCAGGCGTAAGCCCGACAGAGGAGAAGCAGGGTACGCCCCGAAGCCAGCGGATCACGCGCTCGACCGGTTGTAATTTGACATAACAAACGTCATGCCAACGTCTGAAGAGCACCACAGTTCGACCAGTGCCGTGGACCCCCGGGGCACGGACCCCAAGTCCGTGCTCGTAGCCGACGATGACCGTGCGATCGTGGCGACGCTCGGTGAGCGGCTGCGTGCCGCCGGATTCAAGGTGATCGAGGCATTCGACGGCCCTTCTGCGCTGGCGGCGGGCGCTTCCGAGAAACCGGACCTCGCCATCATCGACCACGCGATGCCCGGCATGAATGGCATCGAAGTGGCGCGCGCGCTCGCCGCCTCGAGCGCGGTGCCGGTGATCTTCCTGTCCGAGCTCGGCGATGAGACGATCGTCAATGAGGCGATCTCCGCCGGCGCGCTCACCTACCTCGTCAAGCCCATCGACCCGCAGCAGCTGCTGCCGATCGTTCGAGCGGCGCTGCAACGCGCCCGCGAGGCCTATGCGCTGCGCGAGCAGAGCGAGAGACTGCGCATGGCTCTGCAGAAGGAGCAGAACGTGAGCGCAGCGGCGGGTCTGCTGATGGCGACATTCGGAGTCGGCAAACGCGAGGCGTTCGAGCGGCTGCGGCACCAGGCCCGCTCGCGGCGGGCCAGACTGGATGAGGTGGCGACGGAGCTGGTGCGCGCCTACGATGAGACAGGCAGGCTTCTGCAGCAATACGCCGAGTCCGTCCCGCCGCAGAAGCCCGGTGAGCCCGGGCGCCCATGACTGCGCAGCTCCCTACCCCTTTGTGACACAGGTGTCGCATCGCGGCGACCGCGCAGGCCCTGGGATGCCGTTGATCCGTGCGGCCGGTCACAAATGTGAGAAACGGCCATGGGCTTTCCCGCCTGCCTGCCGAAACCCAGGGGTGTCCGGAGCCAACGCCCCGCTCCGCGGATGAATCAGGGATATGACAGTCTGGCTGTTATCACCACTGCTGCTGGCCGCGATCGGCTTTCTCGCACGCCCCGTGCTGCGCAAAGCGTTGCGCGGCAAGACGGCCTCGAGGCCGCCCGAGGACACCCCCGCGCGGGCGGCCGGTCCGCGGGCGGTAGCGGCGCCGCAGGCCCGGATGACGGCGCAGGCGCTCGATCACGCCGAGATATTCGGTCGGCTGCGCCAGCTGCAGCTCGGGCTCTCCGAGCCCGTGCGGCCGCTGCCGCAATACGAGCACATCGTCACGGCGGCGCTGGTGGCGATCGGCGATCCGACCATGCAAAGGCGCTACTTTCCCAGGCGCCCAAACCTGCTCCCCAAGCTTATGCACGCCATCCGGGACGAGAACGCCTCGCGCAGGCAGCTGGCGGCGATCGTCGCCGACGACCCCTCACTGGTGGATGGCCTGCTGAGAATGGCAAACAGCCCCTTCTATCGGTTCAACCCGGAGCCGATCGAGACGATCGAGGGGGCGATCGCCCTGCTCGGCTGCGACGGCCTGCGCTCGATGATCGCCGCGGCGTTGATGCAACCGATCTTCCAGGTGTCCAACACCGGAGCGTCCCCGCGCTTCCCCGAGCTCGTCTGGGAGCATACCTTGCGTTCGGCCCATGCAGCCGCCCCATACGCCGCCCTGATCGAGAAGGCGGATCCGTTCGCGGCGGAACTGCTCGCCCTCATCAGCGGCCTGGCGGAGATCGTCCTGTTCCGCGTCGCGATGGATCATTGCGCTGCCGCGGCGCAGGCGGGCCCGCTGGTCATCGCCTCGCTGATCGATTCCCAATCGGCCGTGCTCGCCTGGCGGATCGGGGCCGCATGGCAGCTCTCGGCGCCGGCGGTGGCCGCGCTGGAGGCGCAGACCCTCTCGTCCGCGCCGGAGACGCCGCTCGGCCGGGCGCTGCGCTTCGGGCGCCGCGCAGGAGCCCTCGCGCTGTTGTATGGCAACTCTCTCATCGATGACACCACGGTGAGAGAGTCTCTGCCGGAGACGGGTCAGTGGCCACGTCATCTCGATCGTGTCCTCACCCGGCTGCTGTATCCCCCCTCGAGCGCGGACACGGCGAGCAGGCCGGCGGCGTAGCCGCGGCTCTGCCGCGCTCCCCTCAGGAGCCGGCTCCACCCCGGCTTGGTCGGGCCGGCGGACCGGCCGGCCGCGCCTGTGCTCGCGGCAGCGTGGAGCGCAACCGAATGCCGTCGTGATCACCGATCAGCGCCGCCAGCCAATCGACGAACACGCGCACTCTGCGCGAACGGTGCCGGCTCTGCGGACAGGCCACACTGAGCGGGGAGGGCTCGGGGAACCCCTCGCCCAACACGAGCTCGAGCGTGCCGCGCTCCAACGCCTCTTTATATGAGCACTTGGCCCCGCAACGGCGACGCTGCGGGGCCCTTCTGATACACCCGGCTCTCAACCGGGCGGCCGACCGCGCCGCCGCTCCTCGTTCCGCTGCTGCTGCTGCTGCTGCTGGTGACCTGGAGGTCCGGCATGGTTGCGCTGAGGCGCGGCCGCGGCGCCCGGTCGGCGGCTCGCCTCCGGCCCCCGGCGCTCGCTGCGGGCGGGCGGCGGCTGCCTGAAACCAGGCCGCTGCACCGCACCCGGTGGCGCTCGATGGACTTGCGGCTGCCTCTCGGGCTGGCGCCGCTCGGGAGCGGGCCGATACGGCTGAGGCGCGAAACGCCTTCCCTCCTGGGGAGCCCGTTGCATCGGCGGACGGCCCTCTGGAGTGCGAGGACTGAAGCGATAGTACCGATTCTCGAGGTTGCGCTGCTCGCGCTGGCCAGGATAACGGCCGCGCGGATATTGACGCTGATAGCTCGGCAAGGGCGCCCGCGGCGGCACCGCCGCCCGATTCCAGCGGTCCCAGCCGCGCCGGCGATCCTCCCAGGTGCGTCCCCAGTGCTCTCCCCAGCGCGGCGGTCCTGCCCGATTCCAACGGAGGAAATACGAGGGCGGCCGGCGATAGTAGAAGATCGGGATCCGCAATATGAAATCGGGCACGAACGCCGGCTGCGCGAGGTACCAGGGGCCGTCGTACCAGGAGCTGTAGTACCAGTTGTCCTCCGCAAAGAGCCAGTACTGTCCATCATAAAAGAAAAGATTCACGCCGAGCCGCGGCGCGTAATAGACCGGGTAGCCCGGTATCGGAGCGAGATCCGGGTAGGCGGGAATGTTGATGCCGAGGCTCAAGCCCGGCACCGCCACTCCCACACCCACGCTGACCTGGCCCCACGCGGCCGTATTCGCTCCGAGTAGAACGCAGGTGGCGATGATGCCGATTCCCCAGTAACGTTTGCCATGTAACTGACTCATGAACTCAATCTCCTCGAGCAGCGCCGACAGCGCTTCTCTGTGCGATGCAACTATCCGCGGCCGACACCCGTTCCGGCCGATTTCAACCGGTTGGCGGGCAGCATCCGCCGAATCAAACCATCATGATCGATGAACTGGTGCTTGAGTGCCGCGAGAAAATGGAGGCTCAGGAGAACGAGCAGAGCGTCCGCGAGCAGCCCGTGCAGCTCTTCCGAGAAGTCCTCGCCCTCCTCCGCCTTGTCTTGGGGCGCGGCACGCACGCGCGCCTCCGCGGCCGGCCGCTCTTGCGCCGGCCCGGAACGCTCCCAACGCGGCAGAGTCGCGACATTGAAGAAATTGATACGGGCGCCCTCGGATGAAGCCGCAAGCCAACCCGAGAGCGGGAGCGCGATCAGAAGCACATACAAAGAGACGTGCATCGCCCTGGCGGTGATCCGGCCGATGCGCGTCATCGTCGCGGGAAGATCCGGCGCCGGACTCACCAGGCGCCAGAGCAGCCTGGCTGCCGCCAACGCCAGTACCAGCACCCCTAGGGAGCCGTGCCACATGAACCCCGCACTTCCGGGGTGATCGGCAGCGACGAGATCCATCTTTCCCATCACGAGCAGGACGACCACCAACAGTGCGGTCGTCCAATGCAAGAATTGCGCGACGCTCCCATAGCGGTTCGTTTCGTTCATGACCGGCATTTCAATGAGCCTCCGCATCGTTCACCGAATCTGCGCACGCCGTGACGCAATGGCATCCCCCCCTATCGCCCGAGCAGGTTCCCGGGTGTCGGCGGCAGGCGCGGCATGGTCTGTCTGGGAAACGGACCCGTCAGCGCCTCGAGGAAGGCGGTGATGTCACCGACCTGCTCCGCCGTCAGCGTGCGGTTCAGCTCCGTTGAGGCCATGACTCGGACCGCTTCCGGCAGCGTCTTCACGGAGCCGTTGTGCATGTATGGCGCGGTGTAGACGAGGTTGCGCAGACCCGGAACCCGCCACACGTTCTTGTCGGCAGGATTGTGTGTCACATCGTAGCGCCCCAAATCCTTCATTAGGCCGTACTTCGCCACGTAAGGGCTTTGGGGATAGAGCGGGAACTTTACGAAGAACCCCTGGCCCATCGGCAGCGGCGGGCCGCTGAAGTTCGGGCCCTGGTGACAGCTCGCACACCCGACGGCGGCAAAGGCCTTCATGCCTCGAACCTGCTGTGCCGTCAGCGCGCTATGATCACCCTCGACATAGCGGTCGTAGGGGCTGCCCGGCGTGATGAGCGTGCGCTCGTAGGCGGCGATCGCCTTCGCGGCGTTGTCCATCGTCACGACGTTCCCCGGGCCGAACGCCTTCTCGAAATAGGGACGGTAGCCCGGGATGTGTTGAATCCGGAAGATCTCCGCCCTGAGGTTGCCCATACCCATCTCGACGGGATTGACCAGCGGCCCCTTCGCCTGATCCTCGAGCGTCGCGGCTCTCCCGTCCCAGAACTGTGCCGAGAGAAAGGCCGCGTTCCACACGGTCGGAGCATTGCGCTCTCCCCGCTGCGCCTCGACGCCGATCGACACCGGCCGATGGTCGTCGCCGCCTTCCATGACGTTGTGGCACGAGAAGCAGGACACCGTTCCCGTCGAGGACAGACGCGGGTCGAAGAACAGCATCTTCCCCAGACGCACCTTCGCCGGCGTCGTCGGGTTGTCAGCCGGGGCCGGCGCGACCGTGGGCAACGGCTGCCAACGAGCCGCGTCTTGGGCGCCGACGGCGCCGCTTGCGAGCGCGCCAGCCATGAGGATGAGAATGCGCACGCGACGACCGTTCATGCTCTTGTGCTCCCTACAAGCGCTTGCAAAGAACATCGGAAGGCCATGTCAGCGCGCACGTGGCCCACGCCACAGCGGCAAGCCGTCGGCCGTACGCAACTTCAGGCTTTCATCGCCCTTCCTGACCTCCGCGGCGATCAGAGCCGGTTTGCCCGCGTAGGTCACCCGTGATCCGGTGACCTCGATGACATCGTGCGGCTCGATCTTCATCGGCTGGCGATCGATGAACCAGCTCGGCCCGAGGTGCACTGACAGATCGCCTTCCGCGGTCTTCAACAGGAGGTGCACACCGTAGTACCCGCGCCTGCCGTACGTGACTTTTTCAACGGACATGACCTCTCCGGACACGGTTTGAACGGTTTGGACGTCATACATTCCCCCGTAGCCGCCCCTCATGGGGCGTTGCGCGAAGGATGAGACGGGAAACGCCAAGGCGAGCACCGCGGCCGCAGTCGCCAACACGAGAAGAGATTTCATCGGTCATCCTCTCAAGCAGAGCACGTTCACGGTCTTTCTACTACCGCCCCTGCAACCGAGGAATCAGGACAGTTACTTAGGACTCGTACGCAAGACGGAATGCAACCGGGCTCGAGCAGCGTAAGCGGCGACGTTGCCCATGCGCCGCGCTCGAGTCCTCGTGGCGGCCCGCCGACGCCCGCCCTCGGCTCCCCTTCCCGGCACACGACCAGGCGCGCCAAGGCGCAACGTGACCCACGGGCTGCAGGCTGAGGGCATCCCTGCCTCGGCAAGAGACCGGATCTCATCCATGTATGCGGCGGCGATGGAGCAGGCAGGCAATCCGCACGCGGACTCCGCGCCCTGCGCCGGGACCGGCAGGCTGCCGGCGGGTAATCTCAGGCGGGGAACTGCGCGGCGCCGCCGCGCTCTTCTATGAGCCAGCGGTGAAAATCGGCGACGATCTGGTTCTCTCCCCGACCGGGGGGCTCCACGATGTAGTAGCCGCGCTCGGTACGCATGGGAGCCTCACTCAGACAGATGAGCTGCCGGCTCTGAATGAGATCATCGATCAAGGGCCGCCAGCCGAGCGCGACTCCCTGGCCGAGGAGCGCCGCCTGCAGGACGAGCTGATAGTTGTTGAATATCAGATCATGCGACCTCGGACCCATCGGCACGCCTGCCGCGGCGAACCAGTCCGACCAGGACATCCACAGGGGCGGATCCACCTCCGCGACATGCAGCAACCGCTGGTTGCGAAGGGCCGCTGCATCGGGTATGGGATGACGGCGGGCGAACTCCGGACTGCAGACCGGATAGACGGTCTCCGGAAACCACTGCACGATGCGGCTGGCACGCCAGGCGCCGTCTCCGAACCAGACCGCGACGTCGGCTTCCGCCTGGCGCAAATCGACCTGCCGCTGCGCGGTGACGAGCTGCACCTCCACCTCCGGCGCACGCTCGCTCCAGCGGCCGAGCCGGGGTATGAGCCACCAGGCGGCGAACCCGTAATCCGTGAAGACATGCAGGATCTTCGGCCCACTGTGCCGGCGCATGGCCGTGGCGGCATCATGAATCGTGGTCAGTCCCTGGCTTACGGCATCGAGCAACTGCGCGCCTGCGGGGGTGAGGACCACGCCGCGATGCAGCCGGCGAAAGAGCGGCAGCCCCAGGCGGGTCTCGAGAAAGCTCACCTGATGGCTCACCGCGGGCTGGGTCATGCCCAATTCCACCGCCGCGGCGCTGAAATTCAAATGCCGGCCCGCCGCCTCGAACACGAGCAGCGTATTGAGCGGTGGCAATCGCGAGAAACGCCTAGGCATTACCAGCCCTTATGCCAGTATGACGAGATTATCTCTTCACCCATCAGGCCGATCAAGTGATCATGTTAATCTGCTCCGGCCCGGCATATGACGGAAAAAGACATGGCGCGCAAACCGAACTTTCTGATTCTCATGGCCGATCAGCTCGCCGCCTCGGCCCTGCCCGCTTATGGGAATCGCGTGGCGAAGACGCCTCATCTGGATGCGCTCGCCGAAAACGGCGTCCTCTTCCAATCCGCGTACTGCAGCAGTCCGCTGTGCGCGCCCTCGCGATTCGCCTTCATGACGGGCCGGCTCCCCTCGGCGATCGGCGCCTTCGACAATGCCGCGGAATTGCCGGCCGACGTACCGACTTTCGCGCACTATCTGCGCTTCGCCGGCTATCGCACGGTGTTGAGCGGCAAGATGCATTTCTGCGGGCCCGACCAGCTGCACGGCTTCGAGGAGCGGTTGACCACCGACATCTATCCGGCCGACTTCGGCTGGACGCCCGACTGGTCGAATTTCGCCGATCGCCCGAGCTGGTACCACAACATGGACTCGGTCACGCGCGCGGGCGCGTGCGTGCGCACCAATCAGATCGATTTCGACGATGAGGTGACCTTTCAGGCGAAGCGCCGGCTGTTCGATATCGCCCGGGGCAACGACCCGCGGCCGTTCTGCCTCGTGGTATCCCTGACTCACCCGCACGATCCGTTCGCGATTCCCACCGAGTACTGGAACCGCTACGACGATGCCGAGATCGACATGCCGCGCGTGCAGATCGCTCCCGAAGACCTCGATCCGCACTCCCTCCGCCTGAGGCACGTGTGCGGCATGGATGCGCAACCGGTCACCGCCGGGCAGATTCGCGCGGCGCGCCACGCCTACTATGGAGCGGTCTCCTACGTGGACGATCAGTTCGGCTCGGTGTTGAGCGCCCTGCGGCAGGCGCGGCTTGCGGAGGACACCATCGTCGTCCTGCTGGCCGATCATGGCGAGATGCTCGGGGAGAGGGGCCTCTGGTACAAAATGAGCTTCTTCGAGCCTGCCAGCCGGATTCCCCTTCTGGTGCACGCGCCGCGGCGGTTCGCCCCCGGCACGGTCTCCCAATCGGTCTCCTCGATCGACCTGCTGCCGACGCTCGCCGAGATCGCCGGTGACGGCCGGGCGCCGCAATACGCCACCGGTCTCGAGGGCCGCAGCCTTCTGCCGCATCTCGAGCGCAGAGGCGGCCACGATGAGATGCTCGGCGAATACCTGGCCGAGGGAGCGGTGGCGCCGATCGTCATGATCCGCCGGGGGCGCCATAAGTTCATTCATTGTCCCGCCGATCCGGACCAGCTCTACGATCTGTCCCAAGACCCGGATGAATTGCGCAACCTCGCCGGCTCGGACCCGCAGTCCGCCGGTCAATTCCGAGCACAGGTACGCGAACGCTGGTCACTCGAGTCGCTGAATGCCGAGGTGCTCGCGAGCCAGCGGCGGCGGCGGCTCGTCGCCTCGGCCCTGCGCCTCGGACGGCGCACCCCGTGGGACTACCAGCCGACGATCGACGCGAGCCAGCAGTACGTGCGCGACACCAAGACACTGGATGAGATCGAGGCGGCCGCGCGCTTTCCGAGGTCCCCATAGCCTGAGCCTGCGGGTCGGGCTGGCCCGGATCCATCGGGGCGTTCCGCGACAACGATCATCTGACGCCATGTCCGAGCGAAATCCTCATCCAGACACGCTCGAGCGTCCCGCAAAGTGGCCTCCGCGCGCTCGCCGCCGCCGCATCCGTACACCGGTCTTTGGCCTGCCGGCTCTCGCGCTCGCGATGCTGGCCGCCATCGGGCCGGCCCGGGCGGGCGTGCCCGCCGCCGCGCCCGCCGCTGCGGCTCGAACCCAGCCGGCTCCCGTGCGCGACGGCCCGCAATGCCGCACCATCCGCCTCTCGAACATCGGCTGGGCGGATGTCACCTCCACCACGGCCGTCTTCAGCGACATCGTCGAAGACCTGGGCTACCAACCCAAGGTCACGCTGCTGTCCGTGCCGGTCACCTTCGCTTCGATGAAA
>JAJZLX010000320.1 GCA_021850555.1 Pseudomonadota bacterium | reverse complement strand
AAGTTTCAGCGCGAGGACCCGGCAGGGCCGGTATGCGGCCGTGCGCGTCCGATCCGGGCGGGCTGTCAGTGGCGGGAGTGGGCAATTGTACGCTGTTGACCGCCATTTCTTCATGGGATGCGCTTCGGTTGGTTCGCCGCGAAATCGGGTGAGCGATCACCTCCGCTTTGCGTCGCCGTATTTCGCTCGTAGAGTGCCGAGGGTCTTCTGCGTTCTTCCGGAAGCTTCCAACTTGGTGTTGCCGGTCGCACGCCCCACCGCCTGCTTGACGCTGCCTTTCGACTTTAGGATGTGGCCTTTCACTTGATCCTTATTGATACTCATGTGGTGCTCCTGGAATCAGTCTCCGGCGGGCGGTCGGCGCGCTACCGTCGCAAGCCGCGAACGGCGGATGAACGACGATGCATGAAACCTAGCCCCATGGGTGGCATGCGGTCTGTACGCGGTACCACAGAGTCTCGCCGCGTCACGGAAATTCCGCGCTTCCTGCACACAGGAGAACCTTGGCCGCATTCCCCGCGATATTGCCTATGGCAGGTGAAGCTCCGCCGATGTCGCAGCCGGTCTCCCTGGATGGCTCGGTGCACGGGGGGAGCTGGAGTTCGAGTGGTTCGGAATCATTGGCCAATCGCTCGCGGATCGCCGTGTGCAGTTCGGCTACCGGAACTGGAATTTCATGCGACAACTCGCTCAGCGAAGACGTCGCAGTGCGTACCCGCATGCTGTCGACGAGCGATTTGAAGGAACTCACATGGTCGGATATCCCGTCGTTGGCCGAGGCCCGCAATCAGATGGCCGCGGGCCGGTCCGATCACTGCGACGGCCGCAGCGTTTCCAGCGCGAAGCGTCCGCTGGCCGGAGCCGACGCGACCAGTGACGCGCCGCGGGCTATCCGGCCGCTGATCCGGTCAGGAACGACGCCGCACAACGCAATTTGCCGCAACACGCATCGTCCGCTGCGGCACACCGCCTATCGCCGCGTGCCCAGGGTACGACCGCCCGGCGTGAACTGAGCGCTCAATGTGAGGCACCGCACCGACGTCATTGCATTCCTTGGAGCACGCTCGCCGTCCAGTGGGCACTTGCGTCCGCACGGCCCGCAATACCGCGGGCCGGGGCAGCCTTGGAGGTTCCTTGACCAATTCAGAGTCCCAACACGGTCCCGAGGGCGCTGTACCGGGGCAAGCGCAGACGTCGAGTTCAAGAGATGACACGAAACCGTCGGCCGCACCTCGCGGGGACGGCCAGTCAAGCGTCGCAGAGGATAGGCGCGTCTGCACGGACGCATGCACTCACGACGAAGCGGAACAAAGCGGATCGACGTCCGATCCGGAACAGAGCGCTGTGCGGGCTGGGTTGGTGTAAACCCAGGGCGGCGGCGATGCGAAAGTAGTTTTTGAGTGAATGGGGTTCAACCGAAGTCCGGCGCGGACCCGTACGGTGGGGTGGCAGAGTGCGACACTGCGGAATTCAGGATTCCGGGCGCGCGCAGCCCACCCAAGCAAAGGAGAATGAGAGATGTTACGCAACATGAATGATCTCGATGGTTATGCCGTCAACGCCCGTGACGGTGCTATCGGAAAAGTGACGGATTTTTATTTCGATGACGAGGCATGGGCAGTTCGCTACCTCATCGTCGATACCGGCAGTTGGTTGTCGAGCCGGAAAGTCTTGATCTCGCCGATGTCGATGGGCAAGCTGGATCCGAACGGCAAGGTGATGCCTGTTTCGATCACCATGGAGCAGGTCAAGAACAGCCCGGACATAGACACCGATAAGCCGGTATCCCGGCAGCACGAACTGGAGTACCTCGGCTACTACAACTACCCGATTTACTGGGGCGGGGCGGGAATGTGGGGCGGCGGCGCCTATCCGGGTATGGTGACGGGCGTGGGATTCGATGCGGCGTCGGCTGAATACCGTCATGCGCGGCCGCAAGATGAGCATGCGGAATCCATCAAGGGACAACGCGAGGTGCACGATACTCATCTGCGCAGTTGCAAGGCGATAATGAAGTACGACATCGAGGCGAGCGACGGCGACATCGGTCATGTCCACGGTCTGCTGCTTGACGACGAGACGTGGGCCGTTCGATACCTGATTGTGGATACCAGCAACTGGTGGCTCGGTCATAAGGCGCTTATTGCGCCGCAGTGGATCCGGGAGATGCGGTGGTCGGACAAGACGGTGAAACTCAATTTGACGCGCAAGGCGATCAAGGAGGCGCCGCAGTACGACCCGGCGATCACCGTCAATCGGGACCGGGAAGCGCTCCTGTACAAGCACTACGATCGCCCTGGGTATTGGGCGGGAGAAGGGCAGCAGCAGAAGCCGCAGTCGCGGGTCGGGGAGCAGACCTTGCCGCCCACCTTCCGTCAGCCGGATGGAAACGCCCCACGGGACGAACGTCATAGCCGTTGAAACCTGGTGCAGGCGCGGGGGGATTCCGTTCCCCCCGTTCTGCGTGGCGGCTCGGTTTTTCCGGCAGCTACGCAGCGCCGCGGCAAGGTGAAGGCTTGCCGTGACGCGGGTCCGCGCCGGCAGCTGCCGGTCCGAACCGCAGGGATCGGCGCGCATGGGCGGGACGTGGAAGCGGAGCCATGCAGCCTCGATCGCGGCACGGCCGCGTGAAACCATCGAAAGCGGTTGCGAGGCCTGCGGCGGTCAGCGCGCACGTCTCGACCGCATCCATGATCCAGGTTTGGTCAGCTGCTCGGCCCCTGACACCGCTGCGGCAACGGGCATGATTCGAACGATGCCCGCGCCAGCCTTGCCTGGCAACGTGGATTCCGGCTCTTCCGGTCGCAGGTGATCCGCGGGATGCGTATGGGCATAACGCATTGTTTCCGGCGTACCGTCCACGTGCTCGATGCGCTCGACATCCAATACACGATCCCGGTACCGTTCAAGGCGCGCCGCGTTGCCCCCGAAGAGATCTGCCGCGCGGAGGGCCACGATGACGTGACGCTCTGCGCCGACTCTCCCCGCAAGCAGCCGAACCCCGTGCGCCGCTGGTGCAGTAACGTGCTGCGCGCGAAAGTCGAACCGCTGAATTAGAGAGTCGCCGTGATGGTCCGCAAGCATCTCGAGGGCATCCTCGCCCGGGTGACTTTCCGGCCCATCAACCGCTTTCTCGAGGCCATCACCGGGCTGCTCCAGGCTGCCAGGCGCGAGGGCGGCGGGGACGGCCGCTTCCGCTCGATCCGGATGATCATGTTTCTCATCGCCGACACGCTCGACTTTCCCCGAGCCGACCCCGACGTTGCCGTGCAACCCGCTCGCTTTTAAGCCCCAAGGCCGTGCGCGCCGGTATGCGGCCGGAGCCAAAGACCGCGCAGCGTAATCCGTTCGCGGCGTTGCGGTGCAGCCCGAGCGCGGGAGCGCGCTGGCAGCCAAATCGCTGGCCATTCGCGCGCACTCCAGGCTAGACTTTCAGCCGTTGCGCAAGTCAGCGTGTACGGATTGTCGGTTCCACTTCAGTAGTCCCGCCGCTGGACGGATGGGGCCGGGGTGGTCGACTTGAGCGTCGAGTGAGTGTAGCCATGCCAATTCGTAATGATCGAACCCGCTGGGGGCTTGTTTCGCAGCTGTTTCATTGGTTGCTCGCGATCATGATCTTCGCGCAAATCGCGCTTGCGCTGATTTTCATCCAATTGCGGCCGGGCCCCGAGCTGTTCGCGCTCATCAACGCCCACAAGTCCCTCGGACTGACGATTCTGGTGGTCGTGGTGGCTCGGCTGATCTGGCGCTGGGCCAATCCAGTCCCGGACCTGCCTGATACGCTGAAGCCGTACGAGCGGTTTCTGGCGCGCTTTACTCACGGCGCGCTGTATGCCTTGCTGATCGCCATGCCGCTGACCGGGTGGTTCGGCTCGGCGGCGTTGGGCTTCACGATCCGATGGTTCAATCTGTTCCAGTTGCCCAATCCCATCGCCAAGGATGTGCCGCTCGGGCATGCGCTGTATCTGACTCACTCGATACTCGCGCTGGCGCTGGGCGTGATCCTCGTGCTGCACATCGCGGCGGCGATCCGGCATCACTGGATTCTCAAAGACGACACCCTGCGGCGGATGCTGCCGGGCGTCGGGCCGAGACTGTGAGGGGCTGTGGCGCTCAGCTCCGGAATCTTCGGGTGAGTCTCGCTTTCAGCGCCGAGAGAAATATCGCCAGTACCATCAGGCCGCACAGCCCCACGATGACGAGACGGGCTCCGTCCTTGATCTGCGCGACCACCGTTGCGGGTAGACCGAGCGCGATGAACGTCAGAACCGCCACGGCTCCCGCCGCCAGCACGAGGTAGTGATAGGTCCGCTGGATCCAGCTCGCGACGACGCAGCTGGCAACCACGATCGATCCCAACGCCACGAATCCGATCGAAATCGCCCAGCCTCCATACGCGGACACCCAGGGGGCGAGCGCACCGTCGAACGCGACGTTCCAGCGGGGAATTCCCCAGAGCCAGCCGAACACGGCCAAAGTGGCCGAAACAATCACCGCGAGCAGCGTGCTTGCCACAAAACGAGGGGAACGCAGGCTCATCTAGATTTGCACCTCGCCGCCGATCGATGCGATGGTTCGCGAATCGGTGATCTTAACAAAAACCGCCGAGTCGCCCGTCGGCCCGCAGCGGGGCCCGAAAAGCCGGCGAAGGTCTGTGAGCCGCTCGCCGACCCGAGCATCTACGTCGAAGCGAACTGGGGGTATGCGACCTTGGCCGTTGAAATCACCGCACAGCGGGATGTCCGCCGTTCTGTACGATCCCTTGCGCCGAATTGCGCCGCTGGATAAAATAACAAATCGCTGCAAGCCTCTACCGCCGAGCAAGCGGAACGTCAAGCGCGTGGAGCGGATCCGAGACGCCGCTCGGCGCAGCCCAGCGGCGCAAGTCCGACCGCCGAGAAGCGCGAACCGGATGCCCGGTCCTAAGGGACCGAGGCCACGTGCGTGCTGTCACGAACAGCCAGGTGCGGGGTCAACTCTGGGTGCTAATTTGGCTACTCCAACCTGCACAGCCTGTTTGCTTACGGGGTGCGATGAGCCCGGACGAACAGACTCTGGACTACCCTGTCGGAGGCGATCGATGCGAGGTGGCAGGCCGCCAGCGGCTTGCCGCGATACCTCGCCGGCTGTTCGGCGCCGCGCGCAGTCCGCCCGATGAGCCCGCAGGAGCCTATGTCCGGCCACGGTCCGTACGATCTGGTGGTGGTCGGCGGGGGCGTCAATGGTGTCGGCATCGCCCGCGATGCGGCTGGACGGGGACTCAGGGTGCTGCTGCTGGAGGGCCGGGATCTTGCCGGCGCGACCTCATCCGCCTCCTCCAAGCTGATCCACGGCGGCTTGCGTTATCTCGAGCACAGTGAGTTCCGCCTGGTGCGCGAAAGCCTCAAGGAACGCGAGGTGCTCTGGGCTGCAGCGCCGCACATCGTACATCCACTGCGCTTCGTGTTGCCCGTGCGGGCGGGCATGCGTCCGGCCTGGATGCTGCGCACGGGACTGTTTCTTTATGATCACATCGGCGAGCGTCGCAGGCTCGCGCCGACGCGTACGCTGCGCCGCGGGCGCGCTCCCGCACTCGATCCGCTTCGGGAGCCGATTCGCATTGCATTCGAGTATTCCGATTGTGCGGTAGATGACGCCCGGTTGGTCGTGCTGAACGCCATTGACGCGCGCGAGCGCGGCGCATGCATCGCCGTCGGCTGGAACCTGGTCGCCGGGCGCCGCGAGGCGCTCCTCTGGCATCTCGAGACGCAATCGCCGCGCGGTGAACGACGATCGGTTCAGGCGCGGGCGCTGATCAATGCCGCCGGCCCGTGGGTGCAAAACGTGCTCTCGAGCGTCGGCGTGCCGTGGCACCGGGCTTTGCGACTGGTGAAGGGTAGCCACATCGTCGTTCCGCGTCTGTATGCCGGGGCACACGCCTATACGCTGCAAGGGTCTGACGGACGTGTCATTTTCGCAATTCCTTACGCCGACGAATTCACGCTGATCGGTACGACGGACGTTCCGTATGACGCCGATCCGGCGCAGGTCGCCGTCAGTGCGCAAGAGATCGACTATCTGTGCCGTGTGGCCGGAGAATATCTGCGCCAGCCGGCCCTGCCGCAGCAAATCGTGTGGGCCTACGCGGGAGTACGGCCTTTGTATGACGATGGTGGCGTGGACGCATCAACTGTCACTCGCGACTACGTGTTCGACCTCGACGCGCCAGAGGGCGTCGCCCCGATCCTGTCCGTGTTCGGCGGCAAACTCACTACCTACCGGCGTCTGGCGGAGCATGCGCTCGCGGAATTGCTGCCGCGGATGCATATCGCAAGCCACCCTTGGACGCGAGCGGCGGTGCTGCCCGGCGGGGATATTCCGGACATGGATATCGAAGCCTTCACGGTCGCGCAGGCGGCCCGCTACGCGTTCCTGGCGCCGCGGCTGGTCCGGCGCATGTGCCGCGCCTACGGCACACGCATCGCGCGGATCATCGGGACCGCCCGCCGCGTCACGGAACTCGGGGACGAGGTCGGGCCTGGACTTCATGAGGCGGAGCTGGAGTATCTGCGTACTGAAGAATGGGCACGGTGCGCCGAGGACGTGCTCTGGCGCCGCTCCAAACTCGGCCTCGACTCGGACCCAACGGTGGCCGAACGCATCAATCGCTGGTTCGCAGCCGCTCGTTAGCG
>JAJZLX010000341.1 GCA_021850555.1 Pseudomonadota bacterium | reverse complement strand
TGCCGATCTGCACGAACGGGCCGAAGCGTCCCATGCGCACGGTGATCGGCTTGCCGCTCCCCGGGTCGGTGCCGAGCTCGCGCGCCTGCGCGACCTGCTCGCGTGTGACGGTCTTCTCGGTGTGCTCGACCTGGTGGATGAAGGGCTTCCAGAACTTCTCGAGCGGAGTGGTCCAGACCTCCTCGCCGCGCGAGACGGCGTCGAGCTCGTCCTCCATCGCAGCGGTGAAGCCGTATTCCACGTAGCGGTGGAAATGCTCGGTCAGGAACCGGTTGACGATCTTGCCGATGTCGGTGGGAATGAAGCGCCGGTTGTCCATCTCGACATATTCGCGGTCCTGCAGGGTCGAGATGATGGTGGCATAGGTCGAGGGGCGGCCGATGCCGTGCTCCTCCAGCGCCTTGACGAGCGAGGCCTCGCTGTAGCGAGGCGGCGGCTCGGTGAAGTGCTGATCGGCGTGCAGCGCCACCAGGTCGACCAGATCGCCCTCCTGCAGCGGCGGCAACGCGTGATCGTCCTCGTCCGCCTTGGCATCGTCCGTGCCTTCCTGGTAGACCGAGATATAACCGGGCTTCACCAGCGTCGAGCCGGTGGCGCGCAGCACGTGGCGCTCGGGCGAATCGGGGCCCGCCACCATGTCGGCCGCGACGGTGTCGAATACCGCCACCGCCATCTGCGAGGCGACGGCTCGCTTCCAGATGAGCGAGTACAGCCTGTACAGGTCATTGTCGATTTTGCTCTCGACCTCCGCGGGCGTGATCGCCGCGGAGGTCGGGCGGATCGCCTCGTGCGCCTCCTGGGCGTTCTTCGACTTGGTCTTGAAGATGCGCGGCTCCTCGGCCACCTCGTCCTTTCCGTACAGGCGCGCGGCCACTTCGCGGATCTCGCGCACGGCCTCGGCCGCCAGGTTGACCGAGTCGGTGCGCATGTAGGTGATCAGGCCGATGTTGCCCTCGCCGAGATCGACGCCTTCGTAGAGCTGTTGCGCAAGCCGCATGGTGCGCCGGGCGTTGAAGCCGAGCTTGCGCGCCGCCTCCTGCTGCAGCGTGGAAGTGGTGAAGGGCGGGGCGGGCGTGCGCCGCCGCTGCTTGCGCTCCACGGACAGCACGCGCAGCCGGCCCGGCGCGCGGCCGCCGGCCGCCTCCAGGGCGGCGCTCTCGATGGCGCGTTCCACCTCGCGAGCCTGGGTCTCGTTGGTGAAAGAGAACTGTTCTACCTTGCCGCCGCGATACTCGAGCAGTCTCAGCGGGAACGGCGCGGCGCTCGCGACGGACCCCTGCCCCTCGAGCGTCCAGTATTCCCGGGCGATGAAGGCCTCGATCTCGGCCTCGCGCTCGCAGATCATGCGCAGCGCCGGGCTCTGCACCCGGCCGGCGGACAGGCCGCGCCGGACTTTCTTCCACAGCAGGGGCGAGAGGTTGAAGCCCACCAGGTAATCGAGCGCCCGACGGGCCTGCTGCGCGTTGACCAGATCGAGCGACAGGTCCCGAGGCTGGGAGACCGCCTCGCGGATCGCGTTGCGCGTGATTTCGTAGAAAGCCACGCGATGGACCGCCTTGCCGTCGAGGTCGCCGCGGGCCTTGAGGATTTCCCTCAGGTGCCAGGCGATCGCCTCGCCCTCGCGATCCGGGTCGGTCGCCAGGTAGAGCGCCTTCGATTTCTTCAGCCCCCGCGCGATGCTCTCGATGTGGCGCTCGTTCTTCTCGAGCACCCGGTATTGCATGCTGTAGCCGCGATCGGGGTCCACCGCTCCCTCCTTGGGGATGAGGTCGCGGACGTGGCCGTAGGAGGCCAGCACTTCGAAGTCCTTGCCCAGGTATTTCTTGATGGTCTTCGCCTTGGCGGGCGATTCAACGACGACCAGGTTTTCAGCCATGTCTCGCTGGGAATCCTGTATTCAGCGGTCAGTCCCGAGCCGGCCATACCGGCCGCCGGGGTACGGAGAGACGCGCCCCTGCAGCTCGAGAATCAGCAACATTGAGGCGATCGACTCGCCGGACAAGCCTGAGCGGGCCGCCAGGGTATCGAGCGTCACGGGTTCAAAGTCGAGCGCATCTAACAGCATTTCATAATCCTTGTCCAATGCGGCGGCCGCCGGCAGGCCGGGTGGATCGGTCATAAGAATTTGATTTTTTAGAGAAAAATGGATCTCCGGCAGCACCTGTGACGGAGCCTCGACCAGATGCGCGCCGTCACGGATCAGTTTGTGGCAGCCGCGTGACAGGGGGCTGCGGATCGGGCCCGGGATCGCAAATACCTCCCGACCCTGTTCCCCCGCCCAGCGAGCGGTGATCAGCGAGCCGCTGTCCGCGGCTGCCTCGACGACCAGCGTGCCCAGGGCGAGCCCGCTGATGATGCGGTTGCGGCGCGGAAAGTTCTGTCGCGCGGGACGCGTCCGGGGTGGGAACTCGGACACCAGCGCGCCGCGGCCCTGGATGTGCCGGGCGAGGTTGGCGTTCTCCGCGGGGTAGATGTGATCCAGCCCGCTGCCGAGCACCGCGATCGTGTCCCCGGCCTCGAGCGCCCCTTCGTGGCTGGCCGCATCGATGCCCGTCGCCAGGCCGCTGGTGATGGTGAGGCCCCAGCGCGCTAGCGCGGCGGCGAATTCCCGCGCGATGCTCCGGCCGGCGGGAGTGGGGCTGCGCGAGCCCACCATGGCGAGCTGGGGGTTCTTGAGCGCCTGCACCGATCCGAGAACGTACAATGCCGGCGGCGCGCTTCGAGTTGCGGCGAGCTGGAACGGATAAGCCTCATCGATGCAGAGGATTACCTGCACCCCGCTGGCCGCGCACCAGTCCAGGTCCGCGCGCAGCGCCGCCTGATCGGGCGCCATCAGGGACTGCCGAGCCGCCGGCGGCAGGTCCACGCGGGCAATGACCGCCGGATCGCACAGCCGCTCGAGATCGCCGCCTGCCTCGCGGGCGAGCCAGCGGAGGTGGTCGGCTGTCAGACCGGGGACACGCGCGAGCCTGGCACACACGGACATTTTGCTCATCGCCGATGAGCTTAGGTCCGCGCGCGCTCGATCGGTCCCCCTCAAATGCGGTGCGAACACCTGAAAATGCGATCCATTTGCTACCGTTGGTCCAAATGAAATACCGCCATGCCCACCATGCCGGCAACTTTGCGGACGTCCACAAGCACGTTACGCTGCTGGCGCTGCTCACGGCTCTGAAACGCAAGGACAAGGGTTTCCTTTACCTGGAAACTCATGCCGGTCGCGGCGTGTACGATCTGTCCGACTCGGCGGCGGAGGCCGCAGCCGGCATCACGCGACTCACGAGCGAGGCCTGCGTGGCCGAGGAGCTGCGTCACTACCTGGATTGCATCGCGCAGCTGCGCCGGCAGTGCAACTCGGCGCGGCTGTACCCCGGTTCCCCCTGGCTGGCCGCGGGCGAGCTCAGGGCCCAGGATCGAGCGGTGCTGATCGAGTGGCTGCCCGCGCAGGCGCGGGCATTGGAAAAGTCGCTGGCGGCGTTTCGCGGGCAACGCCGCATCCGTATCGACAGCGGCGATGGTTTCGAGCAGATGCGCGCGGCGCTGCCGCCGCCCGAGCGGCGCGGGCTCGTCTTCATCGATCCTCCCTACGAGGAGAGCCGGCGGGACCTCGAGCGCGTACGGGCCGCCTGCTGCGATGCGCTGCGCCGCTTCCCCACGGGAGTGCTCGCAATCTGGTATCCCATCAAGGACGAGCGCACAGGCGCCGGTTGGCAGGCGGGCCTCGCCCGGGATATCGGCAGGGAGATACTGCTGGCCGAATTGTGGCTCTATCCGCGCGACTCCCGAGTCGCACTCAACGGCTCGGGCATGCTGATTGTCAATCCTCCCTACCGGGTGGAGGAAAGCATGGGATCGTGGTTGGCGGAGCTGCACCGGCACCTCGATGGCGGACACGGCGGAGGCACGACGATTCGTCGTGTCGCTCCAGGGTGACAGGCCGGCTCGCCAGGCGCAAAATCGGGCGCATGGAAGGGACAGTGGATCAGTATGCCGTGGTTGGCCATCCGGTGGCCCACAGCCTCTCGCCTTTCATTCATTCGCTGTTCGCGCGCCAGACGGGCCAGTCGATGAGCTACCGTCTGATGGATGTGGCCCCGGAGGAGTTCACCCGGCGCGTCGCCGGGTTTTTCGCAGAGGGAGGCCGGGGCGTCAACATCACCGTGCCGCACAAGACCCGCGCCCTGCAGCTCGCCAACGAGCTGACCGAGCGCGCCCGGCAGGCCGGCGCGATCAACACTCTGGCAGCGCACCGCGACGGCACCTTGCTCGGTGACAACACCGACGGGGCGGGCCTCGTGCAGGACCTGACCCACAACCTGCAGCTTGCGATCGCGGGCCGCCGGGTGCTGCTGCTCGGGGCAGGGGGGGCGGCGCGCGGAGTGATCGCGCCGCTGCTTGCGCAGAGGCCGCAATCCATCGTGGTCGCCAACCGCACGGCCGAGCGGGCCCAGGCGCTTGCAGCCTCGTTCGCGGCGCTGGGCGATGTCCGGGGCGCCGGCTTCGGCCAGATCGGCCACGGCGAGTTCGACCTGGTGATCAACGCCACCTCGGCCAGCCTCACCGGCGAGCTGCCCGACGTGCCCGCCACGGTGCTGGGCCCCGAAACGTTCTGTTATGACATGGCTTACGGCAAGGGCGACACGGCGTTCGTTCGCTGGGCGCACGACCGCGGCTGCGCGCGCGCCGTGCCCGGCTGGGGAATGCTGGTCGAGCAGGCGGCGGAATCCTTCCGGCTCTGGCGCGGCGTGCGCCCGCTCACCGCCCCGGTGTTGGCCGCATTGACCGGGCGTGCGCCGGTCCCGGGCTGACGGCGCTCGAGCCCCCCCGGCATGCCCGGCAGCCCAAGAGGCGCCGCAGGCGTCTTGGGGCGAGTCCAATCAGGGATTGTGAACCGGATCCCCCTCGGTGATGGTGTTGGTGGCCGCCACCACCAACGCGAAGGACAGGCGCCGGTAGGTCTTGAAGACCAGGAGAGTCGCGGCGCGCTCGGCCGGCAATTTCACCCGCGGCGCGAAATCCCTGCCCAGGCCTCCGAAGGAACGGAACAGCCACGCGAAAGAGCCGTGCGTGTCGTGCACGATGCCCTGCTCATGATCGGCGGTGAGCACATCCCCGGGCACAAGTCCGGCGCGCGTGCCGCGATTGAGCACCACGATGTCGTACTGACCCGCCAGATCCATCGCTCCCGTGCCGCCGATCACCCAGATGATCTTCCCGTGGATCGGCCGTGACGGCGCGCGGGGCTCGAATGTCAGGGGGATTCCGGCATCGCTCGAGATCAGCCGGTCGCCCGCGAACGTCTCGCGTGCGGCATCGGTGAGCACGGCCGTCGCCGGATCGCCCGGCGTGCGGATCAGCGCGGTCGCAGCATAAGTGCCGAGATACCCGAACCTGCGCCCAAACAACCCCGGATCGCGCAGCTCCTCGCCCACGTGCACGACGCTGTAGCGGGCGTGCGGATGGGGGCCGAGGCTGCTGACATACGCCACGGACCCGGAGCCGCCGATCTGCTGTTGGTTGCTGAATGCGATGATGTGGGGCGCGCGGCTCACCTGATCCGATGTGAGCACGGTGGGCCGCGCCAGAAAGCTCGCGATCGCTGCGTAGGGGATCGTCGGAATGGCGGCAGTCAGGGGAGTGCTACGCAGCCGCGGCTTGAGCTTGAGCGTGGATGCCCGATGCAGCGGACCCTCGCGCAACAGGCGGATCTGCGGCCGGCCGTTGCGGCCGTAGGCAAGCTGCAGCACGTCGCCGGGATAGATCCAGTGGGGGTTCTTGATCTGCGGGTTGTTGTACCAGACCTCGGGCCACTTCCACGGGTCGCGCAGGAACATCGAGGCGATCCCCCACAGCGTGTCTCCCGGCTTGACCGTATAGGTCATGGGTGCGGTGGATCTGATGAGCGCGGAGGCGGGTGCGGCCTGCGTTGATTCAGGGGAAGCTCCGCGGGCTCTCGCCGCGGCAATGGCCGCCTGGGTGGCGGTGAGGGTGCCGCTCGAGGGCGCCGCGACGGCCGGCCGCACGCTCGCCGAGGCCGCGGGGACGGCCGGCTGGCGCGCGCCATGCAGCGACGAACAGGCGGCCAGTACGGCCGCCGCCCCGCCCGCCAGCACGAGGCGGGCGCCTGGAATCTGTTTCGAGACCATGGACGGGTATAATGGCACGCGAAGGGCCCCTCACGGCGCTTTATTGTCTAGTTTGTGCGTCCGGTCACGGCGGCGCTCGGGGCCGACCTCAAGTGGCCGCCGCCGGAACCCATTGGCTCCACGCGACTCGAATTCCTCATGGCGCTCAGAACGATTCTGGAGTTTCCCGATCCGCGGCTGCGTACCCGGGCGCAGCCGGTCATCCGTTTCGACTCCGACCTTCACCGGCTGATAGATGACATGCTCGAGACGATGTACGCCGCGCCGGGCATCGGCCTTGCCGCTACCCAGGTGAACGTGCATCAGCGGCTGATCGTCATCGATGTCTCGGAGGCGCACGATCAGCCCCTCGTGCTGATCAATCCGCAGATCCTCTCCCGCGAGGGGGACGCTGCCACCGAGGAGGGCTGCCTCTCGGTGCCCGGGATCTTCGATGAGGTCCGGCGCGCCACCCGCATTCGCGTGCGGGCGCAGGACCGCATGGGGCAGGCGTACGAGCGCGACTGCGAGGAATTGCTGGCCGTGTGCGTCCAGCACGAGATGGATCACCTCGAAGGGAAGCTGTTCGTCGACTATCTCTCCGGACTGAAGCGCGAGCGCATCCGCAAAAAGCTGGAAAAAGAGCGCAAGGCCCGGGCGGTGCGACCTGCCGCCGGTGCTCGTCCCGCGCTTTGAGCCGGGTGCTCCGGTGACCGCCCAGACCTCGCTCCGCGTCGCCTTCGCGGGGACACCGGAATTCGCGCTGTCGGTGCTGCTCGAGCTGCTGCACTCTCCGCACGAGGTCGTCGGCGTATTGACTCAGCCCGACCGCCCCAAGGGGCGTGGCCGGCGCCTGAGTGCCTCGCCGGTGAAGCTGGCGGCACAGACGCGAGTGCCGGTGGCCCAGCCAGCGGCGCTGAAGAGCCCCGCGGACTGGGCGCCGCTCATCGAGTGGCGGCCGGATCTGCTGGTGGTCGTGGCCTACGGCCTTCTCTTACCGCAGGCCGTGCTCGACCTGCCGCCGCTGGGCTGCCTCAACGTGCATGCCTCGCTCCTGCCTCGCTGGCGTGGCGCGGCCCCCATCGAGCGCGCCCTGCTTGCCGGCGATACCGAGACGGGCCTGACCATCATGCGCATGGAGGCCGGGCTCGATACCGGCCCGATCCTGCTGCAGCGCCCTGTCGCGATCGATCCGCGGGACACCGGCGGAAGCCTGCGCGACCGACTCGCCGATCTGGCCGGACCGCTGCTGCTTCAGGCCCTGGACGGCCTCACGCGAGGCACATTGGTGGCGCGACCCCAGCCGGCCGAGGGAGTGACCTATGCCCACAAGCTGGAGAAACGCGATGCGCTGATCGACTGGCACCGTCCGGCGGCGCAGATCGAGCGGCAGATCCGCTCCCTGCAGCCCTGGACCGCTGCCGAGACCGCCCGGACCGACCCCGGGGCCGGTGTCGAGGAGCGTCTGCTGGTGCATGCCGCCCGGCTGGGACCTCAGGAGGGGGAGGCGGGTGCCAAGCCGGGTTGCATCCTCAAGACCCACGGCAGCCACAGTGATGGCTTCATTCGGGTGCAGTGCGGCGACGGGACTTTGGACCTGCTCACACTGCAGCGGCCGGGCGGATCACGCCAGAGCGCCGGCATGTTCGTGGGCGGTCACAGGGGGCTTGCGCCTCAGATGATCCTGGGCCGGCAGCATTGACGCGCTCAGGTCCCGGTCAAGCCGCAACGGTACTCGCGCAAGCCTCACGCGCCGTCGCCGCGATCCTCGCCGGTCAAACCGCCGATGAAGCGCTGTCGACGTTCGAAGCCGGCCCGCATCGCGCCGCGGTTCGCGCCATCACGTTGGGCACCGTGCGATGGTACCTGCGCCTGAAGCCCGCGCTGGAGCGCCTGTTGGCGCGGCCACGGGCCCTCCCGCGCGAGGTCAGGGCCCTGCTGGCGGTGGCCGCCCATCAGCTCGAGTACTCCCGCAACGCGCCGCAGCTGACCGTGCATGCGGCGGTGGACGCGGTGAAGATCTTGGGTCACAAGCACGCCGGCGGCCTCACCAACGCCGTGCTGCGAAGACTGCTCGCGGAACGCCAGGACATCTTCGCAGAGGTGGACCGGGATCCGGCCCGTCGAACCGCTCATCCGCGCTGGCTGGCCGATGCGCTGCTGAGCGCCTGGCCGCTGTACGGCTCGAGCTGCCTCGATGCCGACAACGTTCACCCGCCCATGACGCTGCGGGTCAATTGCATGCGGTGCACGCCCGAGGACTACCTCGGCGAGCTGGCCGCGGCGGGCGCGGAGGGCCGGCTGATCGAGTGGGGTATGGAGTTCGCCGCCCCGCCCGCCGTGGTGTTGGACCGGCCGGTGCGTGTCGAGGCGGTCCCGGGCTTCCTCGAGGGACGGGTCTCGGTGCAGGACGCGGGCGCACAACTCGCCGCCCCCTTGCTCGGTGCCGAGCCCGGCATGAGAGTGCTGGACGCCTGCGCCGCCCCCGGTGGTAAAGCGGCCCACCTGCTGGAGCTGACCCGCGGGCAGGTGGACCTCTGGGCGCTGGACATCGATGCGGGGCGGCTCGAGCGGGTGCGCGAGAATCTCTCCCGTCTGGGGCTGCCGGCGCATGTCGTGGCGGCCGACGTGCGCGACCCGGGCGCGTTCTGGGACGGCAGGCCCTTCGAGCGCATCCTCGTGGACGCGCCCTGCTCGGGCACGGGGGTCATCCGCAGGCACCCGGACATCAAGCTGCTGAGGCGTCCCGAGGACATTCCGACCTTTGCCGGCACCCAGCTCGAGATCCTCGAAGCCGCATTCCAGATGCTGGCCGTGGGGGGGCGGCTCGTGTACTCGACGTGCTCGGTGCTGCCGGCCGAGAACGAGGCGGTCGTGGAGCGGTTCCTCACGCACCGCCCGCACGCCCGGGCCATTTCCCTCCCTGCCGGGCGGCTCGCCCCCGGAGCGCTTGCCTGCCGGTGGGGGGTGCAGTTGCTGTGCGGGGGTGCGGCGCAGACCGATGGGTTCTATTATGCTTGTCTCGAAAAGACAACGTCCGGCACCATGTAGCGTATGGAAGCAGGGGATCTCACACAAACTGTCGTTGCATTCATGCCACGGAAATCCTCGGCGCCAAGCTCGATCTGCCGTCGCGGCAGACGAAGATACCTCAGCCGGTGGTGGGGGCTGCTGTTGGCTGCCGGCGCGCTGGGGCTCGCGCCGGCTACGCGGGTGCGGGCGAGCGCGCTCGATGGCGCGCTCGCGGTACGCTCCGCCTATGTCAATTTCAACCACGGTGTGATCGAGCTCAACGCGCAGATCACCTATCCGCTCAATCCCATGATCCGCAAGGCGCTGGCGAACGGGGTGACGCTGTCTTTCGACATCGAGGCTGAGATCGATCGGGTCCGGCGCTTCTGGTTCGACGCCGATGTCGTCGATGTGACGCTGCAGCGGCAGCTTGCCTACCATGTGGTCACGAGGCGCTTCGTGGTCAGCAACGCGCAAACGGGCGCCGAGCACAGCTTCACCACGGTGAAAAAGGCGCTCCACTATCTGGAGCAGGTCCGCGACTGGCCGATCCTGGTCGAATCGCAGCTCCAGGACCCCGGGTCGTACACCATCAGCGTCCGCGCCGGGGTGCGGCGCGGCGATCTTCCTGCATCGCTGCGTGCGCTGCTGTTCTGGACCGATGACTGGCAGCGCGAGAGCTCTTGGTACACATGGGCGCTGCCGGGGTAAGAGACGCCGCCGCGGTGCGCCGGCGGATACGTGCCATCGCGGCCCTGGTGCTCTGGAGCGGCATCGGGCTCGGCGCGCTGCTGCTTCTGGCCAAGAGCGCGCAGAACTCCTCGGAGTTCAGCCGGCTGCAGCCGTGGATCGTGCTGTTCAATGTGATCGGCGTGTTGGCGCTGATCGTGATGCTGGCCCGGCGGCTGTGGCAGCTGGTGCGCGACTATCGCAACCACGTGCCCGGATCGCGCCTCACGGCGCGCACGGTGACGACGTTCGGGGCGCTGGTGGTGGCGCCGCTGCTCATCGTGTACTTCGCCTCGGTCGGCTTCCTGAACCGCGGCATCGACAGCTGGTTCCGGGTCGAGGTGAAACAGGGCCTGAAGGACGCGCTCGTGCTGTCGCGCTCGGCGCTCGATCTGCGCGTCCAGGACGAATCGCGCCGTGCGACGCTGCTCGCCCGCTCCCTGGCCGGACGCGGGGCGCTGAGGATTCAAGCGCGGCTCGACCAGGCGCGCCGCTCGGACTCCGCCGAAGAGATCGTGGTGTACGGCGCCGATGAGCGCATTCTCGCGGCGAGCCTGCAAGACCCGCTGTCGGATGTCTCGCTCGCGCCGCCTGCCGACCTGGTGCGCCAGGTGAGCGAGCGGCGAACCTACGTCAATCTGGAGCCGCAGTCCGATGGGCGCTTCCTCATCCGCATCGGGGTCCCGCTCGATCAGTTTTCCGGCTCCGATGACCGCTACCTCATGGCCGTCTATCCGGTGCCGCCTCAGCTGTCGGCGCTGTCGGAGGTGGTCCAGCGAGCGTACTCGCAGTACGGCAATCTCACGACGCTGCGCGAGCCGCTGAAGTACAGCTTCATCCTGACGCTCACCCTGGTCCTGCTGCTCGCCATGCTGGCGGCGATTCACGGGGCGATCCTCTCGGCACAACGCCTCGCGCGGCCGGTGCAGGATCTGATCGCCGGCACGCGGGCGGTGGGCAAGGGCGATTTCGACACGCGCCTGACTCTGCCCTCGCGCGACGAAATGGGTTTTCTGGTCCACTCTTTCAACGACATGACCAAGCGCCTGCGGCGGGCGCACGATGAGGCGACGCGCAGCCAGATGGCTGTGGAGCGCGAGCGCGAGCGCCTGGCGATCATTCTCGCGCGGCTCTCCACGGGGGTGCTGGCGATCGATCGCAACCTGGTGGTGCGCATGGCCAACCAGGCGGCCGGCGCCATCCTCGGGCTCGACCTCTCCGCGGCCACCGGCCGGGCGCTGCCGGACCTGACGGCGGGCAACGAGCGGCTGGGCCAGTTCGTGGCGGCGCTCGCGGTGCGTTTCGCGCGCGGCCGGCAGGAGTGGCGCGAGCAGATCGATCTCGGCAAGGCGGGGCGCATCCTCACCCTGATGTGCGCCTGCACGGCACTGCCGGGAGAAAGCGGCGACATGGGCTATGTCATCGTTTTCGACGACATCACCGCGTTGCTGCAGGCGCAGCGGGATGCCGCCTGGGGGGAGGTCGCGCGGCGCCTGGCGCATGAGATCAAGAACCCCCTGACGCCGATCCGGCTGTCGGCCGAGAGGCTGCGCCGCCGGCTGCTCTCGACCCTATCCCCCCCGGAGGGGGAGATCCTCGAGCGCTCGACCCACACCATCGTGCAGCAGGTCGAGACCATGCAGCAGATGGTGAACGCGTTCAGTGAATATGCGCGCGCCCCGGAGATGCATGTCAGCCGCTTCAGCCTCAACCAGCTGGTGACCGAGGTGGCCGACCTGTATCGCTCGCAAGACCCGCGGGCGGGCATCGATCTCGATCTCGATGAGCGTCTCTCGGGCCTGGAGGCCGACCGCGGCCGGGTGCGCCAGATTCTCAATAACCTGGTGACCAACGCCCTCGAGGCGCTCGAGGGGCATGCCTCGCCCCGCCTGATGATCTGCACCCGTCTCGAAGGAGACGCCCAAGGGGCGTTCGCCCTCATTACAGTGTGTGACAATGGTCCCGGTTTCCAGCAGGATCTGCTTGGGCGGATCTTCGATCCCTACGTGACGAGCAAGCCCAGGGGCACGGGCCTGGGACTGGCGATCGTGAAAAAGATCGTCGAGGAGCACGGGGGACGGATCGATGCCGACAACCGCCCCGAGGGCGGAGCCCGTATCCGGGTGGCGCTGCCGGTGGCGTTCGGCAGCCGAGGCGGGACGCGTGAGAGTCGAGATTCATTGCGGGGTGAGAAAGCATGAGCGCTGCGCACATTCTGGTGGTCGACGACGAGGCCGATATCCGCGGCCTGCTGAAGGAGATCCTCTCGGAGGAGGGGTACGCGGTGGACGTTGCGGCCAATGCGGCCCAGGCGCGCGCCTCGCGCGCGCGACAGACCCCGGACCTGGTTCTGCTCGACATCTGGATGCCGGATGTCGATGGCATCACGCTGCTGCGGGAATGGTCCTCCGCCACTTCGGAGGGCTGCCCGGTCGTGATGATGTCGGGGCACGGCACGGTGGAGACGGCTGTGGAGGCTACGAGGCTCGGGGCGTTCGATTTCGTCGAGAAGCCGCTGTCGCTCGCCAAGCTCCTGCGCACCGTCGAGCGGGCGCTCGATGCCGGCCGCCGCCGCCGCCAAGGGGGCAAGCTTTTCGTACCGGGGGTCATGGGGCCGGCGGGCAAGAGCAAGCTCATGCAGCAGCTGCGCACCGAGCTGCAGCAGATGGCCACCCATGCCTCACCGGTGCTGCTGATCGGGGAGCCCGGCTCCGGCCGGGAGGTCTTCGCCCGCTACCTGCACGGGCGGGGGTCGCGGGCGGGCGGACCGTTCGTCACCCTGGTCGCGAGCAGCCTGCGCGATGCGGATGCGGAGAGCCGCCTGTTCGGCTCGGAGGAAAGTGGCGTGCATCGCGCGGGCCTGCTGGAGCAGGCCGCGGATGGGACGCTGTTCATACAGGAGCTGGAGGATCTGCCCTCCGGCGCCCAGCGGTTGCTGGTCGGCACGCTCGAATCGGGACGCTTCACCCCGTTGGGGGGGCACGAGCCGATCGAGCTGCGCGCGAGGCTCGTCTCCTCGGCGCTCCCCGGCATCGAAACCCGGGCCGGAGCGGAGCTGCGGCGCGATCTGCTGGGACATCTGAACACGCTTATCGCGCGGGTGCCGCCGCTGCGCGATTACGCCGAGGACGTGCCCGATCTGCTGAAGCATCACGTCGACCGCATCGTCGACGCAGAAGGGCTGCCGTTCAGACATTTCAGCGTTGCGGCACAGAACCGGCTGCGCAACTACCCGTGGCCGGACAACGTGCGTGAGCTGAAAAATCTGGTTCATCGGCTGTTGATCCAGGGCGGTGGCGAGGAGATCGGTCTTGAGGAGGTCGAGCGCGAACTGGCCGTGCAGGCGCCGCCGGGCGAGCCTCTGGTCAAGCAGGATCTGCTGGCGCTGCCGCTGCGCGAAGCGCGCGAGCAGTTCGAGCGCGCCTACCTGCAGCAGCAGCTGCTGCTGTGCAACGGCAAGGTGGGACAGCTCGCCAAGCGGGTCGGCATGGAACGTACCCACCTGTACCGCAAGCTACGCTCGCTCGGGCTGGATTTCCGCTCGATCGGCGAGGACTGATTCAATTCGCGGCAAGTCGCCGGCGGCGGTTTCGCTCACTTGCTCCTGACCGGTATGACCAGAGGGCGCATGCCTGCGGCGGCGAGCTCGCGCCGGATCCAGCGCAGCCCCGCCGCATCGACGGGGCCGATCTGCACGCGGTGGAGAACCATCCCGTGCTCCGTGCCCTGCCGTATCCGTGCGCTGATGCCCATTTGGCCGAGTCGCTGGCGAAGCCGCTGCGCCTGGGCATCGCTGGTGTAGGAGCCGACCTGCACGAGGTAGCGCGGTGGGCCGGCCGTGAGCCTTGTCCAGTGGGCACGCGCTTGGGCGGCGGCGCGTTCCCCGGGCACCGGGACGGTCTGCTTGCGCAGCATGCTGTAGAAATCATACTGCGGCGCCGACGAAGCGGAGGTCGTGCCCGCGGCCGGCACGGCGGCGGCGGCTGTCTCGGCTTGCGCACCGCCTTGAGGGAGTGGCACCGGCTGAGGGGTCGTCGCCAGGACGCTCGACCCGGATCCGGCGGCGGCATTCCCGGAGGCGCCCGTGTTCCCTGAGGTGGTGCAGACGGAGGAGGGCGGCCCCTGCCGGTGACGCCCATGCGCGGCGATCAGTGCGGCGAAGCCGCCGGCGAGCAGCGCCCCGGCGAGCACGCCCAAGCCGAATTCCTTCATGCCGCCGGGCCTCAGGGGGTGGCGGCCTGTGCCCTTGTAATCGCGGGTCAACTGGGACATGCGCTCACATCGAGTCGGGCGCCGAGACGCCAAGTAGGGTGAGACCGTTACGGATCACTTGCTGCACACCGATCACCAGCGCCAGCCGCGCATTGCGCACCCGGGAGTCCTCGACGATGAACTGCTCGGCGTTGTAGTAGGTGTGCAGGGTGTTGGCCAGCTCGCGCAGGTAGTGCACGAGAGCGTGCGGCGCGCGGTTGGCGGCCGCCTGCTCGAGCATCTCGCCATAGCGCGCCAGTGAGGCGAGCACCGCCTGCTCGTGGACCCCGGTCAGAAGACCGGCGTGAGCCAGGCCTTCGGCGCGGTCGAAGGCGAGCCCCCGGGCGGCGAGCTGCTTCATGACGCTCGCCACCCGCGCATGCGCGTACTGGATGTAGTACACCGGATTCTCATTGGTGCGCGACTTGGCGAGCTCGAGATCGAAGTCGAGCGGCTGGTCGTGGCTGCGCATCAGGTAGAAGAGCCGGCATGCATCGTTGCCGACCTCCTCGCGCAGCTGCCGCAGCGTCACGAACTGCGCCTCGCGCTTGCCCATCGGCACTTTCTCGCCGCCACGAAACAGGCTCACGAACTGGATCAGGTTGACTTCCAGGCACTCGCCGGGCTCTCCCATGGCGGTGAGTCCGGCACGCACGCGGGCCACGTATCCGTGGTGATCGGCGCCGAGCACGTCGATCAGCCGCTCGAAGCCGCGCTCGCGCTTCTCGAGATGATAGGCGATGTCGGAGGCGAAGTAGGTCTTCTGGCCGTTCTCGCGCACCACCACGCGGTCCTTCTCGTCACCGAACTCGGTGGCGCGGAACCAGATGGCCCCTTCCCGGCGATAGAGCCGCCCCTCCTGCTCAAGGCGCGCGAGCGCGCGCTCGATGGCGCCGCTCTTCTCGAGCGCCTTCTCCGAGTACCAGCGGTCGAAGCGGACTCCGAACTGCTCGAGGTCCTCGCGAATGTCGGCGAGCATCTCGGCGAGCGAAAGCTCGAGCACGCGTGTGAAAGCCTCCGCGCCGATCAGCTGCCGTGCCCGCGCGATGAGCGCATCGATGTAGACCTCCTTGTCGCCGGCGGGTGCATCGGCGGGCAGCCCGGCCAGGACGGCGCCGGATTCCCGCCGCAAGCCCTCGCCGAAGGTGGCGCGAAGTGTCTCGGCGATGCCGCGGACGTAATCGCCCCGATAGCCGTTCTCCGGAAACGGCAGCGGCTCGCCGCAGGCCGTGAGGTAGCGTATCCAGGCGCTGACGGCCAGGATGTCCACCTGGCGGCCGGCGTCGTTGATGTAGTACTCGCGCGCGACGTCGAAGCCGGTGGCCGACAGGATGTTGGCGAGCGTCGCGCCGTAGGCGGCCTGCCGCCCGTGTCCCACGTGCAGTGGGCCGGTGGGATTGGCCGAGACGAACTCCAGCAGCACCCGCTCTCCCTTGCCGAGGGTGCTGTGGCCGTAGCGTTCCCCAAGCTCGTGGATCGCGGCGAGCTCGCTGCCGTAGGCGGCGCGCGCCAGGAAGAAGTTGATGAAGCCCTGGCCTGCGATCTGCGTGCGCTCCACCAGGGGGCTCGCCGGCAGCGCGGCCACGATGCGCTCGGCGAGCTCGCGGGGATTTGAGCGCGCGGCCTTGGCCAGACGCAGCGCGACATTCGTCGCAAAGTCCCCGTGCTTCGCGTCGCGAGTGCGCTCCACCGTCGCAATGCCCGGTGCGGGGGTCTCGGGAAGAACGCTGCCGGCGAGGGAGGCGAGGGCGCTCGCGAGGAGCTGCTCGAGTTGCTGCTTCAAGACGGATCCAGTGGAAGACGACGTGCGGAAAGCGGTGAATTCTACCCGATCAAAACAGCTCGATCGGGTCCACATCGAGCGCCCAGCGCACCCGGCGCGCGCTCGGGAGGGACTCTACACGCGGCAGCCACGCATCGAGGAACCGATGCAGCCGGCCCCGATCGTCGCTCTCGAGGAGCAGCTGCGCGTGGTGGCGGCCGGCCCGACGAGCCATGGCGGCCGGGACGGGTCCGAGCAGGCGCACACCCTGAAGGCGGCCGGCGAGCGCGCGTGCCTCGGCGAGAAAGGTCAGTGCAGCCTCGGCGGTGGCTGCCGAGTCGCGCACCGCGGCGAGCCGGCTGAACGGCGGCCACGATGCCTCGCGACGCTCCTGCAGCGCGGTTTGCGCGAAGCCCTCGTAGCCCTCGCAGAGCAGGCCCGTGAGCAGGGGATGCGCGGGGAATTCGGTCTGGATGAGCACCTCGCCCGGCCGCTCGCCGCGGCCGGCGCGGCCGGCGACCTGCACGATGGTCTGGGCGAGGCGCTCCGGTGCGCGGAAGTCGGCGCTGAAGAGGCCCTGGTCGGCGTTGAGAACCACCACCAACGTCACATTGGGGAAATCGTGACCCTTGGTGACCATCTGCGTGCCGACGAGGATGCGGGCCTCACCCGAGGCGATCCGGCGCATGGCCGCTTCCATGTCGCTGCGGTGCCGCACGACATCGCGGTCGAGTCTGACAGAGGGCAGGCCGGGGAACATCGCCGCGAGCGTCTCTTCGATCCGCTCGGTGCCCTGGCCGACCGGCTTGACCGCGAATCCGCATTGCGGGCAGCGCGCGGGCAGCGGCGAATCGGCGCCGCAGTGGTGGCAGCGCAGGCGTTGAGCGGCCAGATGGACGGTGAGGCGCGCATCGCAGTCCGAGCACGGAGCGATCCAGCCGCAGGCGGTGCACAGCAGCGTCGGCGCATAGCCCCGGCGGTTGAGGAACACCAGCACTTGGCCGCCTGCGCCGAGGTGGCGCTCCATGGCCTGAACGGCGGGCGCGGACAGTCCCGAGTGATGGGCGCTGGCGCGCAGGTCGATGAGCGCTATTCGCGGCGGGGTCGCCTGAACGGCCCGCCGCGTCAGCCTCAAGCGGGCGTAGCGGCCGGTCTCGAGGTTGTGCAGAGTCTCGATCGCCGGAGTCGCCGATCCCAACACGACGGGCACCCCGGCCCGCCGGGCGCGCACCAGAGCCAGGTCGCGCGCCGAGTAGCGGAATCCGCCCTCGTGCTGCTTGAAGGAGGCATCGTGCTCCTCGTCGACGATGATGGCGCCGAGCTTCGGCAGCGGGGCGAACACGGCCGAGCGGGTGCCGAGCACGATTCGCGCGCGGCCGCTGAAAGCGTCCCGCCACGCCGCGAGCCGCTCCGGATCGGTGAGCGCGGAATGAAGCACGGCCATCCCCACCCGGAAGCGCTCGCGGAACCGCTCGACCAGCTGCGGGGTGAGCCCGATCTCCGGCACCAGCACCAAGGCGCTGCGCCCGAGCGCGAGCACCTGCTCGGTCACTCTCAGGTAGACCTCGGTCTTGCCGCTGCCGGTGATGCCCTGCAGGACAAAGGCGCCGAAGGTGTCGAGCGATTGGCAGATCCGCTCCGTGGCCTGCCGCTGCTCCACGTTGAGCTCAGGCCCCTCGATCCGGACCCGCGGCGAGGAGTCCGGGTCGGCGGCAATCACCGGCACGGGCGCGAGTGGGACCTGCACCGACACGATCCAGCCCCGCGCCTTGAGCGCCCGGGCCGGCTCTCGCCAGGCTCCGAGGTCGCGGCCGTCACCGACGGTCGAGTCTCGCGCCGCCAGCTCGGCCAGCAGCTGGCGCTGCCGAGGGGCTCGCCGGGGCTCCCCTTGCGCCCAGGCTGCGTGGCCGGCAGGAGTGAGACGCCACTGTTCCTGCATCGCCTCGAGGGGGGCTCCCAGACGCAGCGCCTTGGGTAGAGCGGCTGAGAGAACCTCCCCGGGCGGGTGGTGGTAGTAGCCGGCCGCCCATGCCAACAGGGCCAGCATGGCGCGATCGAATACCGGCTGGCTGTCGAGAGGCTCGAGCACGACCTTGAGCTTGTCCTCGGACAACTCCGACCGGGCGGCGCTCTCCATGACCACTCCAACCAGGCGGCGGCGTCCAAACGGCACCCACACCCGCATGCCCGGCTCGATGCTCCCGGTTCCCGGAGAGCCGGCTTCGGCAGAGCGATAGTCGAACAGGCGGCGCAGGGGCGTAGGGAGTGCTACGCGCAAAATGGGGCCGATATCGGGTGTGCCGGTCATCCGCCGGGTGGCTTCATCGTTAGTCTCATGGAAAGCAGGGAGGTCCCGGAAGGGGTTCCACCACCATCGTTACCGTCGCTGTCAACCGACGATGGCGCCGGGGCGTTATACCCGCTATGCCCGAGTCTGCTACGCTCGCCTCGCCTTATAGCATGCCGGCTGCTCGCGGCGACGTGGATCGGTTGGACCCCAATGCCAATCTCGGAGGTCGGGCGCTCGGCCAATTTCTGGCCAGTGTCGAGCTCCGAGCATTCAAGATCGCCCAGGCGGCGTTGCGCCATGAGGACGATGCGCTGGATGCTGTTCAGGACGCGATGCTGCAGCTCGCGCGGGCCTATGCGCATCGGCCGGCCGAGGAGTGGAGGCCGCTCTTTTACCGAATCCTGGAGAACCGGATCCGCGACATGCAGCGGCGGCGCGCCGTGCGCGACCGGGTGATGTCGTGGTGGCCTTTCGCCGCCGATGGGCAGGAGGGGGGCGACCCGATCGCAGAGGCGGTCGCAGAGGAGCTGCTGCCCGCGCGGCGCCTGGAGATCGATGAGGCCATGAGCGCCCTGGAGCGGGCGGTCGGGGAGCTGCCGCGGCGCCAGCAGCAGGTGTTCCTGCTGCGCACCCTGGAAGGTCTCGATGTGGCGCAGACCGCCCGGGCCATGGGCTGCTCGGAAGGCAGCGTCAAGACACATTACTTTCGGGCGTTGCGGACCCTGCGCGCGCAACTGGGTGAGCACCTGTGACTTCGGCCGACGATACGACACTGTTGGAGCAGCGGCTGCGCGCGCTTCTCGAAGAGCAAGCACAGCGAGCCAGCGGCCGCGTCCGCTCGCACCTGAGTCGAGCGCGCCATGCGGCTGTGGCACAGGTGAGCACGGGCGGCGCGCGCGGGCTTGCTTTGCGAGGCCGGCGCCTGTGGGTGCCGGCCACGGGGGTGGTCGCCGCGGCGGCCGTTCTGGCTCTTGTGGTGCGGCTGCATCAGCCGCAGACGGCCCCGCAGGCGGCGGCGACCAATGCGATTGCGAGCGGCGACCTGGACCTGCTCACCGATCATGACGGACTGACTCTCGTCGAAGGCGGTGACGGGGAGTTCTACGAATGGGCCGTCTACGAGGCGCAGGCGGAGCCGGGGCAGGGCTCGGGAGGTGCCGCCGGGCATGCCCACTGAGCGTTGGCGTGTGTGCCTCTCTGCGGCGATCCTGGTCGCTCTGGCCGCTCTCACCAGTGGCTGCGCCAACGATCTTTCCAAACGCTCCGCGCGTCCGCGGCCGGTCGACATGGGGCTGCTGCAATTCCTGGGCAGCGCCGATCCCACGTCCGACAAACAGCGCTCCGCCGGCGCAAGCTGGATGGGCTACCTGTCAAAGCTCAGGCTGGGCACGGCGGTCAGGACAACCAAGACAACCGGGACAACGGGAGGGCGCGCCTCGACGTCGGCGAGCAAGTCCGCTGCCGAGCCGAGCACCTCCGGAGTGGGCAGCCGATGATGAGCGGATGGCGATCGTTGGTGCTGGCGGTGCTGCTTGCGGCGATACCCCTGAGCGTCTCGGCGCAGCAGTCTCAGACCACGGTCTCGACTCGCGCCGGGGTGTCCTGGGCCCACCTCACACCGGCGCAGCGGCGGCTGCTCGCTCCGCTTGCCGGCGAATGGGCGCGCCTGCCGGCGGTGAGACAGCGTGCCCTGGCCCGCGGCAGCCGGCGCTGGCTCAGCATGACGCCCGCTCAGAAGTCCAAGGCCCGGGAGCGCTTCCGCAAGTGGAAGCGGATGACGCCCCGGCAGCGCGCGCTCCTGCGCCGGCGCTGGCGCCAGTTTCAGATGCTGCCCGCGCGGCGGCAGGCTGCCATCCGCCGCAGCTTCCGCGCATTCCAGCGGTTGCCCACCTGGCGACGCAGGATGCTGCGCCGGCGCTGGCAGGACGCCACACCGGTGCAGCGGCAGCACATGATCGAGCGGATGCAGCGGCAGATCAGGATGCAGCGGATGCAGCACCAGCTGGAGCGGCAGCAGGAGGAGCAGATGCGGCAGATCCAGCAGATGCGGCGCCTGGCCGAGCCGCATGCGCCCGAGATGCCCGACGGTGACCGAGACGGCGGACGCTGCTGCGGCAGGCCCTGATGTGCATCAGGTCGATGCCGGCCGGCGACAGCCTGTTCGGGGCGCCCCGGAAAATCCGCCTCGGCGGCCCCGCTTCTTTGTGACGGCGAAGGTCCTGGGAACGGCTCGGGCTATTCCAGCGCCTTTACCGACTGGATCAGCTCCGCACCGGCTTTCTGAGCATCGCCGTACAGCATGCGGGTGTTGTCGAGATAGAACAATGCGTTCTCGATCCCCGAGAACCCGGCGCCCTTGCCTCGCTTGATGACGATGACGTTCTTCGCCTTGTCGGCGTTCAGGATGGGCATGCCGTAGATGGGGCTCGATTTGTCGGCGCGCGCCGCGGGGTTGACGACGTCGTTCGCACCGATGATGAGCGCGACATCCGCGGTCTCGAACTCGGCATTGATCTCATCGAGGTCGCTGATCAGATCGTAGGGCACACCCGCCTCAGCGAGCAGCACGTTCATGTGGCCGGGCATGCGGCCGGCGACCGGGTGGATGGCGAAGCGGACCGTGACGCCCCGGTCCATGAGCAGCTGACACAGCTCCCAGATCTTGTGCTGCGCCTGTGCGACCGCCATGCCATAGCCGGGCACCACGATCACCTTGCTGGCGTAAGCCATCATCACGGCCGCATCCGGCGCCTCGATCGGCTTCAGGCTCCCGGTGACTTCGCCTGCGCCGGCGGCGGCGGTCTCGCCGAAATTGCTGAACAGCACATTGGCGAGGGAGCGGTTCATGGCCCTGGCCATCAGCTGGGTGAGCAGCGTGCCTGCCGCCCCTACCACCATGCCGGCGATGATCATCGCGGCGTTGCCCAGCACGAAGCCCTCGAACGCTACCGCGAGGCCGGTACAGGCGTTGTAGAGCGAGATGACCACCGGCATGTCGGCCCCGCCGATGGGCAGCGTGATGAGAATGCCCTCGAGCAGCGCCAGCGCGAAGAACGCGGCCACCGCCGCCAGGGGGGCGGCGCCGTGCAGCGCCACGATCCACCCGCCCAGCACGAGAGTGGCGAGCAGCACGAGTGAGTTGACCGCCTGCTGAGCGCCATAGCGCAGCGACTTGCTGATCAGGCCCTGGAGCTTGGCGAAGGCGATGAGGCTGCCGGAGAAGGACACTGCGCCGATGATGGCGCCCGCCACTGCGAGTACCACCGGGGCGGAGGCGAATGGCCTGCCATGGACGAGCTCCTGGCAGGCGATGGCGGCCGCCGCGCCGCCGCCCATGCCGTTGTAGAGCGCGACCATCTGGGGCATGGCGGTCATGGGCACGCGCTTGCCGCTCCACCAGGCCGCAACGCCGCCGACGAAGATGGCGACGATGATGAGGATGTCGTTGCGCATCCCCGGCGAGAGGAAGGTGATGAGGCCGGCGATCAGCATGCCGATGCCGGCCCACACGATGCCCCCGCGAGCACCCTTGGGCGAGCTCATGCGCTTCAGGCCGATGATGAACAGGAGCGCCGCGATGAAGTACGCGGCCTGGATCAGCTCGTGCGTGAGAGAGGCGGGCGCGCTCATGCCTGGCCGCCTTTCCTCTTGTCCTGGCTGGTCTTGAACATCTCGAGCATGCGCTCGGTCCAGACGTAGCCCCCGACCACGTTGCCGGCCGCCAGCAGCACGCCGATGAAGCCGATGGTCTTCTCGAGCGGCGTGTGCGCGTTGCCGAGCGCCACCATGGCGCCGACCAGCACGATACCGTGGACGAAGTTGGAGCCTGACATCAACGGGGTGTGCAGGATCACAGGTACGCGCGAGATGACCTCGTAGCCGGTGAAGGCCGCGAGCATGAAGATGTAAAGCGCGATGATTCCAGTCATTGACTCACCCTTCGATCGCCTTGCGGGTCGGCTCATGGCGGATCTCGCCGGCGTGCGTCAGGCACGCCTGGGCGAACACCTCGTCGCTCCAGTCGATGACGAGCTCGCCCCCCTGCAGCGCCGGCGTCAGGAAGTTGAGCAGATTTCGGGCATACATCTCACTGGCGTTGTAGGCGAGCTGGGCGGGCAGGTTCACCGGCCCGACGACGTCCACGCCACGGTGGGTCACCGTCTCCCCGGCCCGGGTGAGCTCGCAGTTGCCGCCCTGCTCGGCCGCAATGTCGACGATGACCGACCCCGGACGCATCCGCTCGAGCGCCGCGCGCAGGATGATCTTCGGCGCCGGCCGCCCCGGGACCGACGCGGTGGTGACGACCGCGTCGGCGGCCGCGATGCGCGCATCGAGCACCTCCTGCTGCTTGCGCTTCTCCTCCTCCGTCAGCTCCCGCGCATAGCCGCCGCTGCCTTCCGCACTGACCCCGGTTTCAACGAATTTCGCGCCGAGCGACTTCACCTGCTCTCGGGTGGCGCTGCGCACGTCGTAGGCCTCTACGACGGCTCCGAGGCGCTTCGCCGTGGCAATCGCCTGCAGCCCCGCGACGCCTGCGCCGATGACGAGCACCTGCGCGGGGCGGATGGTTCCGGCGGCGGTGGTCAGCATCGGCAGGAACTTCTGCAGATGGTTGGCCGCGATCAGAACCGCCTTGTACCCCGCGATCGCCGCCTGTGAAGACAGTGCATCCATGGATTGCGCGCGAGAGATGCGCGGCACGAGCTCCATCGCGAAGCTGGTCACGCCGCGCTCCTTGAGCGCGCGGACCTCCTCGTGCCGGGCGTAGGGCTGAAGGAACCCGATCAGCACCGTGCCCGATTTGAGCAGCCCGATCCGCTCGAGGTCGAGGGGCTGTACCGTCAGCAGCACCTGCGCCTCCTTGAGCACGCCGGCCGCATCCGTCCACCGCACCCCCTGGTAGGCGCTGTCGGGGAAGCGGGCGCCCTCGCCGGCGCCGTGCTCCATCAGCACCTGCGCGCCGGCGCGGATGAGCTTCCCGGCCACCTCGGGTACCAAACTGACACGCATCTCTCGGGGCGCGCGCTCGAGCAGCGCGCCGATCATTGCTGGCATCTGCGGTCCTCTTCGGGTCCCGGGTGTGGGGAGCCTGTCTGCCCAAGGTTAGCGTGCCGCGGCCTCTTCTGCAGCGCGCTTTGGGCACTTCGCCCCAGCCTTTCCCGGCGCCGCCCAGGCAGCGCGGGTCCTCGTCGCCGCGCGAGGAGTCCTCGCCCTGGCGCCTCTGAGACAAACAGGCTGCCTGGGTCTGCCATGGTCCGGTCCGGAGCGTTGCGATTCAGAACATCGAGATTGTTGAAGTTTCGCACAATATTGTCTTATCTTACAGACGCCATGATGGGCATAGACCTCGATCGCGCCGACCACGGTCTGGCGGAAGATCTGCGCATCGTCCCGACAGGGAACGTGCGTGGGCTCTCCCAGCTCGTGCTGCGCACGGACGTGTCCGGCATGCCGCTGGAGTGGATCGATTACAAGGAGGCCGCCCGGCTCTATACCCAGCAGCAGGTAGCCTATACTTGCGGCTCCGCGCTCTATACCCTCTTTGGAGGGGTGAATGCCCTCACCGGCCGGCGCACCGTGCTCGAGATCCATTCCATTGTCGCCACCATCGGCCACACGGGCAATCCCGGCAACACCCGCCACGACTACGTGCCCCCGCTCAACAACCAGACGCTGTTCCGCAGGGATGCGCACCTGTGCATGTATTGCGGGTTGCGCTTCCCGACCCGCGAGCTCTCGCGCGACCACATCCGGCCTTTCAGCCAGGGCGGGCAGGACACCTGGACCAACGTCGTCACGGCGTGCCGCCGCTGCAACAACCAGAAGGCCTCGCGCACTCCGGAGCAGGCGAAGATGCAGCTGATCGCGGTGCCGTTCACTCCGACCTACGCGGAATACGTTTTCCTCAAGGGGCGGCGCGTGCGTGCGGACCAGATGGAATACCTGCTTGCGCACTTTCCCCGAACCAGCCCGCTGCACGATCGCATCCAGCGTTGGTTGGCGTGAGGCCGGGCGGGCTGCGACAACCAGAATCAGCCCCGTGCCGTGATCTATCTCATCGACGCCTCGGTCTACGTCTTTCGCGCGTATTACTCGCAGCTGCCCGGCATGGTCGATCGGGAGCAGCGTCCCGTGCATGCCGTGTTTGGTTTCGCGCGCTTTCTCGGGGATTTGCTGGAGAGGACCCGGCCGCCGTTCGTGGCCGTCGCCTTCGATCAGCGGCTCGCGACCTCTTACCGCAATGGCATCTACCCGCTTTACAAGGCCAACCGCGAGCCCGCGCCCATGGATCTGGCCGCTCAATTCGACTACTGCCGCGAGCTCTGTGCTCATCTGGGCCTCGCCACCTTCGTCGACCCGCAGTATGAGGCCGACGATCTCATCGGCACGCTGTCGTACCTGATGCGAGGACACGGTGTGCGCTCGGCGTTCATCACTCGCGACAAGGATCTTGCCCAGCTCGTTCGCGACGGCGACCTGTACTGGGATTTCGGCGCCCGCGGGCCGCTCGGCTACGGGGACGTGCACCGTCGGTTCGGGCTGCCGCCGGAGCGCTTTGCGGACTTTCTCGCGCTCACCGGAGACGCCTCGGACAACATTCCCGGTGTGCCCGGGGTGGGTCCCAAGACCGCAGCGGCGCTGATGCGGGCCTTCGGCTCGATCGATGACCTGTATGGCCAGCTCGGCCGTGTGGGCTCGCTCGGGCTGCGGGGCGGCCGCGAGCTGCGCCAGCGTCTGCTCGAGCACCGTGAGATGGTCTACCTTGCCCGGCGCCTGACGCGCATCGTGTGCGACATGCCGCTGGCGGTTGCGCCGGAGGACTTGCGACCCCGGACTCCGGATCTGGCGGCCCTGGGGGCGTTCTACGACCGCTTGGGCTTCGGACCGCTGCTGCGCCGTCAGGGTGAGCGGCTCGCCATCCGCCCGTCCTAGAGGCTCGTTCGGCCCGCGCCAGAGGGTTTCAGGCCTTCGCAGGGGCGCCGAATTGGTCTTGCATGAATATTGCACGGACTCGGCTATTCTCCGGATTCATCCAGTGTTGAGATCGTTGGGGGTCACCATGGCGAGCCAAAGCATCGAGTCCGTCCTGCACGAAGAGCGCACGTTTCGGCCATCAGCCGAATTCGCCGCCCGCGCGCGCATCGGGGCGGCCGAGCTTACGGCGCTCAGGCGGGAAGCGGCCGGCGATCACGCCGGCTTCTGGGCGCGCCTCGCCCGAGAGGAGCTCGCCTGGCGCACGCCGTTCACAGTGGCGCTCGATGAGTCGAATGCGCCGAATTACAGCTGGTTTACGGATGGGCGGCTCAATGTGTCCTTCAATTGCCTCGACGTTCACCTGGCCGAGCGCGCTGAGAAGACTGCGATCGTCTTCGAGGGCGAGCCGGGGGACGTGCGGCGCTTGAGCTATCGCGAGCTGCACGCCGAGGTGTGCAGGCTGGCTAACGCATTGAAGGCGCAAGGCGTCGGCTACGGCGACCGGGTGGCGATTTACCTGCCGCTCGTGCCCGAGGCCGTCATGGCGATGCAGGCTTGCAACCGCATCGGCGCCATCCACTCGGTGGTGTTCGGCGGCTTCTCGGCCCCGGCATTGAAGGACCGGATCGAGGATACCGGTGCCAAGGTGCTGATCACGGCCGATGGCGGCTGGCGCGGCGGCCAGCCCGTGGAGCTGAAGGTCGCAGTCGACAAGGCGCTCGCGGACGGCTGTCCGAGCATAGAGCGTGTGATCGTGCTGAAGCGCACAGGCAGACCCGTGCTCATGCAGCCGGGGCGGGACCTGTGGTGGCACGAGGCGATCGAAGGGCATGCGGCTCAGTGCGAGCCGGTATGGGTCGAGGCCGAGCATCCCCTGTTCCTGCTCTATACCTCGGGCTCCACCGGCAAGCCCAAGGGCATCCAGCACTCGAGCGGCGGCTACCTGCTCGGCGCCAAGGTGACCACCCGCTGGGTGTTCGATCTGCACGACGAGGATGTCTTCTGGTGCACGGCCGATGTCGGCTGGGTGACCGGACACAGCTATGTCGCTTACGGGCCGCTCGCACTCGGCGCGACCGTGGTGTTGTACGAGGGCTCACCGACGTTTCCCGACGGCGGGCGCTTCTGGAAGATCTGCCAGGATCACCGGGTGAGTGTGCTCTACACCGCGCCGACTGCCATCCGGGCGCTGATGAGGCTCGGCGATGAGGTTCCGGGCCGGTACGACCTCTCGAGACTGCGCCTGCTCGGCAGCGTCGGGGAGCCGATCAATCCCGAGGCCTGGATGTGGTATCACCGGGTGATCGGCGCCGGCCGCTGCCCCATCGTCGATACCTGGTGGCAGACCGAGACCGGAGCGATCCTCATGTCGCCGCTTCCGGGGGTGACCGCAACCAAACCCGGCTCCTGCACGGTGCCTCTGCCCGGCATCGAGGCGGACATCGTCGATGAGAGCGGCGCATCGGTGAGCCGTGCGGATACCGGTGGGTATCTCGTGGTGCGAAAGCCCTGGCCGTCGATGCTGCGCACCCTTTGGGGCGACAACGACCGCTATCGGGCCGCCTACTGGGGCAGATTCGACAACCGGTTCTATGTGGCGGGCGACAGTGCCCATCGGGACGGGGACGGCTACTTCTGGATCCTGGGGCGCATCGACGATGTGCTGAATGTCTCCGGTCACCGCCTCGGCACCATGGAAATCGAGTCGGCGCTGGTGTCCCATCCGCGAGTCGCCGAGGCGGCCGTAGTCGGCAAGCCGCATGAGATCAAGGGCGAATCAGTGTTCGCCTATGTCGTCTGCCGCGGCACCCGCCCCACGGGAGATACACGCCAACTGGTGGCGGAGCTGCGCGACTGGGTGGGTGAGCAGCTCGGCGCCATCGCCAAGCCGGAGCACATCCGCTTCGCCGACAATCTGCCCAAGACCCGCTCGGGCAAGATCATGCGCCGGCTGCTCCGCTCGATCGCCCGCGGCGAGGACATCATCCAGGATGTCTCGACACTGGAAAATCCCGCCATCCTGGATCAGCTGCGCGGCACCCCGATGCCGGCGCAGGCCGAAGGTGAAGCTGAAACGGAGCCAGGGCTCGAGGCGGAGTTGCCGAGCCCGGCGACCTGCAGATGATCCGCCTCTGAGGCCCCGGGCGTGCCGGTGATCCTGCCCGGCCGGCCGCAGGAGTTGCAAATCTACGCATTCGCACCCGAAATGCCCCCTGTCGAAGGCTCGAGCAGCGGCCTATTCTCGCCCCATCCTATGCAGGCACGCGCATGACCCACAAAAAGCCGCTTCCCCGAATCCTCGTCCGCTCGCCCTCGCCTGGAACAATCCAGGCGCTCGACCGGCGGGCGCGGCGGAGGCGGAACTTGGTGAAGGCGGGCGCGGCCGAAATGATGAGGGTCTGGACAGCGGAGGAGCGCCCATGGGTGAGATCATCCGCGTGACTTTCGGCGCCGAGCGCGAGTGGGAACGCACGCGCGCGCAGTGGGCTGAGGGTCTCAGCGCCGTCGGGGCGATGTTCGGCGACGACGAAAGGCTGATGCGCGCCAAGGCGGACTGCGTCTATCGGGTCCTGCGGCGGATCGTGGAGGACGTTCCCGCGGTGAAGATCGTCGCCAAGCTGCCTGATGATCTGCCGGCCGCGCAGGTCGAGTTCCTGACCGGCGCGATCCGCGAGGCGGCGATGAAGGGCATCGAGACCAGCATGAACCACTCCGTGCGGGTGCTCATGGCCGCGGTCTACGACCTGTGCACATCAAAACTGCGGCAGCGCCCGTCGTAGTCTGCGTCAGCGCGCAGGGACGAGCGCGAGCGCGTAGCGGAGCGTCACGGCGTTTCCCACCCACTCGGTGGAGCGCCACTGACCCTGGCCGATGCCGAAGGCCAGCCGTCGTATCGTCGTCCGACCTGTCAACAGGCCGACCTTGCGCCCGTCGATGTCGGCGATGCGCCAGGTGAAGGGAATCACGACGGTGCGCGTGATGCCCCGCAGGGTCAGCGCTCCGACAGCCCGATAGCCGGCCGCTGTCCGCGTCAGGCGCCTGGCCGTGAAGCGCGCCTGCGGGTACTGTGCCACGTCGAAGAAGTCCTTTCCTCCCAGGATCCTGTTGCGCTGGCTGTCGCCGGTGTCGAACGAGCGCATGTCGACCGCCACCGCGAGCCGGCCGGCAGTCGGATCGAAGCGCACGGTGAAGGTGTTGAACCGGCCTCGATTGGCCGCGCCGGCCTGTATGAAGGTGTAGGTCAGCGAGCTGTGCGCGGGCAGCAAGGTGTAGGTGGTGGAGCGCGCGGCGGCGTGGGCAGATGCGCCGACCGACACGGCCGCGAGCAGTGTGAGCGCGCCGGTGACGCGGAAAGCGGTCATCAGTAGGATTTCCTCGATGAATCGGCGGCCGGGCCGCAGCGGTCCGCGGCCGCGGCGCAGCCGGGCAGCATGCGCCGCAGGGTGTCGTCCTTCAGCACGAAGTGATGTTTGAGCGCGCCGGCGATGTGCAGTGCCAGGATGAGGCCCAGCGCAATCGCCAGTGTCGCGTGCACCTCGATCATGACGTGGTACAGCGTGCCGCTTTTCGACACCAGGTTCGGCAGCTGTGCCAGGTTGAACCAGCTCACCGGAAAGCCGCGCGCCGATGACATGATCCAGCCGGTGAGCGGCAGAGCGAACAGCAGCACGTACAGGCCCGCATGGGTGAAGCGGGCGAGAAAGCGCTCCATGGGCATCAGATTGCCGGGCAGCGCCGGGGTGGGATTCATCCAGCGCCACAGCAGGCGGATCGCCGCGAGGGCGAGGATGGTGATGCCGATCGACTTGTGTCGCGCCAGGATGGCGAGTTTTTCCATGCCGAGCGGCAGCTCGAGCCCGATGAGCCCAAGGGTCACCTGCACGGCGATGAGCGCCACGATGAGCCAGTGAAACAGCTGCGACACGGCGCCCCAGCGGACGGGGGTATTGCGAAATGTCACCGCGCTAGCTTAGGCGAGCGTGGTGGCGTTGACGAGTAGTTACACCGATGTGCCCCGCGGCCGCGCGGCGGGGTGCAAGCCCAGGTCGACCTGGGTCCAGCCCTGGCAGTGCCGGGCGATGTGGCTGGCGAGGAGCTTGGCGTGCTCGGGCCGTGCGTTCAACGCGGGCACGTACTCGAAGCGCTCCCCGCCGGCGCGCAGGAAGGCGGCGCGATTCTCGACATCGATCTCCTCCAGCGTCTCCAGGCAATCGACCGCGAATCCCGGACACACGACGGTGACGTCCCGGATGCCGCGGCCCGGCATTTGAGCCAGCACCTCGATGGTGTAAGGCCGCAGCCATTCGGTCGGCCCGAAGCGGGACTGGAAGCTGACACTCCACCGCCCGTCCTCGAGCAGCAGCTCTTCCGCGAGCAGGCGCGCGGTCTTCTGGCACTTGCAGAAGTAAGGATCACCCTGGTGGAAGTAGCGCTCCGGGATGCCGTGGAAGGAGATGAGCAGGTGCTGCGTGCGCCCGCGCGCGTGCCAGTGCTGGGTTACGCTCTCTCGCAGCGCCTCGATGTACTCCGGCTGGTCGTGGTACTCGGCGACGAAGCGCATCTCCGGCAGCCAGCGCCAGCGCGAGAGCTCGGCATTCACGTGATCGTAAACCGCACCGGTCGTGGCGCCACAGTACTGTGGAAACAACGGCAAGACGAGAATCCGCTGCGCGCCCGAGCTGCGCAGCCTCGAAAGTGCCTCGGGCACGCTCGGACTGCCATAGAGCATGCCGAGCTCCACGGAGATCGGGGCGAGCGTCCGCTGGGCGAGCGAGCTCACGAGCGCGGCGCGCAGCCGCTCGGACTGATCGAGGAGCGGCGAGCCGTGGGCGGACCAGACCTTGCGGTACTTGGGCGCCACCTTCGAAGGGCGCAGCGGCAGGATCAGACCGTGCAGAATCGGCAGCCACAGGATGCGCGGCAGCTCCACCACGCGCGGATCGCCGAGCATCCTGGCCAGGAAGCGGCGCACGTCACGTGGCCGGGGCGAGTCCGGCGTGCCGGAGTTGACCAGCAATATCCCGATGCGCTCGGCCGAATCGCGGTGGTAATCCGGGGAGCTGTGGTAGCGCATACGAATGAAGATACCTCAGGGGGCACGCGCGCAGCCAGGGCGTTGTGGCAAGTCCTTATGCGATGTGCCGGATCCGGACATCGCGCCCGGCCGCGCCCATGTGAGGCAGCGTGCCCAGGCGCTCGCCTCTGGCCGGGCCGGTCTTAGGTGGGGTGGCCGCCCCGCCCGCGTCCCCGCTGCCCGCCGAAGGACCCTTGCGTACGCGCAAGCTTGGGGTCAGTGAGTGCGAGCACGGCTCAGCTGTCCTCCTCCTCCTCATCGTCCGCCCGCGCGCCGGTCAGGTGCCGGGCGAGGAACTCAAGGGTTCGCTGGCGGGCAAGCGCGGCGGCGGCCGCGTCGTAGCTCGGGCGCAGGTCGCAGTTGAATCCGTGCCCGGCGCCTTCGTACAGGTGGAAGATGCCCCCGGGGTGCAGGGCCTTCATCCGCTGCACGTCGGCGAGCGGGATGCTCTTGTCCTCGGTGCCGAAGTGATACATCACGGGGGATTGCGGCGGAACGCCCGCGTCCTGCGCCTTGCCGTAGTACACCACGGCGCAGTCGACCGGCAGCAGGCAGGCGGCGCGGTAGGATTGCGCGCCTCCCCAGCAATAGCCCACCGCGCCCACGCGCCCGGAGTGACGGACCGCCGCGACCGCCGCGGCCAGGTCCTTCAGCGTCTGCTCCGGCTGAAGCTGCTGCATGTAGCCGCGCGCCTCCTCGATTTCCGGGGGGGAGTAGCCGAGTTCGATTCCCCTGCGGATGCGGTCGAACATGCACGGCGCGATCGCCGTGTAGCCTGCCTGGGCGAAGCCGTCGGTTACGGCGCGGATGTGGACGTTGACGCCGAAGATCTCCTGGATCACGACCACGGCGCCGTGCGGTTTGCCGGCCGGGGCGGCCAGATAGGCCTGGAAGTCATGTCCATCCCGGGCCATGAGGGTGGTGAATTCGCCCATGAAAACCTCGCGATCAGTCACGAAAGGCAGGACCGGGCAGGATAACGCTTGCGCCAAGGGACTGGGAAGCGCCGACGCGCGCAAGCCTTCCCGACCCCCCCGGGAAGCGGCCCGTGATAGCCTAGGCTCGACTGGCACACAAGAGCTTTCCGGGGAGGGGGTTCATGCTCGTCGGCTCGGCCGTGCGGCGCGTCGCCATCGTGGGGGGCGTGCGCATCCCGTTCGCCAGGGCGCATACGGCGTACGCGACCGTGGGCAACCAGGAGATGCTCACCGCCGCCCTGCGCGGCGTGGTCGAGCGCTTCGAGCTGCACGGCGCGCGGCTGGGCGATGTCATCGCCGGGGCCGTCATCAAACATTCCCGGGATTACAACCTGACGCGCGAGAGCGTGTTGTCTTCGGGGCTCGACCCGCAGACTCCCGGCCTCGACGTGCAGCGCGCCTGCGGCACCAGCCTGGAAGCCGCCCTCGCCGTCGGCAACAAGATCGCTCTCGGCCAGATCGATTGCGGCATCGCCGCCGGCGTCGACACGATCAGCGACCCGCCGGTGGCCTACCCGCGCGCCTACCAGCGGCTGCTGCTCTCGAGCCACCGGGGCAAGGGGCTTGCGCAGCGCCTCTCCCCCTGGCTCGGAGTGCGTCCTGCACACTTCAAGCCCGAGCTGCCCGCGGTCATCGAGCCGCGCACGGGACTGTCCATGGGGCAGAGCGCCGAGCAGATGGTTGAGCGCTGGCAGATCTCGCGCACGGACCAGGACAGGCTCGCCTACGAGAGCCACATGAAGGCCGCCGCCGCGTGGCGCGAGGGATTCTACGACGACCTGGTCATCCCTTTCCTCGACCTGAGAGCGGACAACAACATCCGCTCCGACACCTCCACCGAGAAGCTCGCCGGGCTGCGCCCGAGCTTCGATCCGCGCGCGGGCACGCTGACGGCCGGCAACAGCACGCCGCTCACCGACGGGGCGAGCGCGGTGCTGCTCGCCTCGGAGCAGTGGGCGGAGCGGCGCAAGCTCCCGGTGCTCGCCTACCTGCGCTACGGCAAGGTGTGGGCCGTGGATTTCGCGAGCGGCCGGGAGGGGCTGCTGATGGCGCCCGCGTACGCGGTGCCGGCGATGCTTCGGGACGCGGGTCTGACACTGACGGACTTCGATTACTACGAGATCCACGAGGCGTTCGCCGCGCAGGTGCTGTGCACGCTCGCGGCCTGGGAGTCGGCCGAGTTCTGCCGCGAGACCCTGCGCCTGGAGGAGCCGCTCGGCGGCATCGATCGCACGAGGCTCAACGTCAAGGGAGGAAGCGTTGCCATCGGCCATCCCTTCGGCGCCACCGGTACGCGCCTGGTCGCGACGCTGGCCAAGCTTCTCGCCGGCGACCGAGCCGCCAGGCGCGGACTGATTTCCGTATGCACCGCCGGCGGGATGGGGGTGGCGGCCATTCTGGAGAAGTGAGGGCGCCTCCCGCGCCGGCCGCGCGGGAGCACGATTGGGCGGATTCAAAGGAGGAGGAAAGCCGGACATTCGGTGTTGACTTGACGGCACGGGGGACCGAATGGGTCAGACTCCTTTTGAGGACAGCGAGACCCTGCGCTCCGATCTCGGGGTCCTGCTGGGTGAGACGCCGCTGTTTCGCGGGCTTGCGCCGGAGCTGCTTCGCCGGATCGCGGCCGCGGCGCAGTGGCTGTCTCTGCCGGGGGGGGCAACGCTCTTTACCGCCGGCGAGGCGGCCGATGCGTTCTACGTCGTGTTGAGCGGCTCGCTCGGGGTACTGGCCGCCGACGGCCAGGCCCAAAGCCGGTTCGTGGCGCGCCTTGCCGCCGGGGAGTCCGTGGGGGAGATGGGCCTCATCTCGGGCCGGCCACGCCTGTTCAACGTCGTGGCGCTGCGCAACACCGAGCTCGCGCGCATCTCGGGCAAGGCGTTCAACGAGGTGCTGCGGGGCGAGTCCGAGGCGATGCTGCGCATCGCGCAGGTGATGGTGGAGCGCCTCGCGCGGGTGGAAGGCGCTCCCCGGGCGCATCCTCGAGGAGCGTACACCTTCACGGTGCTGCCGCAGAGCCTGGAAGTCGACTTCGCCGCCTTCTCGACGGCGCTGGTCAGGGCGCTGTCGGAACTCGGGCGGGCGGAGCTGGTATGGAGCGTCCGGGCCCGGACCCACACCAGCCAGTGGTTCAACAAAATCGAGGCTGCCAACGATTTCGTCGTCTACGTGGCCGATCCCACCCCGGACCGCTGGACGAAGCTGTGCGAGCGGCAGGCGGACGCATTGCTGCTGCTCGCCCGCGCCGAGAGCCCGTCCGGCAGCTGGGCGGCGCTGCGATGGCCGCACGATCACAGCCTGACCCCGCGGCGCTGGGAGCTGGTCCTGGCACACGACAGCGGGATCGAGACCGGGGCCGCCGCCCGCTGGCTCGGCATTCTGCCGAACATTCCTCACCATCACGTCCAGACAACGGCGGATTACGCGAGATTGGCCCGCATCCTGACCGGCCGAGGCGTGGGCCTGGTGCTGTCGGGTGGCGGGGCACGGGGGTTCGCGCACATCGGGGCGGTCAGGGCGCTGCGCGAGGCCGGCATTCCCATCGACCTGGTGGGCGGCACCAGCATGGGAGGCATTCTCGGCGCCGGTGTGGCGTTGCGGTGGAGCGTGAAGGAGCTGAGCGAGCGGTTCCGACACTACTTCGTGGAATCAAAACCGCTGCGCGATTACACCTTGCCGTTCGTCTCGCTCGTCTCGGGCCACAGGGTAAGCGCCATGCTCTACGAGGCGTTCGGCGGGGTGGCCATCGAGGATCTGCCGCTCACCTTTTTTTGCGTTTCCTCCAATCTGACGTCGGGCCACGCCCAGATTCATCGACGCGGAGAGCTCTGGCGCGCCCTGCGCGCGTCTGTCTCCGTTCCCGGAGTGCTGCCGCCCGTCGTGCACGGTGGGGAAGTGCTGGTGGACGGCGGCGCAATGAACAACCTGCCGGTCGACGTCATGCTGGAGTTGGGCCGGGGGCCGGTCATAGGCTGCGACGCCGGCGCCGACCGCGCTTTCGCCACCCGCGGCGACGATATCGATGTGCCTCTGCCCTGGCAGCTCATGCGCTGGATCAGGGCCCGGCATCAGCTGCCCAACATCTTCCAGATCCTCTGGCGCACCGGCATGATCAACAGCAACGCCATCACCGCCGGCCACCGCGTCAAGACCGACTTGCTGCTGCAGCCGCCGCTCGCCGAGATCGATATGCTCAACTGGAAGGCCTTCGACCGCGCAGTCCAGGCAGGCTACGAATACACCAGCAGGCGCCTGGACGCGCTGCCGCCGGACTCGCCGCTGTGGAGAAGCGCGGGGGTGACCGGGGGGTAGAAAGCGGGATTCAGCGGGACGAGGCTCTGAATTCCGGAAAATCTGTGGTGCAGCACCAGATTGCGGCCGTGCGGAATGAGCGTGCGAAACCTTCAATGACATCGGCGCTCCATGGAAGTTGACAGCAACTCAGGAGAGGGCGCATCCTCCGGCGAAACAAACAATCTAGGGTTGGTGCCTGGCAGGAGAGGATGAACGCCCGGGTCAGATAGAACCCGCGCTTCATGCGAGGTGATGGATAAGTTCGATCGGATTTTCGAGCTGCACGGTATTTTGAAGGATCGGCACACGCCGATCTCGCGCGGCGGCTGGAATGCACCGAATCCACC
>JAJZLX010000548.1 GCA_021850555.1 Pseudomonadota bacterium | reverse complement strand
TAAGTTCGCCGACTGCTCGTCAGCACGAGCACGGCGTTGCCGACGCCATCGCGATACAGTCTCCGCAGCGCCGGTTCGCGCCCGTGAGACCTGAGAAAAGCGCTCACCGCCTGCGCCCGCATATGCGCAAGGGCCGAGCCCCCGAATGCCACCCAGATGAGCCGGTTGCGAGGCAATTCGAGCAACCGCCACTTCATCGCCTCGCGCAACGACGCGCTTCCGGGGGCGAATCTCACCTTGAAACACCGGCAGTGCGGCTCGGCTTTCACCTCTGCGGGCCGACCGTCGTGCACAACGACCACTGGAGTCGCGAGCGAGAAGCGCGAAAAATCCCAGACCTTACCGCCAACCACCCTGATGTGGTCCTCGGTGCGTGCAGGGATAGTGACTTGGGCCGGAGTGTAGAGGTGGGCTGTCATGGAACTCTCAATGCCTGGATGGAGCTGAAAGCTGCTCGATCTTTGCGATTACCGCCGCCCGCAGCTGCGAGAGCGACCCGCCGGCAGTGGCGATATCGAGCACGCCTAGAATCCTGTTGTTGCGGACGAACACGTAGGAGGGGTATCGAGTCACGCCGGCTTTGTAGGCGAGCAGGATTGCCCGACGAACGTCCTCCTCGGCCTGTCCGTCATCGACCCGACGCAATACCGCGGTCCACTCGATCCGCTGAGATCCCAGAGAACTGCGCAGCCAATCGAGAACTTCAGACTGGGTCATCAGGGGGTACCCGAGCCCCTGCGCGCCACTGAACAACGCGCTCATCACCTTCTCGGTGATGCCCATGCCCTGCATGGCGTAGAAGAACTGCTCGCGAACGGGGCTGCGTTCGCGCGGCAGTGGCGCGTAGACCACCTTGGCGCCGGCCCGATCGGCGGCGCTCTCGACCGCCGCATCGATGGCGAGCGCCGCCCGACAGGCCGGGCAATCGAAACTGATGATCTTCACCACATACAAGCGGGGGGGACTCGCCCATGCGACGGGGCTGAGCAGCGCCAGAAGAAGAAAAGTTGCGACGCGCTTCACGGTTTGCTCCGATCTGCCGTCGATGCGTGTGGGCGCCTATCGCCTGCGTGGCGATGGGCCTGCGCCGGCGGGTCGGACACAGTCGCAGCGGCGCTCGGAGCGGGGCGCACCGGCCCGACGCGCGGTCCGAGCAAGCGCTGGCGCTGAGCGGAAAGGTAGGCGTCATAATCCTTCTGATAAAAAAGACGCCAGATCGAGTATTCGCACCCGTACACCACCCGATTGCCGCCATCCTGCGCATCGGTCTCGTACTTCGGCGCGGTGAGGGCGGTCAGGGAGACGATGCCGCTGCTCGCCCAGCTGATGGGTCGGCACACGCGACTGATACGCACGCTCGGATTTGGCGCCAAGAACACCCAGGCGATAAACGCCACGATTGCCGATCCCCAAAGGAGCTCGTGATGCTTCATTTCCGCGCTCTATCAACCCGGCCTGTTCGCCGGGCTCCCGTTAAATGCGCATGCCCGCATGCGCCCTGAATCGGCTATAGGTAATGAGCGCGGGGAAAATTTAGGATAAAAAAAAAATCTGCGCCCCGCCGGCCGGCGAGCACTCAGGAAACGAGATCGACGGCGACGGCTTCTTCTTCGATCCGAAACGGCGGCAGGCTCTCGATCATCTGCCGGCCCCAGCGGGTGGAGATGAGGCGAGAATCGAGCACCGTGATCCGACCCCGGTCGGTCTCCGAGCGCAGCAGGCGGCCGACCATCTGCTTCAGCTTGAGCATCGCCTCCGGCATGGCCCGGTCAGGGAAGTATCGGTTGCGCATGATCGAGTGGTAGCGGCGCTCGATCGGACTCACCGGCGGAGTGAAGGGCAGCGCGACAATAATCACGTGAGTGCAGTACTCACCCGGCAGATCCAGGCCCTCCGCCAGCGAGTCGAGACCGCAGAGGATCGACGGTTCGCCTCGATCCACACGATCACGGTGGGTTTCCGTGAGTGTCGCGATGGGCATCGACCCTTGCACCAGTACCGCGCCCCCGAAGTGCTCGCGCAGCGTCTCGACACTGCGCTGCAACAATCGTCGCGAGGGAAACAGGATCAGCGTTGCCTCATCCTCGCAGACCGTGGCAGGCAGCGCCTGCTGGAGCTCCTTCTCCCACTCCGTACGTTCCGCCTGGCGTGGGCTGTACTTCAGCCGCTTCACCAAAAGCGTGCTCGATCCATAGTCGAAGCACGGCGGTAACGCGCAGGTGAGCGCCCGCTCGGAGAGCCCGGCCGCGGCCGCAAAACGCGCGAAGCTGCCGAATGCGCTGAGCGTAGCGGACACCATCACGGGCCGCGCCCGTTCTCGGGCCCAGAGCAGTTGGCGCAGCACGCTGCCGCCCTCGAGGGGGGAGGCCCGCAGCAGCTCCTGCCCGCCAATCTCCTCGCCACCGCGCTCGATCCAGCGCACCCCATCCCGGCAAGACATGAATGTCTCGAGCGCATCGCGCAATGAACTGATCCTGGCCGCGTTGAGCGACACCAGAAACCACGCGTCAAAGAAAGCCTTGCGCTCGACCGGATCCCGTTCCGGGAATTTCACTTCGGCAAGCGCGCTCTTCGCGGCCGAAAATCCTGCAGCCACCCGTGCGCACTCCGCGAGCGCCGCGCCGATTTCGGCCTCGAGCGCCGCGACACGCCCGCCCCCGGCGGCGGCTCCCAGCGTGATCTGTCGTTCGTCGCTCTCAGCGCTCTCCTCCCGCACGAGATCCCGCGCGCGAATCAACGCCTCGGCCGCCTGCCCTGGATCGAGCATTTCGTAGAGCGATGCGCCGCGTTCGAGCACGCGGGAGACCTTCGGATGGCGCAGCAGCTTGCCGATCACCGCCGGCAGTTCCTCGATCAACCCGATCGCCTGGTCGCAATCGATCTCAGCGGAACCGGACTCCTGCGCTTTACCGGGGAATCGATGTGCCTCATCGACTACGAGCAGGTACTTCTGCACCGGAAAGACGGGGGTAGCGTCCTCCTCTAGCGCCAGGCGCAGGTCAGAGAGAACGAGGTCCTGGTTGGCGACGATGATCTTGGCCGTCTGCAGCCGGCGCCGTTCTGTATAAAAAGGGCAGCTCGTATAGTACCCGCACCGCCATCCCACACAGGACTCCCCGCTCGCTTTGACCGCATCGCGCGTCGCCTGGGCCATGCGCACCGGCGCGGCGTCCATATCCCCGTTCCATTTGCCGCCGGCGAACAGTCCGAGCAGCTCTTCGGCCGCGCGCGGCGCCTCCACTCTGTCGCCATCCTCGAACAGATCGTCCTGACGCTCCTCGGTCTGCGCCACCCGCTCGGCGGACATCGCGCAGAAATAGCGCCCGCGACCCTTCGCCACAACCGCCTGGCCAGGCCCGAGCAGACCGGCCTTGACGAGTTTCGGGATTTCCTCTTCTATAATTTGATGCTGCAGCAGGGTCGTCGCGGTTGCGATCACTACAGGAATCGGCTTTGTCTCTCCCTGCTGCGCGGCGAGCGCGGCGATGAGGTACGCGAGCGTCTTGCCGGTACCGGTCGGCGCCTCGGCGAGCAACGGCACGCCCTCACGAAATGACTGCAGGATCTGTCGCGAGAGGTCGCGCTGCGTTGCGCGCTCCTTGAAAAACGGGAGGCGCCCGAGCGCATCGTACGCATCGTCGATAAAATCCCGAAAGTCCGACCGCTTGACGCGCGCGACGGATCCGAAACTGACGACTTCGCCCATCCGAGTCTCCAGAAGAAGTAGTGGCCTCTTCTTCTAGGGTATGGACCGCAACGGATGAGCACAAAAATTAAATCCGAAAATTCGACGGAAATTCCGCGCTGAATTTACCTAGAGAATTTCAGGTCACTAGAACGCGTTTGTGCAGGCCCAGTGCGCCCAGGGCAAGGACAGGATCTTCGATCCTCTCTTCCTGGTACGTATCTCGCTCGCACATCACTGGGGGCTGGTTCCAGCCACGCCTCGCGCCCCGTATCCCACATATCGACCCAGCAGCCTGCGGGCAACTCGATGGATTTCGAGGAAAATTTGCGGGTTTCTCGATGCACCGGATGGACCGGGTTCGCATCGATTCGGGAGGGGACTCTGGGTACGGTCTCCAAAACCGTACGGCTTGGCATCGCCAGGTCAAATAGGACAGGGCATAGTAGGTTCAGACCGGGGACGCAATTTTGCGTCTCCGGTCTTCCTTTTTGGCTAAACCAGGATAAAAAACCTGAGGTAGCGCATCACCACCGGCTTGGTCATCGTGGGCCGCACGCCCGAGCGCTCGCCCTCAACCCCCCAGTAGCCTGTCGCTTGCGCCCCATTCGCCGGACGCTCCCTGAAAGTACTCGAAATTTCAGATTTATCATCGCGCGTCCTCGCTAGAGGCCAGCAGGCCACTACTGCAGAGATACATCTTATGGGATATTCGACCATTGGTCCCCAGTTCGGGGGCAAGATCGTCCGTACGCATGTCGATATGCCGGCGAGCCGCAGGCTGAGCATTCGCCTGATGAGCACCACGGATCTCAAGGTTGCACAGGCGATCCTCAGCGAAGAGCTACGGATCACGCGCGTGACCGCGAAAGACCACCCCGGCTCATCGGGGTGGAACACGACCGACCGCCAGATCCACGCCATGGAAGCGCGGCTCGTCGAAATCGACGGAGAGCTCTCCAGGCGCAACCTGCGCGATCTCAAAAACGGCAAGACTCGCTGGACGCGTCCGCGGCACAACGGCGGGGCATTTGCGGTCTCCCTTGCGGAGGCGGCGAGAGTCCACTGAGCCTATTCGAGGCAGATGCATCAATTGAACCGGGGCGCATTCGCGCTCCGGTTTTTCATTTCATCTCAAGAGCGGCGCCACTGCCCGTATTTCCGAGAAATCGTCGGATTTTATCGCTTTACAGCACCGGGCCGACCTTTTAGCCTGCGGGCCCAGGTTGGTTTTCGAGATCGAGAAACGGACATGGTCAGCCTGGTTTTTATCGCACCGGTCGTCGCGGCACTCGTGCTCGCGGCGTTGTGGCGCAGGGTCCCGGGATGGTTGGGGGTGCGGATGGCACCATTTACGAGCCGCCCACTCATGACCGACAACGAGATTGAATTCTTCGGGCGGCTAAGGAAGGCCCTGCCGGAATACACGATCTTCAGCCAGGTCGCCATGTCCGGCGTCCTCGATGTCACGCTCCGGAAAGGCGAGCCAGGATACTGGGAAGCCCGTTCGAAATTCGATCGCAAGCGCATGGATTATGTCGTGTGCACCAGCGGCGGGGAACGAGTCATCGCCGTGGTCGAGCTCGACGACCGCTCGCACGGCGGCAAACGCGGTGAGGACGCAAAACGTGATGCCATGCTCGCCAAAGTCGGAATCCGTACCGTGCGGTTCCCCTCGAGTCCCCGGCCGGACGGAAGGCAGATCCGTGACCGAGTGCTCGGACGACACGCGGCCTGATTCGCCAGAATAAAAAACGGCCCTCTCGGTAGAGGGCCGTTCAGGTCATCGCGACGATTTATCTCGGAAAATGATTACCACGCAGCTGATCAGTGTCACAGCGGACACGTAAATCAGCGTAGCGAGAATCAACCAAGCTTCGGAAGTCATGGGTAACATGTTACTCCTTGGAAGCAACTGAGTCCAGCATCAGCGCCAGGCACTGCGTGGTTGCCCACGCGAGTACGGCGAGGGAAACTCCAAGAGCGGTGTGGTGCAGGTGGATCCCAAGAACGGCTACTCCAGAAGCTGCAACCAGCGAGGCCTTCCGCAGTTCGCGAGCAAGCGTCGAAATGGCCTTTTTGGGCAGCTTCTTCATAGAAGACCCTCCTTTGGTTAATGACCTACGCCTCCTATAGGAACCGGAACTGGAATTTCCTATTTCCGACAAATTCTCGGATTTATCTTCTGCAGGTACAGGGAGGAGTGGATAAAATAGTAAGTGTGGGGAGAGCCGAAATCACAAAGGTCGAGGATCAACGGAGTACACGCATGGCCAGACGACTGACACATAAACCCTTCCACTACGCGCTCACCGCCATCGCGATGTGCGCGGTTCTCGCTGGCTGCGGAGGCGGCGGGGACACCACAGCTCCCGGCAATGGGTCCGGCGCTTCCGGGTCCGGCTCGGGAAGCGGCACGAGCACCCCTGGGATCACCTGGACCGGCAACAAGGGGCAGGTGATCCCGAACGGGATGAACCAGTTCCAGCTCGCTCTCGACGTCCAGGGTCTGAACACCGGGCAATCCTTTGTGATTGCGGTCAACGTCACGGGCGGAGAGACCATCTCGCTCAGCGGGACCGTCACGGCCAATGGCACGTATCAAGTCCCTGGGGTCTTCTATACGGGGCTCAGCGGCAACTCACCGGTGCCGAACTACTACTCCGTACCCGTCACGACACAGCCGGCGGACGGAACTCAGTGCCAGGTGATTGCCCAGACGCAGACTTATACCGGCATGTCCGGCACTTACCTCGCGGAGACACCCACCGCAGGGACCACGCTCACCCTGCCGGTGCTCTGCAGTAAGTATCCTGCCACCACGCCGGTTGCGGACGAACAGCTTGTCCCGTTCCCGAGTATCACCGCCAAGGTCATCGCAACCCCGCAGGTCGAACCGGTGTTCTTCAGTGGTTCGACAAACGAAAACGACTACGAGACGTTCCTGCAGCAGGTGGTCACCTCGCAATACTGGAGCGTTCTACAGGAGTACGGCGTCGGCAACGGCACTGCGGACG
>JAJZLX010000354.1 GCA_021850555.1 Pseudomonadota bacterium | reverse complement strand
GACGGCGGCGCGCGATGCGCCCACCGCCGCGCCGAGCTTGTCGGCCAATCGATACAGCATCTGGAAGGCCTCGGCGCTGCCGAGCGCGCGCCCCCCGGAGATCACCCGGGCGGCCGTTTGCAGATCCGGCCGGTCGCTCTTGGCGGCCGAACTCGATATGAACCGCGTGTGGGTCGGTGGCTCGGCGGGGGCGCCGACTTTCTCGATCCGCGCCGTGCCGCCGGTGCCGGCGGCAGGGAACGAGGCGGTACGCACGGTGCCGACCACTTTCATATCCTCGGGAACCTCGACGGTAACGATCGCGTTACCGGCGTAGATCGGACGGCGGAAGCGGTAAGGGCCTTCCACGGCCATGATGTCGCTCACCTGCGCCGTGTCGAGCAGGGCCGCGATGCGCGGCATCAGATCCTTTCCAAAGGTGCTCGAGGGACCGAACACATGGGTGTAGGGGCCGGCAAGGGCCGCGACTTGCGGGGCGATGGCGGCCGCCAGCGGGTGGGCGTGGATGGGATGTTCCACGGTGAGGACACGGTGGACTCCCTGCAGGTCCGCGGCCTGGCGGGCCACTGCGGCGGCCTCCGAGGCGCACACCACGACGGTGATTTCGGCCTGCGCCACGGTGGCGGCGCAAGCGACACACTTGGCGGTCCCGGCTGCGAGGGTCGACCCGTCATGCTCGGCGACGATCAGAATGGCGGCGCTCATGATGCCAACAGTCCTTTTTCCTTCAGTGCCGCGACCAGCTCGGCGGCGTTTTCGACGCGCATGCCCTTTTGGCGCTGCGGTGGCGCGAGGACGCGTACAGCCCTCAGGTGCACCCGCGGCGTGATGCCGAGGGATTCGGCCGAGAGTGTCTCGAGCGGCTTTTTCTTTGCCTTCATGATTTCCGGTAACTTCACGTAGCGTGGCTCGTTCAGGCGCAGATCGGCGGTGACGACGGCCGGCAGGTCCACCTCGAGCGTCTCGAGGCCGGCGTCGACCTCGCGCGTCACCTGCGCTTTGCCGTCGGCGAGGGCGATCTTGGAGGCGAACGTCGCCTGCGGCCGCTGCCACAGTGCCGCGAGCATCTGACCGGTCTGTCCGTTGTCGTCGTCGATCGCCTGCTTGCCGAGCAGCACCAGAAAGGGTTGCTCGCGCTCGATGAGCTTGAGCAGGATGCGCGCGGTCGTGAGCGGCTCGGTGGGGGTGTCGCTGTGCACGTGCAACGCCCGGTCGGCGCCCATGGCGAGGCAGGTCCGCAACTGGGCCTGGCAGTCGGCCGGCCCGACGCTCGCGACCACGACCTCCTCGGCGAGTCCGCGCTCCTTGATCCTGATCGCTTCCTCGAGCGCGATCTCGTCGAAGGGGTTGACGCTCATTTTGACCCCGTCGAGCACCACGCCGGAACCGTCGGGCTTGACGCGAATGCGCACGTTGTAGTCCACAACGCGCTTGATACCCACTACGATGCGTTTCATCATCCAGCCACATCCTGCAGAGACTGCGGTCAATATAGCAGAGGTTCGCACCGGGCTGACGGGTGCGCGGGGGCGCGGCATGCGGGGAATCATCGATGATATGCTTGCGCGATGAGCGAGTCTGCCATTCGACCGAGCGAGAGTCTGCGCCACGTCCGCTACGAGATCCGCGGGCGGCTCGCGCACCGCGCCCACGAGCTCGAGCGTCAGGGCTACGAGATCATCTCACTCAACATCGGCAATCCCGGGGCCTTCGGCCTGCGCACGCCCGAGACGATGCGCCTGGCGATGATCGAGAACCTCGCGGAGGCGGACGGGTATTGCCACCAGAAGGGCATCTTCCCGGCTCGCGAAGCGGTGGTGATGCAGCAGCAGGCGCGCGGGGTGACGGGTGTCACGGCCGAAGAGGTCTTCATCGGCAACGGCGTGAGCGAGTTGATCAATCTGGTGCTGCGTGCGCTGCTCGACGACGGTGACGAAGTCCTGGTGCCGAGCCCCGATTATCCGCTGTGGAGTGCCGCGGTGACGCTCAACGGCGGGCGCGCCGTGCACTATCCCTGTCGCCCGGAGAGCGGTTTCGTGCCCGATCCGGAGCAGATCGCGCGGCTGATCACGCCGCGGACCCGCGCGCTGGTGATCATCAATCCCAACAATCCGACCGGCGCTGTGTACCCGCGCGCGGTGCTCGAGACGCTCGCGCGCCTCGCGGAGCGATCGGGTCTGGTGGTCTTCAGCGACGAGATCTACGACCAGATGGTCTACGACGGGGCGGAATTCATCCCGATGGCCACGCTGGTGCACGAGACGCTGTGCGCGACGCTGTCAGGGTTGTCCAAGGTCTATCGCGCCTGCGGCTACCGCGTGGGCTGGGCGGTGTTCTCGGGACAGACCCGCGCGGCGGCGGAGTATCTGGCGGCGATCGATTTGCTGAGTTCGCTGCGCCTGTGCAGCAACGTGCTCGCCCAGTGGGCCGTGCAGACCGCACTCGGCGGCTATCAGAGTATCCGGGATCTGGTCAGCCCCGGCGGGCGCCTGTACGAATCGCGCCGAACCATTCACGGCGCGGTGAGTCACAGCCGCTTCCTGCGCCTCAAGGAGGCGCCGCAGGGTGCGATGTACGCGTTCATCGGCGTCGATACGGCCGAGCTGCCGGCATTCGATGATCAGCGCTTCGCGCTCGATCTGCTCGAGCAGAAGCATGTGCTGGTGGCTCCGGGCGTCAGCTTCAACGTGCCGTACCGTAATCATTTTCGGATCACGAGCTTGCCGGACAGCGCGACGCTGCAGGAGGTCTTTGCGCGGATTGATGATCTGCTGGGTGCCTACGCCGGCATGCCGCCCGCGGTGAACAACGTCGTGCCCGTCCCGAAACGGCTGGCCTGACGCGCGGGGGGTCTAAGTTAGAGTAAATTCTCTAAACGTTTTATAACAAACTGTTTTGAATAGGATTCCTGCTTATATCGATTCGGTAATTGAGGCGGGCGGCACGATCGTGACACCGACCCGCCAGCGGGCGCACGCGCTGCGCCTGGCGTATGCGGCGCGCGAGCTCGGTCGCGGACGTCGAGTGTGGCTGAGCCCGGATGTCCTGCCGCTGGCCGGGTGGCTGACGCGCGGCATCGAGCGGCGCGCGCAACAGGACCATCCCGGTGCGCGCCATCCCCGTCTGCTGACGGACGCCGAAGAGTGGCTGCTGTGGCGTGAGGGCGCCGCGCAGGAGCACGCTGGACTCGAGCTGGTCAACCCGGGCGCGCTCGCGGACGGATTGCTCGGGGCGAGCCGGCTTGCCGCCGAGCTGGGGATCGATGTGGCGGGACTGCACGCCGCGCCGCACACCGAGACGGCGCTGTTGCAAGCGGTTCATCGCGCGGTGGGCGTACGCTGCGGCGCGATCGGCGCCGCCTCGCGGGATGCGTTGCTCGGCCGGGGCGTAGCGCTCGGCGATCAGCGGCCGGTGGCATTTTGCGGCATGTTGGAGCCGACGCCGCGCTTGCGGACCCTGATCGACGAGCGGCGTGCGCTCGGCTGGCCGACGGAAATCATTGCGCCGCCGGCCGCGCCGCCCCCGGTGGCGGTGGTGCGCGCGGCGGACGAGACGGAAGAGTTGGATCGCATCGCGCAGTGGTGCCGCGAGCGGCTCGAGCGCGCGCCGGCGGGCCGGCTGCTGGTGGTGCTGCCCGGCTCGATGGGCCGGCGCGAGCGCCTGGCCGCCTTGATCCGCCAGTCCCTCGACCCCGGCGGCGCATATACGGCAGCGCCGGGGGCGGCCGTCGGCATCGAAGGCGGCGCATCGCTCGCCGACCATCCGGCCGTGAGCCAGGCGCTGTTCGGGTTGCGGTTGTTGACGGGGGCCGGCGTGTCGCTCGAGAGCCTGCTGGAGTGGCTGCGCAGCACCGTTTTGCGGGAATCGCCGGCCGATCGAGCCCGCCTCGATCTATGGCTGCGTGAGCGCGCTGCGCCGCAGCTCGAGCGCGGCGAGTTCGCTCGAGCGCTCGCGGCCGCGCCGGGGCCGGCGGCGGCGGCGCTGCGAGCGCGGCTCGAGCGGGCCGGCGAGCCGCTGCTCGAGCCGAACGGCACGGCGCGCCAGTGGTCCGAGCGCTTTCATGCCGCGCTCGAGGGGCTCGGCTGGCCGGGCCCGCCGGGGTTGGACAGTCCGAGCCAGCAGACGGCGGTGCGGCTGCGCGAGCTGCTCGATGAGTTCGGCCAATTATCCGCTGCCGCGGGCGCGCTGAGCGGCGTGGCGGCGCTGGAGCGGCTGCGTGAGCTGGCTGTCCGAACCGCGTATCGCCCGGCGGATGAGGATCCCGCAGTCACCGTCACGGGGCAGCTGGCCGACCCGGTGGCTCGCTACGAGGGCATCTGGGTGGCGGGACTGCATGCCGAGACGCTCCCGAAACCCCCCACGCCCGATCCGTTCCTACCGCTTGCGGCGCAGCTCGCCGCGGGCCACGGCGGTGCCTCGAGCGCGGCACGCTTGCGCGAAGCGCGAGGGTTGCTGGGGGCCTGGCGGGCCGCGACCGATCACCTGGTGCTCTCGCTGCCGCTGCGCGCCGAGGACGTGCGATTGCTGCCGAGTCCGTTGCTCGCCCCCTGGCTCGGCGATGAGGCGCCGCAAGCGACCGTGCTGCCGTGGCTGCCTGAGCGCGTGCACCGGGAGGATCGGCTCGAGCCGTGGCGGGATGTGGGGGTGGCCTGGGCGCGCGGGGCGCCGCTGCCGGCAGGAACACGCAGTCTCGAGCTGCAGAATGACTGTCCGTTCCGCGCCTATGCGGAGCTGCGCCTCGGCTGCGAGCGATCCGCGGTGGTCGAGCCCGGCATCGCCGCGGATCTGCGGGGCCGGCTGCTGCATGCCGCGCTGCAGCATCTGTGGGAAGCACTGGGGGATTCGGGGGCGTTGTGCGCGCTTGCGCCGGCGGCGCTCGAGGCGCTCATCGGCACGTGCGTCGAGCGCGCCGCGGCCGAGCTGATCGGGGTGGAGCGCGCGCCCCCTACGGTGCCGGCGGTGCAGCGTGAGTGCCGGCGCGCGGCCCGGTTGATCGCGGTGCTGTGCGCGGCGGAGCGGCAGCGCGCGCCGTTCACGGTGCGTTACACCGAGCATGCCTGCGAGCTCGTCCTCGGCGAAGTCAGCGTGCGCGTGCGTATCGATCGGGTCGATGCGCTCGGGGATGGGAGCCTCGCGGTGCTCGACTACAAGAGTGGACGGGCGGTGCGCCCCGACTGGTACGGCGAGCGTCCGTCGCATCCCCAACTGCTCGCGTATCTTGCGGCTCTCGGTGAGCCGGTGCGTGCCCTTGCGACCGTCAACCTGACGGCGCGCGAAGTGGGTTTCCACGGCATTGCCGCGCGCGACGGATTGCTCCCCCAGGTGCAGGCGGTGCGCAGCGCGGCCGGCGGCGGCGATCCGTGGGGCGAGCGGGTCGAGGCCTGGGGGGCCGTGCTCGAGCGTCTGGCGGGCGCATTCGCGCGTGGTGAGGCGCCAGTGGACCCCAAGCCCGGCGCCTGTGACTACTGCCATCTGCGTGCGCTGTGCCGCATCGAGGATGAATTTCAGCCCCAGGCGCCCGAGGCGCCGGAGGGCATGTGAGCGGGGTGCGCGCGCTCGCGCAGGAGCCGGCGCCGGACGCGGCGGCGCGCGAGCGGGCGAGCGACCCGCGCGAATCGATCATCCTGCAGGCCCCGGCCGGTTCCGGCAAGACTGCGGTACTGACCGAGCGGATGCTGCGGCTGCTGGCCGAGGTCGATGAGCCGGAGGAGATCCTGGCGATCACCTTCACACGGCGCGCGGCGGCCGAGATGCGCGAGCGGGTGCTGCAGGCCCTTGCCGCAGAGCTGGGCGAGGGGGCGCTCGGGCGGCGGCTCGGCGCGCTCGCCGCGCGTGCGCTCGCGCGCTCCGAGGCGCGTGGGTGGCGCCTGCGCGAGGATCCGGCGCGCTTGCGCATCCAAACCATCGATGCGTTCAACCTGAGTCTGGCGAACCGGCTGCCGCTGGCCGCGCGCTGCGGCGGCCCACTCACGCTCGGGGAGCGTCCCGAAGCGCTCTATCGGCGTGCGGCGCGTGAGACACTGGTCCGCGCCGAGCAGGACCCTGAACTCGCGGCCGACGTGGGGCTGTGGTTTGAGCGTCTGGATAACCGCTGGGGCAACGTCGAGCGGCTGCTTGGCGAGATGCTCAGGGAGCGGGCCCACTGGCTGCCGCACGTGCTGAGGTCTGCTCCGGAGGGGTTGAGCGCGCGGGTCGAGGAGAGCCTCGGCCGCATTGTCGGGGAGCGGCTCGCGGCTGCGTGCGCCGGGCTCGATGCGCGGCTGCGGGCCGCGCTCGAGGCCCTGCCCACCGTCGGGGTGCTCGGGTCAGATCCGGCGTCACTGCCGGCTTGGCAGCGCCTCGCGGCGCTGTGCTGCACGCGCCAGGGACAGTGGCGCCGCTCGATCGATCGCCGCCTGGGTGTGGAATTCGCCGATCGGGCCGCCAAGGTGGCCCTGCTCGAGTGCATCGGGCAGCTCGCGGCGCTGCCTGGCATACAGGCCCGGTTGCTCGAGGTCGCGGCGCTGCCGCCGCCGCGGCTTGCCGCCGACGATGAGGCAGCGCTCGCGGCGCTGTCGCGGCTGCTGCGCATCGCCGCCGCCGAGCTCGAGATCGGCTTTGCCGCCGCCGGGGAGGTGGACTACACCCGCATCGCCGGGGCGGCGCAGGCCGCGCTCAGCGAGGAGGGCGAGCCGAGCGATCTGGCGCTGCGCCTCGGTGTTCGGTTG
>JAJZLX010000771.1 GCA_021850555.1 Pseudomonadota bacterium | reverse complement strand
TCATCACCGGCGGCGCTTCGGGACTCGGTCACGCCACGGCCCGCCATCTCATTGCGCAGGGCGCGCGCGCGGTATTGCTGGACGTTCAGGAAGAGCAAGGACAGGCAGCGGCCGAGGAACTGGGCGGCAACGCGCATTTCCTACGCTGCGACGTCGCGTCGGAGACCGAAGTCAACGCCGCGATGGCCAGCGCCGCGCAGCGCCTGGATGGTCTGAATCTGCTGGTCAACTGCGCGGGAGTCATCGGCGCGGGTCGCGTGCTCGGCAAACAGGGGCCGATGAGCGGTGAGTTCTTCACGCGGGTCGTGCACATCAATCTCATCGGCAGCTTCCTGTGCGACAAGGCGGCAGCGAGCCTGATGCAGCACAATGCGCCCACCGAAGACGGCGAGCGCGGCCTGCTGGTGCATACCTCGTCGATCGCGGCATTCGAAGGACAAATCGGTCAGGCCGCCTACGCGGCCACCAAAGCGGCGCTCGCCGGGATGACGCTGCCCATTGCCCGCGAGCTCGCCCGCTTCGGCATTCGCTGCATCGCCATCGCGCCCGGCATCTTCCACACGCCCATGATCGACACCCTCAGCGCGCAGGTACAAGCCTCGCTTGCGGCTCAAATCCCCTTCCCGCATCGGCTCGGCAAGCCCGCGGAGTTCGCCCAGCTGGTCGCGGCGGCTTTCGAGATCCCCATGCTCAACGGCGCGACGGTTCGGCTCGATGGGGCCGTGAGGATGCAACCGCAGTGAGCACGACAGCACCCGGCGCCGTCGAGCGCGACGTCATGGAGTATGACATCGCGATCATCGGGGGCGGCCCGGCGGGACTGGCGTGCGCGATCCGGTTGAAGCAGTTGCAGCCGGACCTCAACGTCTGCCTGCTCGAGAAAGGCGCCGCGGTGGGGGCGCACGCCCTGTCTGGGGCCGTCATCGAGCCCGGACCGCTCGATGCGCTGGCCCCGCAGTGGCGACAATCCCCGCCGTCGATCTGCGTGCCCGCGACGCACGATGAGATGCATCTGCTCACGCGCACCGCCAAGTTCCGTCTGCCGCTACCGCCGCAACTGCACAATCGCGGCAACTTCATCGTCTCTCTCGGGCTGCTGGCCGCGTGGCTTGCGCAGCAGGCCGAAGCCCTTGGCGTGGACATCTTCCCGGGCTTCGCGGCGGCCGAGCCGGTATTGGGTTCCGACGGCTCGGTGCGCGGGGTGCGCCTCGGCGACGCCGGCCTCGACAAGGCCGGCAAGCCGGGCCCGAACTTCACTCCGGGCGCCGAGATTCACGCCCGCACGACCGTCGTAGCCGAAGGTGCCCGCGGGAGCCTGGCCAAGCAGTTGATTCGACGCTTCGAGCTGGACGCAGGCCGCGACCCGCAAACCTACGGACTTGGACTGAAGGAGCTCTGGCAGCTCCCCGAGGGCCGCGTGCAGCCTGGCCTGATCCAGCACACGCTCGGCTGGCCGCTCGATACCCGCACCTACGGCGGCGGCTTCATCTATCACCTCGATCACGACCGGGTGTATGTCGGGTTCGTCGTCGGGCTCGATTACCGCGACCCGCGCTTCTCGCCATTCGAGGCGTTCCAGCAGTTCAAGCATCACCCGGCGGTCAGGCCCTTGCTCGAGGGCGGCGAGATCCTGGCTGCGGGCGCGCGCACGATCGCTGCCGGCGGATGGCAGTGCCTGCCCCGCCTGGAGATGCCCGGGGCCCTTCTGATCGGCGATGCCGCCGGCGGCGTGAACGTGCCGAAGATCAAGGGCGTCCACCAGGCGATCCGCTCGGGCATGCTGACCGCAGAGCATCTTGCCGAGACCGGCTCGCCGGCGGGCTTCGATGCGCGCTGGCGGGCATCCGCCGGCGGACGCGAGCTGCGCGCGGTACGCAATTTCAAACCCGGGTTCAACCGTGGCTTGTGGCTCGGCATGGCCAACGCCGCCCTCGAGGTCCTCACGCGGGGGCACACCCCGTGGACGCTGCGACACCGGCAAGCCGACCACGAGCGGCTGCGCCACATCGAGGACTATCGCTCGCCGCAGCGCCACTGGGTGCAGCGCACACTGCCGCCCAGCGACCGCCTGGCCTCGGTGTTCCTGGCGGCGACGAGCCACGAGGAACGCCAGCCGGCGCATCTGCACGTGCGCGATCCCTCGATTTGCACCGATCGCTGCGCACGCGAATTCGACAATCCGTGCCAACGGTTCTGTCCGGCGAACGTCTATGAGATCGTCGAGGAGTCGGGCCGGCGGCGGCTGCAGATCAATGCTGCCAACTGCGTGCATTGCAAGGCTTGCGACATCAAGGACCCCTACGGCATCATCGATTGGACGCCGCCGGAGGGCGGCTCCGGCCCCAACTACCAGTCGCTCTAGCCACTGTGAACGAGATCTGGCGGCCATCCGCCCAACGAATCGCCGCGGCCAACCTGACCCGCTTCGTCGCTTGCGTGAATGCGCGGCGGAATCTGGCGCTGCGCGATTACGCGGCACTCTATGCCTGGTCGATCGAGCAGCCGCAGCAGTTCTGGAGCGAGCTGGCGCACTTCGCGGACGTACGCGCGGACTGGGGCGAGGGGCCCGTGATCGAGCATCCCGAGCGGATGCCCGGGGCACGCTTCTTCCCGGCGGCACGGCTGAACTTTGCCGACAACCTGCTGCGGTTCCGTGACGATCAGCCCGCGGTGGTGTTCACCAACGAGCGTGGCATGGAACAGCGGCTGACGTATCGGCAGCTGTCCGAGGAGGTGGCGCGCCTCGCCGCGGGGCTGAAGGCCGTGGGCGTCGGGCCGGGGGACCGGGTCGCCGGGTACCTGCCCAATCTGCCGCACGCCCTGATCGCGATGCTGGCCACGGCCAGCCTCGGCGGAATCTGGTCGTCCTGCTCGCCTGACTTCGGCGTACAGGGCGTGCTCGATCGCTTCGGTCAGATCGAGCCGAAGGTGCTCTTCACCGCCGACGGATACTTCTACAGCGGCAAGACGCTCGACTCGCTGGCGCCGGTCGGGGAGGTGGCCCGACAACTGCCGGGCCTGCGTCAGATCGTCGTCATCGCCTATGTCAGCCGGAGCCCGCGGCTCGAGCAGCTCGGCCCGGCGCATGCGTACGCGACACACTGGGAAGCCTTCGGCCAGCGCGGCGCGCCGCTGCACTTCACGCCGCTGCCGTTCGATCACCCGCTGTACATCCTCTTCTCCTCGGGCACCACCGGAGTGCCCAAGTGCATCGTGCACGGCGCGGGCGGCACGCTGCTGCAGCACCAGAAAGAGCACCTGCTGCACGTTGATCTCAAGCGCAGCGATCAGATGTTCTACTTCACCACGTGCGGATGGATGATGTGGAACTGGCTGGCCAGCGCACTCGCCGCCGGCGCCACGCTGGTGCTCTACGACGGCAACCCGTTCCATCCCGATCCCGGGGTGCTCTGGCGCATGGTCGAGCGGCAGCGCGTCACGATCTTCGGCACCAGCGCCAAGTATTTGTCCGCCCTGGAAAAGAACGGCTACACGCCGGCGCGGCAAGTCGATACCGGCGCACTGCGGTGCATCCTCTCGACCGGCTCGCCGCTGCTGCCCGAGAGCTTCGACTTCGTCTACCGCGACATCAAGCCGGACGTGCATCTGGCTTCGATCTCCGGCGGGACCGACATCGTGTCGTGCTTTGCGCTCGGCTGCCCGATTCTGCCGGTGTATCGCGGCGAGCTGCAGTGCCGGGGGCTGGGACTGCGAGTACAGATCTACGACGACGCGGGCAACCCGGTGCGCGGCCAGCGTGGCGAGCTGGTGTGCACCGCGCCGTTTCCATCGATGCCGGTCGGGTTCTGGAACGACCCCGACGGCCGGCGCTACCGGGCCGCGTATTTCGAGCGCTTTGCGGGCGTGTGGCATCACGGCGACTATGCCGAGCTCACCGAGCACGACGGAATCATCATCCACGGCCGCTCGGACGCGGTGTTGAACCCCGGCGGCGTGCGCATCGGCACGGCGGAGATCTATTCCGCGGTGGAACGTCTGGCCGAGGTCATCGAATCGGTGGCCGTCGGTCAAGACTGGCAGGGCGATGTACGCGTGGTGCTGTTCGTGCGCCTGCGCGCCGGCGTCGAACTCGACGAGGCACTCAAGCGCAGGATCCGCGCGGAAATCCGCACCCGCACGACCCCCCGGCACGTGCCGGCCAAGATCATCGCCGTGCCGGATATTCCCCGCACCCGCTCCGGGAAACTCACCGAACTGGCGGTGCGCGACGTGATCCACGGCCGGCCGGTGAAGAACATCGACGCGCTCGCCAATCCGCAGGCGCTCGAGCATTTTCGCAACTTGCCCGAGCTGTCGGGCTGAGCGGCACGGGTCCGTGGATCCCTCCGCCGTGCCTACGCTGCACGAGCTTTACGACCGCCAACTGCGCGCGCGCGGCTACAGCGCCGATGCCGCGCAGCTGAAAGCGGTCGGCTGCCTCGAGGACCTGCGCGGGCGGTTGGCGGCCGGCGGGCGCGCCGACGCGCAGCCGTTCGCCGCCCGCCTGCTGCGCCGCCTGAGCGCGCGCGTGTTCCGGCCGCAGCGCGGCATATACCTGTGGGGCCCCGTAGGGCGCGGCAAGACCTGGCTGATGGACCTGTTCTTCCAGAGCCTGCCGTTTCCCGAGCGGCTCCGCCGTCATTTCCACCGCTTCATGCATGACGTGCATGCCGAGCTCAATACGCTCCGGGACCGGGACGAGCCGCTCGAGATCATTGCCGAGCGCCTCGCCCGCCAGACTCGCATCCTGTGCTTCGACGAGCTGTTCGTTGCTGACATCGCCGATGCCATGATCCTCGCCGGGCTGTTCGCAGGCCTGTTCCGGCGCGGCGTCACGCTGGTCGCGACCTCCAACGTGCCACCGCGGGAGCTGTATCGCAACGGCCTGCAGCGCCAGCGCTTCCTCCCCGCGATCGACCTGATCGAGCGCAACACCAGGGTATTGGCCGTCGACGGCCCGCGTGACTACCGCCTGCGGCAGCTGACACAGGCCGGCACCTATATCACCACCTCCGATCCCGAGGGGGAACCGCGCCTGCGCGCGCTGTTTGCCGACCTTGCGCAGCATGCGCAATGGGCCGACGGCGTGATCGAGATCAACGGCCGATCCATTCCCGTCGTTCGCCAGAGCGACAGCGCCGTGTGGTTCGACTTCCAGGCGCTGTGCGCAGGTCCGCGCAGTCAGGAAGATTACATCGAAATCGCCCGGCTATACTCGGCGGTAGTGCTCTCGGGGGTGCCGCGGCTCGACGCGGCGCACGAGGACGAGGCCCGGCGCTTCATCGCGCTGATCGACGAGCTCTACGACCGCCGTGTCAAGCTGGTGATCTGCGCAATTGGCGCGCCGCAGACACTGTATCGCGGCGAGCGGCTGCGCGGCGAGTTCCAGCGCACCGCGAGCCGACTCGTCGAGATGCAGAGCGCCGAGTACCTTGCCCGCGAGCACATGCCCTGAGCGGCCCGACTCGCCCGCCGGAATCTGCGCGGCCGCGGGCCGTGATAGACTGTCTGCCCAGCGTGTGTTTCCCGGCGCCGGCGCATCTGCGGCTCGCGCCGCGCACAACTCCCGTACCCGGAGACTTTCAACGTGATGAATTTGCGCAGGTGCCGCATAGGCTTGATCGGCCTGGGATATGTCGGGCTGCCGCTCGCCGTCGAGTTCGGCAAGCATTTCGATACGGTCGGCTTCGACGTCAAGCCGGACCGTATCGCCGAGTTGGAGGCCGGGCGCGACAGCACGCTCGAAGTCAGCCGGCGCGAGCTGGCCGCGGCCGAGCATCTGTCATTCACCTGCGATCCGGCGGATCTGCGCCGCTGCCGCGTCTTCATCGTCACGGTACCGACGCCCATCGATATCTACAAGCGCCCGGATTTGAGCCCGCTCATCGCCGCGAGCGTCGCCGTCGGCAAGGTGCTGAAGAAGGGCGATGTGGTCGTTTACGAGTCGACCGTGTATCCCGGGTGCACGGAGGAAGTCTGCGTGCCCATACTCGCGCGCGAATCCGGGCTGCGCCTCAATGACGGATTCTTCGTCGGCTACAGTCCCGAGCGCATCAACCCCGGCGACAAGGAGCATCGCCTGACGACCATCAAGAAGGTCACCTCCGGCTCGACCCCGGCGGCGGCCGAGTTCATCGATTCGCTCTACCGGGCCATCATTACCGCCGGCACGCACCGGGCCTCGAGCATCAAGGTGGCCGAGGCGGCCAAGGTCATCGAGAACACGCAGCGCGACGTCAACATTGCGCTGATCAACGAGCTGGCGCTGATCTTCGCGCGGCTCGGCATCGACACCGAGGAAGTGCTGCAGGCGGCCGGATCGAAGTGGAATTTCCTGCCGTTCCGTCCCGGCCTCGTCGGCGGCCACTGCATCGGCGTCGACCCGTACTACCTGACGCACAAGGCACAGGAACTCGGCTATCACCCCGAGATGATCCTCGCCGGTCGCCGCCTCAACGACAACATGCCGATCTACGTCGTTACCGACATCGTCAAGCTGATGAACCGCAAGCGCATCCACACCAACGGCGCGCGCGCCCTCGTGCTCGGCATCACCTTCAAGGAGAACTGTCCCGACGTGCGCAACTCAAAGGCCGTGGACGTGGTGCGGGAGCTGCGCAAATACGGGGCGCAGGTGGACGTCCACGACCCGTGGGCCGACCGCCGCGAATGCCTGCGCGAGTACGGACTGCGTCCGGTGAGCAGGCTGCGGCCCAACTATTAC
>JAJZLX010000691.1 GCA_021850555.1 Pseudomonadota bacterium | reverse complement strand
CGACCGGTGAACGGCGCGCCGGAGGCAGCGGGGATTCATAGGGGGCGTCGGAGCGGTGCCGGGCCGCCGGCTTACCCTCGGGGTGAGATTCTGTGGTCACTCGCTGCCCTGCCCTGTCGTTGAATTAGTCACGATAAGAGATCGTTATCGTGAATAACGCTTGAGTTAAGCGTTATATTTAGCATATTCTGTGAAAAGTATGACACAACGACGCCGCCGTGCAACCGCCCCTGCCAGGGGCACTCCCCCTGCGGGAGGCACCGCGGGGCCCACGAGCCTCGTGCTGCACGCGACCGTGGAGGCCCTCGACCCGCAAGTGCTGCACGCCGAGACGCAAGCCTCGGTTGTGGCGCTGCTGAAGGAAGGCGAATCGACGAACACCGTGCGCAGCTACGCGAGCGCGCTCCGCTACTGGGCGGCGTGGTTTCAGCTGCGCTATCACGCGGCCCTTGCCCTCCCCGTGCCGGTGCCCGTGGTGCTGCAGTTCCTCGTCGATCACGTGCTGCGCAGCCCTGCGGGCGGCGATTCGGCGATCGCCAGCCCCGCAGGGGGCACGTTGGTGCACGATTTGCCCGCGGCGATCGATGCGGCGCTCGTCGCGGGCGGATTCAAGGCCAAACGGGGCGCTCCGGCGCTCGCCACGGTGATGCACCGCCTCGCGGTGCTCTCCAAAGCCCACCAACTGCGCGACCTCCCCAATCCGGTGCGCGATCCGGCGGTGCAGGAGGTCGTGCGGCGTATTCGCCGGGGCCACGCGACCCGTGGGGTGCGGCCGCAAGCCAAGACCGCCTTGACCCGCGATCCGCTCGCGGCGCTTCTCGCGACGTGTACCGACGGGCTGAAGGGCATTCGCGATCGGGCCCTCCTCCTCTTCGCCTTCGCCTCCGGCGGCCGCCGGCGCTCGGAGGTCGCCGGAGCCCTGATGGAACACCTCGAGAAAGTCGACGACCGAACGTATCTCTATCGCATGGCGCATTCGAAGACCGACCAAACGGGCACCGGGAGCCAAGCGGATGCCGTCAAACCCATCGTCGGCGCGGCCGCCGCGGCGCTCACCGCCTGGCTCAGCGCCTCCGGGGTGACCTCAGGGCCGATCTTCCGGCGGCTCCACAAGACCCGCCCGGGCGGGCGGCTCTCGGGTCAGGCCGTGTGGCTCATCGTCAAGCGTCGGGCGGCGCTCGCGAAGCTCGAAGGCGACTTCGGAGCGCATTCGCTGCGTTCGGGATTCGTCACGGAGGCCGGCCGGCAGGCCGTGCCCTTGAAGGAGGCGATGGCCCTCACCGGGCACCGCAGCCTTGCGACCTTCCTTCGCTACTATCAATCGGGCGCCGTGCAGTCGAGCGCCGCGGCGGATCTGCTCGGCGCCTTGCCGGACGACTCAGCCGCGCGATGAGTTCATTGAGCTCACTCACCACGGAGGGGTCCCAGATAATACATCGCCAGCTCTCGGGCAGGCAGATCGTGAGTGCCTCCCGGACCGCTCCCTGAACGCCCCGCAGACATTCTCGGCAGCGGTCCCAGGGCGGCAGCATCACGAACGGATTCGTTCTGCGAAAGAGCTCTCGACCCGAGGCCGCCAGCGCCGGCGGCCAGGTCCGCAGCCGCTGCTCGAGCCACCAATCCTCATCGTTCCAGCGCTCGCAGTGCTCCACGACTTGTTCCAGGATTGGGTACCGGGCGCACCGCCAGTGGCCCTGGGTGAGTCGCACCCAGAGATGGCGTGCTGCCGTCGCCGCGAACAGCCGGATCCCATACGGCGCGGCGGGCGTGCGCACACTGCAGATCCATCCGCCCAAGGTGTCTTCCATCAGATCGTCCCGTGAGGTAGTGCCGTCGAGTGATTGCAGGAGCGATGAACCGTGGAACCGGATCATCCCGTAGAGAACCAGGTCCTGCTTGACGGTGAGCTCATCGACCGGCACGCCCTGCGGGTAATACCTGTCCTTGAGGACGCACTTGCTCGGGGCCGACCGTCTCGCCGTGCTGCCGCTGTTCGGCCGGCCTTGCGAAAGCTCGAGCAGCCAGGGCCAGGCACGCAGGAACTCCGCACGCGGCTCGACGCCGAGGTGCGCACAGATTCTCTGCCAAGTCTCGCATTGCCAAGACGGGCGTAAGTCCCGCCATGCACCCGTGTCGCCATAAAACACGCTCCACGCTTCCTCGGACCAGTGGACGAACGATCCCTTGGCCCGCGGCCATTCACTCAAGAGTCGCCGATGGCGACGACACACCAGCGACCAGCCGCGGGCCCACTCGAAGCGCCGATAAGGACCCTCCTCCACCCAGCACTCGGGACAAAACGCACGCCGACGTTCAGGGGGCAACGCACTCGCCCCATCCATGCCCTGCGCCGCGATCACTTCCGCGCCGATGCCCGTGTGGGCGGCGAGCACTCCGGCCAGGTCGGCAGGCTGCAATACGTCCAGATCGAAAGGGTTGCGAGCGAATTGGAAAAAATCCGGATAGCCGAGCCAGAGGAACAACTCCCGGATGCTCATGCCATAGCGGGCTGCGAAACGCTCGAGCCACGAGGACAACGTTTCCTCGGCATGCAGGCGCGGTGCCAAGTTGAGTCGCGCCCGCGGTCGCAGCGGCGCCTGTGCTACAACGAGCCGGTGCATCGCCCGCCCTCGGCCCTGAGGCTCGCACGATTGCGAAAACGCCGCACCGCCGGCGCCGAGGGCGACGGTGCGCCACGTCGCTCATCCTTGAGCCAGGCTCTGGCCAACGCAAGGCTCTCTTGTTCCGCATCTCCTGCCTCGTAGTACGCGAGCAGCGGCGGGTCTCGCCACCAGCTCAAATACTCCGGCACGATGCGCTCGGTCCCCTCGCGGATGGCCACCAGCGCTGCGGCCTGAAGCGAGCGGACGATCGTGTCGGTAAGACCCTCGGTCTCATCGAGCAGCGCGCGCATCAGGGGCCCATCCGAAAGATGCGAGGCCAGGCGCAGCGGACAGGCGCGCTCGTAACCCTGTAGGAATGCCGCCAGATCCGGACCTTCCGTCCACCGTGCCAGGCGCACGATCGGGAATCGGCTCGAGAGTTGCGGGTCGGAGAGAATGGCCGATTCGAATTCCTCGGTGCCTGCGAGCACGATGGGCCGCTGTGTCTCATTCGAAAGACAGCGTACCCAGTCGAGCAACCACCTGCGCTGCTTACCCTCGGTGTGCACGATGTTGTGGATCTCATCGAGCGCGATGAGCTCGGTGCCGGCGGCCGCGAGGCCCCGGCGCAATACCGATTGCAGCAGCGGCTTTGACGGATGATCGAGGAAGGGGATGTTGGCCTCATCGATCACGGTGCGCCGCAGCGTGCGTAGATCGGGCCCCGCAGGCACCTGCACATAGAGCACGGGGCGGATGTGCCGCTTCGTCGTCGCGTCGTCCCGTTCAGGGTGACGCCGTTCGATGCGGCGCAACACATGCGTCTTGCCCATGCCCGATTCGCCACAGAGGAAGAGTCCCGGCATGCGGATGCGCCGCGGGAGTCGGATCAGTTGCTCGATCTGCCGCTCAACGTGCTGCGCGGGCGGATGGCTCACGTACAGGTCTTTCAGGATGTGGCGTGCGCGAGCAAGATCCTTCTGTGCCGCGATCGGGCGGATGGCCGGATCGAGGTGCGCCCAGTTGGTCGCTCGGGCCTTCTCACTCATCCTCGCCGTGCGAATGCCCGCCGGGATCGACCGTCCGGCGGCTCCCTGAGACTTTCGACGCGCTGACGACTTGCGCGTGGCTGCCTGTGGTCGCTGCTGGGAGAATTTCCCGCTTCGCCCTGGGATTGCGTTCTGGGCCATGGCGCTACTCCAACACTTCAAACGGCACGGCACTTTCCACCGAGGTTCGGGTCACTTCGAGTTGCGTGCGCGGCAGCGGCGGCAATGGAAGCATTTGACGCAGCGCTTTTCGTCCGCGTTTGCCCGGCTTGCGCTGCGGATGGTGCGCAGGGGGTTCAAGTGCCGGTGCAGCCTCCTGGTTCGCTTCCTCCGAGTGCCAGCGCGCTGCGCGGGCGCGGCGGCGGCGCGCCCGCAACTGTCCTTGGGCGGCTTGCTCGGCAATCAGCGCATCGTTCTCCGCAAGACACTGCCGGACGAGTCCCGGGTCAGCGCCCTTGGCGCGCCGCCGATCGCGCGTGCGAATCTCGTTCCACTCCCAGAGCGAGAGGCGCGGCCAAGCGGCATTCACCCAGGGCACCTGCAGGTGTCCTCCCCCGGGTAACTCGAGCCATACGGAGGAAATGTCGCGCGGATCGAAGCGAATCACGCGCTTGGTGTCGGGATCGACGTACGGCGCCACGGCATCGCTGCGATAGCGCAGGCAGTGCCAGTCGATGCCGACCGGCTTGATCGCCCGCAGCGCATGCGGCAGGAGGTCGGTGAAGAGCGTGTGCGGGTCGGCTGGGTGTGGGGGCACCACGATCCCGTGCGGCGTACGCCACACGGCTTCCCAAGCGGCAAGAGGCGTCATGCCGAGGGTGCGATGGCGTTCGTGGTGATAGGCGGTGATCTCGTTGGCGAACCAGCGCTCGAGGTCCTCGAGAGTTAGAACTGCATCCTGCGCCGGAAAGGGACTGCGCTTGCCGAGAATTTCGTTGAACGTGTTGCCCGGAATGAGACGCATGCGTCGCATGAACGTTCCGATCAGGCGCTCGATGCTGCCGCCGAATCGCGGCGTGCGAACGGGCCGATAGCCGTTCTCGATGTGCTGGCGCTTGCAGCCCATCCGAAACGACGGCGAGCGGAACTCGGCCCCATTGTCCGTGTAGATCAAGCGCGGACGGCCGTATACCGGCCAAGGCCCTCTCGCGCCGACTCTCTCGAGCCACTGCTCCTTCGGGTAAATGGCATGCCGCAGGCACAGCGCCACACTCAGTCGGCTCGGCGCCTCGAGGGTGAGCACAAATCCCATGATGACGCGCGTGCAGACATCCATCGCAATTGTGAGCCAGGGGCGCCCCAAAGGCCCGCGATCCCGGGCGTCAACGATATGTGTGTCGACGAGCGTATGATCAATTTCCACTCGGGAGAGCGCGTGAGGGGCTTCAGCGGAACCGCGCACCAAGCGCCGCCGGCTGCGCACCTCTTGGGCAACCTCGGGAGGCAGACACTGCGGATCCGCCTTGAGCGCTTTGACCCGACTGAGGACCGTCGCGCGTGCGGGCACCGGTTTGCCGATGGCCTCGCAGTCGCCGCGAATCGCCTCGTACACCGAGCGAACCGAGCAGTTCCCGGTGCTCTTGAGCTTCCCTGCGACGGCGAAGCGAATGATGGCGTCCACGGCCGGATCGAGCGTGCGTTGCCCCGACTGCACGCCCCGAGGTCTCGGCATCAACCCCGTGATGTCGCCAGCGTGTCGGTAGCGCCGCAGCCATCGGCACACCGTGCGAGCAGAAACACCCAACGCATTGCCCAAGCGTCGTGCCTCTTTGCGAGTCAGCGCGCGTCCACCGAGGTACGGCTTTAGCATTTCCTCACGCGCGGTTAGCCGAGCCACCTGTTCGTCGTTGACATTTGTGCCCGCGGCACGGGGCGGATCTGGCTCTGCGGAGCTTGATTCGATCGTTCCTACCGCGGCGCGCGCGACGATGCGCGTCTCGCCTGTCTGAAGGTCCCTGACCAGCAGCCGCTCGAGCGAGAGCGCGTGCACGAGCTGCACCGGAATGGCCCCGAGTCTAAGGCGCGCTCCCGGCGAGTACGGAATGTCATCCGGATGCGCCGAGCCCGGCGGGGATGCTGCGTCCGTGTCTGCGTTCGGATCCGGAGTTGGTACGCGTGCTGCGCCGTCGTTCGCAGCCGGGCGCCGAGCGCGGGAGTTGCTCGATTGCATAAGATCCCCTTCGAGGCAGCGCGCAGGACGCGCAACCCCAGTCGGCCGCCCGAGACGCGGGAGGGAGTCCGACGCTCCGGCGGGCAATATCGCACCCTCGGGGACCTGCCCGATTCTTGACGCGGGATCAGGGAGGCGCAGATACTACGGGCGACCACAGATGCGCCGAAGAACGTCTCTGTCGCCGCGGCGGGCCCGGACGCCTCACCGTACGGGTCCGCTGCACCTCTTCCCCGAACCAGGATTGTTCAGCTCAAGCATTCGGTTGGTGCGTGTGTTGCTGACCTCCTTGCGCGCCACGCGGGCGCGCCTGCTGCAGAGGGGGCATCTGCTTCACGGATTCTAATCCAACTTATGAGCTTGCCCTTCCTCGCGCCATGGTGCAAGGATTTTGCATTCGAGACATGGAGGACACGGCTGACCCCTCAGGCCACTGACCGATCGCGAATACGTAACACGGACGGGCTCAGTCGCCCGTTCCTTTCACCGAATCCCGTGCCTCGCACGACCTCGTGGCCACACGATTCGACCAAGCGACCGACAGCACGCCGATAAGGCAGCACACCGATCCGCGCGCCCGCGCATCTCGCCGCGCCGCGCGGCATACGCTCCCTATCCTCTCGCTCGAGGAGGCCTGCGAGGCCGCCGCCTACGGCCGTAGCAGCCGCGCCGCTTCCACCTACCGCGCTTATGAAGCTGACTGGCGAGCATTTGAAGCCTGGTGCCGGGCCCTCAAGCTTGTTCCGCTCCCCGCCACCGCCTTCCCGGTGGCGCTTTACTTGTTGGCGGAAGCCAAACTCGGTCGCGCCCCCTCGACGCTCGGACGGCGCCTGGCAGCGATTCGCCTGATGCACATCGGGGCACACCACCTCTCGCCCCACGATGCGATCGAGGTCGCAGAGGTCCTGCGCGGG
>JAJZLX010000678.1 GCA_021850555.1 Pseudomonadota bacterium | reverse complement strand
TCCCGCATGATGATCGCTCCACCCCAACCCCCTGGCCGGCCGCCTTCCTCGGCGGCTCCAGGCTCATACCTCGCTGGAATCACGCCCCACTCTCCAGGCTCATACCTCGTTGGACAAGACTGGGCCGCCTCATCGAGGCGCCTTTCCTGTAAGATACGCAGCTTCCCGAACCTGCTCGGGGACCCAGGCGCCGCTTAAAGTGTCCGAACCTTCCCAGCCCGACTTGCCCCTGCCCGAGGCAGAAACCAAATCCAACTCCGACCCTGACGCGCCCAGTGCCGCGGCGCACCCGCCCGAACCGCCCGAACCGCTCGTACCGCTCGATGCGCCCGCGGTGCACGTGCACGTGCGCTCGCTCCGCGATCGCTTCTTTCGCCGGGTCAACAGCAACACCCGGCGCCTGTTCCTGCAGGTGGGGCTGCCGTGGATCGCGGCCGTGGTCGTCGGCCTGATGGGGGTGCTGTACGCGCGCTGGACCGCCGATGCCTACGATGTGTTCCGCGGCTGGATCCACGGGCGCGCCTGGCTCGCCTTCGGCATCACCCCGGGCCTGACGGTGCTCGCGGTCTACTGCACGCGGCGCTGGTTCTACGGCGCCGAGGGCGGGGGCATCTCGCAGGTGATCGCCGCGATCCACGGCCCGCGCGAGAAGGACGGCTCGCTGATGATGAAGTACTTCTTCGGGCTGCGCATCATCATCGGCAAGGTCGCCATGTCGGTGCTCGGGTTTCTCGCCGGGCTGAGCATCGGGCCGGAGGGCCCGACGGTGCACCTGGGCGCGGCCATCATGGCCGAGACCCGCCATTTCTATCCGCAGCGCACCCAGGCGCTCGAGCGGCGGCTGCTGCTCGCGGGCGCCGCCGCCGGGCTCTCCGCCGCGTTCAACACCCCGCTCGGCGGGGTGATCTTCGCCATCGAGGAGCTGGCGCGCAACTTCGAGACGCGCACCAACGGCACGATGATCACCGCGGCGGTGTTCGCCGGCCTCACCACGGTCGCCCTGGCGGGCAATTACCTCTATTTTGGTCAGCTCAACGTCACCTCCAGTGTGAGCTTCGCGTTCGTCCTGCCGGTGATCGTGGCGACGGTGCTATGCGGGCTGCTCGGGGCGGCGTTCACCTACGCGCTGCTGCACTGGCGGCGGTGGCTGCCGGCGCGGCTGCGCGATTTCAAGTCCGGCAAGCCCCTGTGGTGGGCGGCGGCGTGCGGGCTGGTGATCGCGGCGATCGGTGTGGCCACCCACGGCCAGACCTGGGGCAGCGGCTACGACCAGGCGCGGGCGCTCCTGCACGGCACCGCGCCGCTCAGCATGGCTTTTGGCGCGACCAAGTGGGTGGCCATGGTGCTCACCAACCTGGTGGGGATCCCCGGCGGACTGTTCTCCCCCTCGCTCGCGATCGGGGCGGGCATCGCGCAGTGGGTGCATGCGATGTTCTCCTGGACGTCCATGGCGGCGGTGATCGCACTGTGCATGGCGGGGTATCTGGCCGCGGTCACTCAGTCCCCGCTCACCTCGTTCGTCATCGTGATGGAGATGACCAATGGCACGGCAATGGTGATCCCGCTGATGGCGGTGGCGCTCGCCTCCTCGCGCGTCGCCGGCCTGTTCACACCGCCGCTGTATCATGCGCTCGCCGAGGAGAGGTACTACCGCTACCAGCCGCCGCCGGAGAGCGGGATCTCTCCTCCGCAGGCCTGAGATTGCCCGATCCCGCGCTTCGGACGACGGAATTTCCGGCCCGCAGCCTCGTCGAAGCTGAGGCCCCCGATCCTGCAAAGACGCTACTTGTGTTGCAGGGCGTTCAGAAATCTTCACAAATCTCCCTCCCGCGCCGGGCGGGCGGCCAGGGCAGGGGTGGTAGGCTTGTAGGATGGACTTGCACGACGCCCCAGAGCGGGCCCTCCCTGATCAAGTTGCCCTGAACCGGCCCGTCCCGGGCGAGGGGGAGCCGGACCCCGCTGCCCTCGCAAGATCGGGTTCCCCCGAGGCGTCCGCCGGGGAGGCGCGTGTGAGGCGCCACCGGCGCATCGCCTGGATCGGCCTCGGCGTGTTCCTCGCCCTGATCGCCTTCGTCATCTACCGCCATCACGCGGGCAACCGCATGATGGCCTTGCGCGGCTTCGGCGGACCGATGCCGGTGAGCGTGGCGAAGGCGACCACTGCGGATGTGCCGGTCGTGATCGATGCCCTGGGCACCGTCACGCCGCTCGCCACGGTGAACGTGCGCCCGCAGGTGAGCGGGCCTCTGGTGACGATCGCCTTCAGGGAAGGCCAGATGGTGCGCGCCGGGGCGCTGCTTGCGCAGATCGACCCGCGCCCCTACAAGGCGGCGCTCGATCAGACCCTGGGGCAGCTCGCGAGCGCCCAGGCCGCCCTCACCACCGCCCGCATCGATCTCGCCCGGTACAAGCGGCTGCTCGCGCAGGACTCGGTCGCCCAACAGACCTATGCCGATCAGCTCGGCACCGTGCAGCAGGACGAGGCCATCGTCGAGACCGACAAGGCGGCGGTCGAGACCGCCCGCCTCAACCTGAGCTACTGCCGCATCAGCACCCCGGTCGCGGGCCTGGTCGGGCTGCGCCAGGTGGACATCGGCAACCTCCTGCAGGCGAACCAGACCACGCCCATCGTCACCGTGACGCAGATGCGGCCGATGTCGGTGCTGTTCTCGGTGCCGGAAAGCGATCTTGAAGAGATCTTCCGCCCGATGCACGCCGGCAAGATCCTCAAGGTCGAGGCCTACAGCCGCGACATGCGCCACCTCATCGCGACCGGCTCGCTCGCGAGCATCGACAATCAGATCGACACGACCACCGGCACGCTGCAGATGCGCGCGCTGTTCACCAACACCGCCTTGCAGCTCTTCCCCAACGAGTTCGTGAACGTCAAGCTGGTGGTGCGCACGCTCAAGAACCAGGTGGTGGTGCCCGGCGCGGCCGTTCAGAACGGTCCCTCGAGCAATTTCGTCTACGTGGTGAGGCCGGGCGATACGGTGCAGCTGCGCAACATCGTCACTGGGCCGACCGACGGGGAGCTGATCGCCGTCACGAGCGGCCTGAGCGCCGGGGAGACGGTGGTGACCGACGGGGCCGATGAGCTGCGAAACGGGGCCCGCGTGCGCATCCCGGGGCGCAAGAGCGCGCTCGCCGGCGGCACGGCCCGCGCTGCGAGCCCTGCCGACCGCTGCGCGCGCATCGCCCGGGCGATGCACGGGGCAAGCGGCGTCAGAGCCAAGTTACTCGCCCGCGCCTACCGGCGCCAGGGCTGCTCCCGGCGGGCGAGTAAGACATGAACCCGTCCCGGCCTTATATCCTGAGGCCGGTCGCCACCTCGCTGCTGATGGTCGCGATCGTCATCCTGGGGGCGATCGGCTATCTGATGCTGCCGGTGTCGACCCTGCCGGAGGTCGACTACCCGACCATCGTGGTCTCGACGTTCCTGCCCGGGGCGAGCCCGGATGTGATGAGCGCCACGGTCACCGGGCCGCTCGAGCGCGAATTCGGGCAGATGTCGGGCCTCGACCAGATGTCGTCCAAGACCTCCGCGGGCGCCTCGCAGATCACGCTGCAGTTCGACTTGAGCCTGAACCTCGATGTGGCCGAAGCGGAGGTCCAGGCCGCGATCAATGCCGCGCAGATGCTGCTGCCGCAGAACCTGCCGGCGCCCCCGATCTACGCCAAGGTCAATCCGGCGGACGCGCCCATCCTCACGCTCGCGCTCACCTCGCGCGCCATGCCGATCACCGAGGTCGAGAGCCTCGCCGACACGCACATCGCCGAGAGGATCTCCCAGGTTTCCGGGGTGGGGCTGGTGAGCCTGAACGGTGCGCCGAAGCGGGCGGTGCGGATCGAGGCAAACCTCAATCAGCTCGCCGCCTACGGCTTGAGCCTCGATGATCTGCGCACCACCATCGCCAATTCCAACTCGGACGCGCCCAAGGGCAATTTCGACGGCCCGGCGCACGCCTACACCATCGACGCCAACGACCAGCTCGAGAGCGCCGCCGAGTACGCGAACCTCGTGGTCGCCTACCGCAACGGCGCGCCGGTGTACCTGAAGAACGTCGCCACGGTGAAGATGGGCTCGCAGAACAACCAGCTCGCGAGCTGGGTGAACGACACCCCCGCGGTGCTGATCAACATCCAGCGCCAGCCGGGGGCCAACGTCATCCAGACGGTGAACCGGATCCGCGCGCTGCTGCCGCAGCTGCGCGCCGCGCTGCCGGCGAACGTCAACCTGCGGGTGGTGACCGATCGCACCCAGACCATCCGCGCCTCCGTCGATGACGTGCAGTTCGAGCTCGTCCTCGCCGTGGCCCTGGTGGTGATGGTGATGTTCCTCTTCCTGCGCAACATCCCGGCCACCATCATCCCGAGCCTCTCGGTGCCGGTGTCGCTCATCGGCACCTTCGCGGTGATGTACCTCGCCGGCTTCAGCCTGGACAACCTCTCGCTGATGGCCCTCACCATCGCCTCGGGGTTCGTGGTCGATGACGCCATCGTGATGATCGAGAACGTCTCGCGGCACATCGAGAAGGGCAAGCGACCGCTCGAGGCGGCGCTCGATGGCGCAGGGGAGATCGCCTTCACGATCGTCTCGCTCACCATCTCGCTGATCGCGGTGCTGATTCCGCTGCTGTTCATGCGGGAGGTGGTGGGCCGGCTGTTCCGCGAGTTCGCCATCACGCTCTCGATCTCGATCCTCATCTCCGCGGTGGTCTCGCTCACGCTGGTGCCGATGCTGTGCGCCAAGCTCCTGCGCCCGCACGAGCAGACCTTGAGCCGCCAGGGCCGGTGGGCGCACAAGGCGGAAGACTGGTTCAACCGCCTGATCGAGTCGTACGGGCGTGGGCTCACCTGGGCGCTCGAGCGCCAGCCCCTGGTGCTCGGGATCGCCGCCGGCACGCTCGTGCTGACGGTGGTGCTTTACATCGCCATCCCGAAGGGCTTCTTCCCGCTTCAGGACACCGCGCTCCTTCAGGCGACGACCACCGGTCCTCCCTCGATCTCCTTCAAGGCCATGGCGGCGCGCCAGGAGGCGCTCGCCGATGTGCTGCGGCACAACCCCGACGTCGTCAGCCTCACCTCCTTCATCGGGGTCGGCAGCAACAACATGACGGTCAACCAGGGGCAGATGCTGATCAACCTCACGCCCAAGGACGACCGCTCGGCCGGCATCACCACGGTCATGAGAGAGCTGCTCGCGGCGGCCCGCGCGGTGCCGGGCATCCACCTCTCGCTGCAACCGGTGCAGGACCTGACGATCAGCTCGATCGTCGGCCGGGCGCGCTATCAGTTCATCCTGGGGGCGGCCGCCCGCAGCATCCTCGAGCCCTGGGTGCCGAAGCTGCTTGCCGCCCTGCGCCGACAGCCTGCGCTCGAGCACGTCTCGACGAGCTTCACGGAGGATGGACGCACCATCCAGATCGACGTCGATCACGGCACGGCGGCGCGCTTCGGCATCACCGATGCCACGATCGACAATGCGCTCTATGACGCCTTCGGCCAGCGGATCATCTCGACGATCTATACCCAGTCGAGCGACTATCGCGTGATCCTCACGGCCGATCCGGCGCTCGCGGACAGCGTGCGCGCGCTCGACACGTTCTACATTCCCTCCGCCGGCGGAGGAGAGGTGCCTCTCGGCTCCATCGCGCGCATCACGGTCAGGAGCGCGCCCCTGACGCTCGATCATCTCGGACAGTTCCCCGCGGCCATGTTCTCCTTCGACACCGCCCCCGGGGCCTCGCTCGGGGCGGCGGTGAATGCCATCCGCGACACCGAGCGCAACATCGACCTGCCGGTGAGCATCAGCACCACGTTCCAGGGCGAGGCGCTCGCCTTCGAGTCCTCGCTCACCAGCGAGGTGCTGCTGCTGCTCGCGGCGATCGCCACGGTCTACATCGTCCTCGGCGTCCTCTACGAGAGCTACATCCACCCGCTCACCATCCTCTCGACGCTGCCGTCGGCGGGCATCGGGGCGCTGCTCGCGCTGATGGCGGCCGGGGAGAGCCTGGACATCATCTCCATCATCGGCATCGTGCTGCTCATCGGCATCGTCAAGAAGAACGCGATCATGATGATCGACTTCGCGCTGCACGCCGAGCGCGAGGAGGGCAAGAATCCGCGCGAGGCGATCTACGAGGCGGCGCTGCTGCGCTTCAGGCCCATCCTGATGACCACCGTGGCGGCGCTGTTCGCCGCGCTGCCGCTCATTCTCGGCACGGGCACCGGCTCGGAGCTGCGCCGGCCGCTCGGCCTCTCGATCGCCGGCGGACTGCTGCTGAGTCAGCTGCTCACGCTCTTCACCACGCCCGTGGTGTATCTCTTCTTCGACCGGCTGGCGAGGCGCGCCAAGGCGTGGGCCGGCGCGCCGCCGCGCGCCTCCGGACCGCTGTCCATCGAGCCGCCGTGAACATCTCGCGCCCGTTCATCACCCGGCCGGTGGCGACGACGCTGCTTTCCTGCGGGCTGGCGCTCGCGGGGCTCATCGCCTACTTCCTGATGCCGGTCTCGGCGATGCCGCAGGTGGACTTCCCGGCCATCGTGGTGACGGCGCAGCTGCCCGGGGCGAGCCCGGAGACGGTCGCCACCAGCGTCACGACGCCGCTCGAGCGGCGCCTGAGCGGGATCGCCGGGGTGGACCAGATGACCTCCCAGAGCACCGAGGGGCGCTCGCAGATCGTGCTCATCTTCAGCCTGAGCCGCAACATCCACGGGGCCGAGAGCGACGTGGA
>JAJZLX010000095.1 GCA_021850555.1 Pseudomonadota bacterium | reverse complement strand
GTGGGTCCGTAGGCGCCGATGTCTACGCCTGCTCCTGGCGGCGCTTCGCAAAAGCGCCTCTCACCCCCAGAATCACGCGGTTTATCGTCCCCGCCAACAAACGCCGGTCGCCGCGCTCAGCCCGTTTTTCTCGGTCCGGGTTTGATGGCAGTTTACGTGGTCCTCATGATGCGTCGCATCTGCTGCGCGTGGCCCGGGCAATGGGCGGGGATCACACACTCGCGAGGCGCTGGCTCGCCTTTCCAATGCAGCCTCGTGCCGAGCTCCGGTGTTCAGCCTCTGGCGATCCCCCGGGTGCATGTTCGATCGGTCAGGGGCGCACCCGTCCATGTACTCGCGGGTCACCTGCTCGAAAGATGCACCGATGGCTCATCTCATGGGCATCCGCGGATTTCCCGGTTCATCGAACAGGCTGTGGACCGAATTTGCCTAAGCACCAAGTATTTGATTTCACAGGGTCCGCAGGGCCCAATCCCTTCCCCGGCACCTCAATATTTCCCCCGCGATAGGCCTCCCCGCCGGCCCGCGGCCACCTGCTGTGCTCGCCCATCCGACCGCGGACCGGCACCCCTGCCCACCGAATCGCTCACGATGGGGACCCTCCGGCGCCGGGGGTGTCCACAGCTAGCTGCCACGCCGACACCCGGATGTGCCCACGCAGCCCATCATCCGTGCCCTCCGCCCGGTGGGCTACACGTCGAAGGCCGACCTTCAATTACCCACAATTTTGAGTACCCAGCACGACGCCCAGCTCGATGTCGGCCAACTGGGCCGATCCCGGCCATATGATCATGTTGCCGCGGTGGCAATCATTGGCTCGAGCAAGGTTGCGCCCGTGCTACCCGATCTTGGTCAATCACTCAATGAGCGTCTTCCGTCTCAAGGGACGCGTATCCTCAGCCTGCGCCAAGCGCGCCAGCAGCTCAACATCCAGTGGCGCGCCGGCACAAGTTGGCGCGTCCCTTTCCCGGCCTTCTCGTAATCGCTGGTCCAGGATGGCGGCAGCGGCTGAAGATGTGCCCGCTTGGCATCGACGCGCCCGGCATCGCGCCGGTTCTTGCGGGCGACGATCTCATCGATGAAGTGTCGGCAGGAGGCCACGTTCTCGAACTGCGAGGCGCCGCGGAGCAGCAGCTCACCGCGTTCTTCAGGTGGCCATGCGGACCCGCGATCGCCCCGTTCTCGTAGGCTTCACCGCGGTTATTGCGGATCGGCTCCATCCCGTAATGCGCACAGAGCGCTTCACAGCGGGCCGTCAGATCGAGCCTCTCGTCGCGGCTGAATCTGCGGATCGCCGCCTTCGGGACCGCCGCCCCGGCGGGAGGCATTCATGCTGGCCATGCCTCTGCTGTCGGCTCGAGGACCTCTCGTACGGCTTCGGTGTGATGTGCGCGGATCGCCGATCGGCTTCAATTGGTCGTGAATCCGAAGTTGTTCATGTACAGAATCGCTCCACTGCTCGGCTGCATCTCCGCTTTGTAGAACTGCGTGCGCTGGTAGGTCATCGTCGCGCTCGGCACGCTCGTCGATGCGCTGATCCCGGGACCTGCCACCGTGAACGTGCCGATGGCCCCATTCTGCCCGTAGGCGGTGATATAGGTACCCGCCGGTACCCCGGGTCCCGTCACGAACCCCCCTGCATCCACGATCGCGGGGCCGGAGTCGACGGCCGTGACCGTCAGCGTTGTGCCCGAGATCGAGCCGGTAAATGTGCACGTGCCGATGCCGAGCTTCGCAAGCGGTACCTTGTACGTCGCCCAGGTGTTCGGAACGGGAGCAGGGCCGTAGGCGAAGATGTCGGGGACCGACGTCCAGTGCAGGACATCCCCGGGCGGCAAGCGCGTGAACAGACTCAAGGGAAGTTTATAGCCGACCGTCGACCCAGGATTGATGTCGATTGTGAAATAATTGAACGCCCCGATGGAGAGTTCGTCTTCCGGAGATTGTGGCGCGCCCGAGACGAAGAGAAAGCCTCCACCTGCGCTCGCATTCGCCTCGACATCGAAGGGCCCGCCCACCGGGCTGCCATTGGTGCTATCCCAGGTCGCAACGGCTCCGCCATAATCGAAGTTGTAGTCGCTCCAGTTCGAGTAGCCGTCCTGATATCCGTACGCCGAATAGTTCGAAGTCAGCGGACTCTGTTGGCCCTGGCTATCCACCGCGGCGACGGTGTAGGAATACGTCGTGGTCGGCGAGTTAAAGTCCGGATCGTTGCTGCCCGTGGCCGCCGTGTCGATGAATTGCCAAGCGCTGAACGTGACCGGAGCGCTGGCGCTGCCCACGGACTGCGATACATTGACCTGATAGGTGCCGACCCCCCCAACTGTCCCGCTCAGCTGCGGTGCATCGATCATCGTGCCCTCCGCCACACCTGCACCGCTGTATCGTGCTCCCTGAATGACGGTGCCGGAGGTTACGGAGGTCACGGTCAACGTGGTGCCGGTGATGTAGCCCTTGAACTCGGTCGGGGTCGACACCTTCGCATACGCGACGCCGTTTCGGTAGACCTCATAGTATGAGATGGGATATTCGCCCGCCGTGGCCGCCTGCCATTGGATCGCTTGATAATCTGTCAGCTCGTTCTGCCAAGCTTGCCAAGCGTCGGAAACATTCGGGCCGCCCTGCGTGACCAGCAGCAGGCCGGTTGGCGCCGAAGGCAGTGAGGATTGTCCGCTCGTGCCGCTGATCGTCACGGTCGCGCTAACCGGGCTGCCGAGCGTCGCCCCGCCAGAGGCTTCAGACAGGGTCACCGTGAACGACTTGGTACCCGCAAACGGAGTGACGTCGCTGATGGGTATGAGCACAGCCTTGGCCGAAGAGTCGCCGTTTGGCCATTGTAGCATGCCGGTCGTAGCGGTGTAATCCGTACCCGCCACGGCGCTCCCGTCACTGGTGCCGTAATCGACACTGACGGAGCCGTTCGAGCCTGCCTCACGATAGACGGTCACCGTCAGAGTACCGGCCCCTTGGGAGACCGTGTAGGCCGAGGACGCGAGCACGATGGAGCCCGCATTCTGCGACGATGAAGTTGAAGAGGTGGACGAGGATGAAGAAGACGGCGCAGTGGAGGAAGGCGCGGTAGTGGAAGAAGCGGTTGGGGACAGCTTTGCACCCGGCGAAGTGGTGTTGGCGCCCGATGAGCCCTGCTTGCAGGCAGCGAGCGGCAGCGCGACAATTATCGCCGCGACCAATCTGGTCATTTTCACTGCACGTGTCATCCGCAGCATGGCTCTGTCCTCGGAAACGCCCGACTTGGCTCCGAATCATCGTGCTCAGAGGAATCGTTACCGGAATGACGCCGCCCCGTATCGCGGCCCACAGTCGGCAATCCAGCTATCTGACGATCCGTCTGACCCTACAGACCGGAGGCTTTGCTTTCCCGCCTCGGGGCGAGTTTGCTCTTTACTCCCGAAGGCATCTTAAGTGCAGGAATTTATCCGCGCTAGTGTGCGCAAACAGCGACAGCGCTTCTCGCGGACGGCGTGCCGAGCAGCAGGCAAAACGTGCGCTGCGTCACGCAACTGCCCCGCCGGCAGTAACAGCACTCTGATCAGATGTGACGGCGAGCACGGCGCGACAGACGATACTCTGCCGTCCGCTCAAGCCAACAGGCTCCTGGCACAGGTCAGCGCCACGCCGTTGCCCGGCCTGCCGTCGGCGAGGACAGGCGATCGCAGCTGCATGTACTAGTACGGACAACGTCAAACCACGGCGGACAAGACGTCAGTCAGGTCAACGACGCTGACCCGTGGAAAATCCGTCCCTGCCCCGATCCAAGTACTACAGTCTTGCCGCCCGCCCTCAGTGCGGCACGGAGAACTGCCGGCGCGAGACAATGAGGCTGTCCGGGACACGTGTCAGGTTCGACCGGCTCGATCGGCGCTGACACGCCCGTCACCCTCGGCTCGGCATCCGCCCGCCAATACACTGCGGCGCACTCCCCATGACCATCGACAGGACTCCGAAGCGCTTGAGCCTGAATGTCTTCACCATCAAGCCAGGAGCGGATCGCGGTCGTTCCCCGTTCAACGACCCCGATCGCCTTGCCGTCATTTGAGCCGGAGATCCGGAAGTGTGCTTGCGCGGCGAGCCGGCAGTCCACCGACACCACGTGGCAGCAACTCGAATTGGCAAGCGAGCGGCTGGTGCCAGCGTCTGTATAGAGGCTCCCGGTCATCAGTCCGCCGCCGTGAAAATAAACGAGTCCGGGATCAACGGAACAGCCCGCATCACGGGGCGTGTCGAGCCCCAGAAACAGAGGAAGCGGGAGATTCCGCTTGAGCAAGCCTCCCACGTGGCCACCATCTTCGACCATGCCGCCGCTACTCCGAGTGTCAGGAGGGCGACCTTGATCTTGCGGGCGATTGAATTTAGGGATATCGCCACCGCCACAGGGGGCTCAGGAGGTGCGAAGTCGCTGGCCATGTACCCGAGCTGGAGCCACGTCATCACTGCCAGCAATACGCCGAAGAGGCGGTCCCGCAGGAGCCTGTCAGCGGCGGTCGCCGCACGCGATGCCCCTCCGCGGCGGGGAGGGCCTTTACATTGCCGATTTTCACCTCAAGAGGGTCCACGCCGGCTTTGCGAAGTCCCAATGGTCAATTGGCGCATATCTTGCGAAACCAGTAGAATGATACTGGCTGCGCACATTTGCAAACAACGATTCGCTGATCCCGCCGATGACGTCTACAACCTAGGCACCATCTGCAGACAGGTGCAGCGCGATGTTACACGTCCCCAATTCCACTCCACGCGGACGCAGAACGGGCATGGTGCTCGCGTCCATCCCGTTGCTGGCTGCCCTGCTTGGCATAACCGCGTGTCCCTCCGGGTCGACGTCCTCGAGCGGCAGCGGCGGTTCGGCCGGGAGCACCTTCCGCGGCGAAACAATCCCCGCTCGCGCGTCGAGCATCTTCGCTAATTCTCCATATTCTGCCGCGCCCTTCGCCGGCCGCTCGATCGTCGACGTCATTGCAGATCCTGCCAAAATCGTTGCCGCCGTCTCCCGCGACCAAATAGGCATGAATCTCGCCCTCTTCTACGATGTCACGCACAGGGACCTGCCCGCCGAGGTCGCCTCAGTTCATCCTCGGATTCTGCGGTGGCCAGGCGGGTCCAGTGCCGATACCTACCATTGGAGGACGCAGACGGAATGCAACCCGTCAAACAATCAACTGACATCCGCATACGACCCGAGGAGCACCTTCGAAAACTTCATGCACGACATCGTCATTCCCGGACACTACGATGTCGCGATCACGGTCAACTACGGCTCCAATGAGACCTGTACCGGCGGAGGAGATCCCAGGGAGGCGGCCGCGTGGGTCGCGTATGCAAAGCGCAAGGGCTACGACCGCTACATCAAATACTGGACCGTAGGTAACGAGGAGTTCGGCAACTGGGAGTACGACTTGCACTCGCATTCCCATGATCCAATGACCTACGCAAAAGCCGTATCCGGACCGGATGGTTACTACGCGCTCATGAAGGCGGCCGATCCGGCCGCAAAAATAGGCGTCGTCGTGACGGGCGCCGGAGGCGCCTATCACGATTGGGACAACATTGTCCTTACCCATGCGCGCTACGATTTCGTCGAGCTACACTTCTACGCGCAACAGCCCGGGCACGAAAGCGATCGATACCTGCTATTCGACGCGCCCGAGAAATTGGCAAGCGTCATCGCCACCTTGCGCGGCGAGCTCGCGGCCGCGGGCAGACCGCACACGCCGATCATGCTCGGGGAATTCAACTCCGTGACCTACGCACCCGGGAAGCAGACCGTTTCGATCGTGAACGGGCTCTTCACCGGCCTCGCATTCGGGGAAGTGCTCAATCACGGCCTTGCCGCGGCGGCCTGGTGGTTCGGCGCCGGTGGCGACCAAAACTGCAATAACAACAACTCGAGCAGTCTCTATGGCTGGCAGAACTTCGGCGGCTATGACCTGGTCGCCGCGCATACGAAATGGAATTGGAATGGCTGCGGTGACGGAATTGTCGTTCCAAAAGGAACGCTCTTCCCGAGCGGCGACGCCTTCTCGATGGTCAGCCGCTTCGCGCAACCCGGCGCAATGATGCTTGCCGTCAGCATCAGGCCTTCGGTCCCGGATGTGCGTGCCTATGCTGATGCACTGAAGCACGGGGAATATGCCCTCATGCTCTTCAATTTGGATGAGAGCGAGAGCATCAAGGTCACCATCAGCGTCGCAGGCGCCCGCAGGGCCTCATACCGAGCATCCACCATTACTTACGACAAACGGATGTACGACCTATCCAGGAACAACATTTGGGTACAGCCGAAATCAGCAAAACTGGGCAAGGTGGGAGCCACGCCCACATTGACATTGCCGCCCTGGAGCATGACATTCCTTAAATTGGCGCCAACGCGGGCGACGATGCGACGCTGAGCCGTCTGCCGCCGGACTGGCAGCGTACCCGGGGGAGCTCTCGAGGCTCACCGGCCCCGGGGAATGCGGGCTGCGGGCGTCCGGGCATCTTTCGATGTCGAAGGATCATGCCGCGCGTGCCCGCAGACCGAGATCGGGGCAACCCTTTGTTTTTGTTCATGCTCACGCATGACCTCGTCCCCGCGCCTCACGGCTTCCGCGGTCAAGGACCCAGCGGCGGCGAGTCATCCCTAGTGTCCCGAGTCATTAATTCGTCGAACTAATATGCGCCCTCGATGTCTAAAGGTAGACTGGATTTCGAGGGAGATGCGATGCGCCGCGGTCGAAAACTTGAGCCGAT
>JAJZLX010000098.1 GCA_021850555.1 Pseudomonadota bacterium | reverse complement strand
GGAGGTCGAAGCGCGTACGATTGAACTCTTCCGAAGTTACCGGATACGACACGCGCTTGAGCGCGCGATAAAGATTCCTCTGGATCGGGACGGCGTCGAATCGGTCGCCTTCGTTCACGAGGAGGTCGTTACCGAGGTCATCGAGAAGGGAGATCGCCACTCGTTCGCCGCACCCTCGAACGATAAGACGCAAATCGCGGAACAGGAATTCACCGCCCATCTCCAGTTGGTCAGCGTTCCGATGCGCGATGGCTATAAATGGAGGGTGGACGATGGAAGCGGCCCGTTCACCGCCACCGTGCTCGACGAGGCATTCGTGCAGCGAATGCAGCGGAACGAGATTCCGTTTACGCCGGGCGATATCCTGATAGCCAAAATCCGCCGGCGGCAGTTCATGCAGGACCAGGAGCTACGCAACGAAAGCGAGATCCTCGAGGTGATTCGCCACGAGTCGGCGTACAGGCAGATACCGCTCCCGATTGTCCGGCGCGGGGACTGACCAATTCCGACACGCTCAGCATACTGCAGGCCTGGGAACAGGGTAGAGCCAAGCTAGGCGATCGTGAGCGAGCATTCTTGAAAGCGACCAGGGAGGCCCGAATTGGCGTCGTACTTTTTACTGACCTGGAATCCGCGCAGGGGAAAGGAGGAGTGGCCTGATGTAGCCGAGTGCCTCGCGCACTCTCGGCGCGGCCATTCGGTTCCACTGACATGGAGATGTTATATAACGAGCCCCCTGCCCGGCGATCGCGTGTTCTTACTGCGTCAAGGCCTAGAACCGAGAGGGATCATGGGCTCGGGCGATGTGCTCACTGCTCCTCATCGGCGTGAACCGGGAGCACCGCGAATAGTGAATGTCCGGATGGATATGTTGCTCGATCCGACACGTGACGGTGTGCTTCCGCTGTCCGCGCTTCAGGACGGCGCGCTGGCAGAGGTACACTGGAGCACGCAAAGATCCGGGATTTCCGTCCCTGAGCAAGCAACCGCGGACCTGGTCAAGCGGTGGCATGCATTTATCAAAGATCACGGCCGTAAGTTCGCAACGTGGTATTCAGCTGAGCAGTACGCCAGCGCGCTCCAGCAGCTGGGAAGCACACTCAACGAGCCGCTTCGCGAAATGCTCAAGGCCCATCTGAAGGCGCCCGGACAGTGCCTCTCAGTGAATGAATTGGCGACAGCTGCCGGCTACGACACTCCTCAAATCGTGTATTCACAGTACGGCAGACTCGGCAAGCGCATAGGTGAGATCCTCGACCATGATTTCAACCACGAGAAGGTCCTTACCCGGATCTTCGCTCTCGATCATCGTACAGAGTCAGGCGAACTATGCTGGACCCTGGATCCCGCAATGACCCGGGCGTTGGCGAGCGAGCCTCTTTGGGACACCCCGAATGCCGGCCGCTCGAGTCGAAGCGTGCCGATCGATGCGACACTGGCCACCTCGTTTCCTGACGAGATTGCTGAGCCCGATGCGCTGTTCGAGGGCGCCATGCAGACCGTCATCGTCAATCGGTACGAACGAAATGCCATCGCGAAACGGCGCTGCATCGAGCATTACGGTGCCCGCTGCACAGTTTGTAGCCTCGATTTTGAGGACCGGTACGGCCCCCAGATGGCCGGCTTCATCCATGTGCACCATCTCACGCCGCTGTCGACGATCGGAAAGGAATACCGGGTGGACCCCATCAAGGACCTGAGACCCATCTGCCCGAATTGCCACGCAGTCATTCACAGCCGAAGTCCAGCAATGAGCATCGAAGAGGCGCGTGCGCTGATAGCTATCCCAGCGAAGGACTAAGGGCCGCGATTCAGGTGCATTTTAATCAATTATTCATGTATGATAAAGGACGTTATCATGCATCAGGGCCAGGCGTAAACCATGGTTCGTCGCACACTACCGTCAGCATCGCCGTGCGCTCATTCACCCCGGCTGAAATCCAAGTTGGCATTACTCGCCTTAACCGCCGGATCGAAGATCTTGAGCAATTCAATCCCAACGCAGTGCAGCGGCGGTGGTCCCCTGAAACACGGGCACTCCAAGCCGCCATCGACGAAACGCTGTCGGACGTCTTCGGACATGGTACGGCCGAATACAATCGATACAGCGACGCGACCAGATTGGACAACGGTCCCCTGATGATCGGGTCCGGTGACGCCGATCACGCCCGGCACTATCTATCAGACGGGAAGGAGAAGGCCATTGCGCTGCTGCGCCAGGCGGTGCGCGGCTTGCAGGAAAAGCTTACCGACGGAGAGGCGCCCACGTCTGCTTCTGGAGAGGCCGTGCCGCCCTTGGTTGAAAGCCGAAGAATTTTTATCGTTCATGGGCACGACGAAGGCGCGCGAGAATCAGTTGCGCGCTTTGTCCAGTTGATCGGCTTTGAGCCGATCATTCTTCACGAACAGCCCAATCGAGGCAGAACAATCATCGAAAAAGTGGAGGCACACGCAGACACCCGCTTCGCCATTGTGATTCTAACCCCGGATGACGAGGGTCGTACCAAGGGCGGAGAACTGCAGCCGCGCGCAAGACAAAATGTGCTTCTTGAACTTGGCTATTTCATCGGCAGACTCGGGCGCATCAACGTCTGTGCATTGAAGCGGGGAGAAATAGAAATCCCGTCAGACTTCGTCGGTGTGGTCTACGAATCGCTTGATGGGAATTGGAAACAAGTCCTCGGACGTGAATTGGAGGCCGCTGGCTTCGAGATCGACTGGAACAAGGTCATGCGGTCGTGAATGAGATCTCAAGCACGAGGCTATCAATCGCCTTACCAACGCTGTTTGCACCCGATCGAGATGCGGCGCGCCGTTTTATCGAATTCTTCACCGCCAATATCCGCAATCCCAATACCCGTCGCGCCTATGCCCGGACGGCAACGGAATTCGCAAACTGGTGCGAGCGGCAGCGGCTGCACGAGCTCCGTGACATCGAGCCGGTGCACGTCGCTGCGTACATCGAGGGCCTGCAGGAAAGGCTGGCTGCCCCATCGGTGAAGCTGCACCTCGCCGGAATCCGGATGCTGTTCGATTGGCTGGTCGTGGGGCACATCCTCGCCGTGAATCCCGCCAGCGCAGTGCGGGGGCCGAAACACAAGGTGAAGAAGGGAAAAACGCCGGTGCTCACCGCCGAGGAAGCACGGGCGCTCCTCGACTCGATCGACCCATCCTCCCCCTTGGGCCTTCGCGACCGGGCGCTGATCGCCCTCATGGTCTACACCTTCGCCCGGGTGGGCGCAGCGCTCAAGATGCGCGTCGAGGATGTCTACGTGCAGGGTCGGCGAACCTGGGTCCGGCTGCACGAGAAAGGCGGTAAGCGCCACGAGATGCCCTGCCATCACAACCTCGATGCCTACCTGCATGCCTATATCGATGGCGCCGGTCTGGCCGGCGACAGCAAAGGCTACCTATTCCGCACCGCCCGCGGTCGCACACGGCAGCTCTCAACCGAACCGATGAGCCAGCCGGACGCCTATCGCATGATCGTGCGGCGAGCACGCGCAGCGGGGATCTGGACGCAGATCGGCAATCATTCGTTCCGAGCGACCGGCATCACCGAGTACCTGAAGAACGGCGGCAAGCTCGAGATCGCGCAGGCAATGGCTTCCCACGAAAGCGCACGAACCACCGGACTTTACGACCGACGCGATGACCAGGTCAGCCTGGATGAGGTCGAACGGATCGTGATCTGATCCGCTCCGATCAAAAAAGGCGCTCCCTATTCGCGTGTATTGGAGGTTACGCTGTACGTGTAGCCGTACCTCCAGCCTTTGCCGCCGGTGTCGCCTTTGTATCCCCTGGCGAGCATGTCCTTCTCCCACTTGCGCGCTTCATTTTCCGTGGAAAACGAGCGCTGCCACCAATCTGAAGGATTGCCATGCGCCTGCTTCCGTGTATCGGGGTCGTCAGTCAGACCAGCGTATCTCATGTGATCCCCCCACTCTTGTTGGCGTTGATTTGCGCGTTGACTTGTGTGAAATCTTCGACTTGCTGTAACTCGGCAATGGGCATGCGTCCTTCTATTTGCACGGTAACGGGACATGCCTGACCCAAAGAATACGCGCACCGCAGGAAAGGGTCACGCTGGCAGAGCCTCGATATCCGCAGCATAGGAGCTGCAACGCTCTCGCCTCCGCCAAGATTCGCAACGCCGTCCGTTTCTTCTGGCTGATTCCGGTCGGCACGCCGCGGCGCAGCCGTCAAGGCCGCCGGAGATCCCCAGCAAGCGCTCGCGAGCGCGGGTCCTCCCGCGCGAGGCCCTTACGGCGAGAACGGCGTGGCAAAATGGGGGCGGCCAAGAACGTCCATCCCCTTTGAATCGACTATAACTATCGGCTTACGAGGAACTCGGACCGGTCCTGCCCCCGGCGTCTTTCGGCTCCGACAGGGGATATTGTTGCGAAGCAAGTCCTTCTCGACTGTAGTCCGTATACGGCCCCTCGTATTCGATCAGATGGAATGTCAGTTGGTGGAGCAGCATCTCGACCTGCCAAAGAAGCCTGAATAGGTCCCGATACTCCGCCGAACCCGGGAGCCTCAGGTCAGCGAGCTTCGGATGAACATGCCGATTTCGAAGCTTGTCCCACGCGGCGGCGTGCCTCTTGTCCACGTGACCGATCTCTGCAAGCTCGCGCAGCGTCTGCTTTACGCCCTTGTCTGCTGAGGACCCAATGAGTCCTCGCGCACGCCTCTTGATGCCCTCCGAAAAATCCGCTTGCTTCTCAAGCCACTCAAGTGCGCGCTTCCGGAAATCCGTCCAGTCGCCATTCGCGTCTGGATTGATAGGCAAGTTGACGAGGCTCGCCAATGCTTCCACTGCGACCGACACACCGACCGCCCAGGCATCTATAGACGCATACGTTGACTCCCGGGCGATGTAGAGGTGGTAAGCAACAGAATTCCAGCGGCGGCCGTCACCGCCCGCCTCCGTGTTCGCGATCACATAAGTTAAGAATTGCTCGAATAATGGCCATGTGTGATGGTGAAATTCAGTCGATCCGCGCGAGATTGGCGGCTTGAACTGTGTATGCGGCGCCTTGGGTCTGGGAGAGGCAAGTTCCAGAATGAACATTCCCTGGTAAGTCTCCAAGCGCGCACGCCAGATCGCCGATTTCCCGGTGATGTACTGCACCGCTTCCTGGATCCGCAAATCAAATGCCGGAGGAAACTCCGCGTCGGCGGTCGCCTCAACAATCGTATCGCCTGAGCCGAGACGGCTCTTCACGCTAAATGACATCCCGCAGGCTTCGAACTCCGCCCGATCGCACACCATGTCCTGCACGGCGCCATCCGCAGCCCGGGACCATAGGTGCAAAGGTAGTTCATATTCTTCGAAGAAGTGCAGGCGCAGAAGATGCGGTTTGGCCGGCGGCAACACAGGGCCGGCAACGATGAAGTGCAGCCTACCGCTCAGAACCCCCGTGTCTTCCTGCATATCCCACCTGGGACGTGGATCGGCAATACGAACCGCCTCCCACGTGGTTCCGTCGACTGAGGTCGCCGTCAGATCGTAGAGTTCATCGTCACCAAATAGTGCGGCGGCAGCACCGCCAGTCAACATCTCGACGATTACGGGTAGCCCAGCGTTTTCCTTCTTCTCTACATATAGCTTGAAGATGAGGAAGCCATCCTCGAGTTGTCGGACGTATCCGCGTCCCACGAATCTACGGCCTCCATCTTTGCGCTGACGGAGCGCCATCTTCGTACAGTCGAGATCGAATGTGCCAAGCCGGAACGTTTCGATCGTTCTATCGATATCGATCATGGTGAACCGCTCCGCATCGCGACGCCGGCGACCGATGTCCGTGGCTTCCCCCTTCTCTTGACACCTTGGAGTGTCCCAGCTCAGTCGGAACCTCGTACCCGTGATGTTCAGGCGCACGGGGCGCGAGCGAGGTTCTACTAGCCTCCCGTATATCAACGGACGCTGTCACCGACTGGCATATTCGAGCCACAGCGTTCAATTGCGCAGTCTCATCGTCTGAGCTGAGTTGTGCGATACATCATAATTGCCCTGGCGGCTACTTATTTGCTTTCAGACTTCGACGAATCCGAATTTGCTCCGCCAATCCTCGGGGTCCGAATGTCGCATAACGCTCAAGTTCATCATCCGTGAAGCGCAGGTTCCGGTCGAGCGGATCCGGAAGATCCTGCGGCCACTGAATCCAACGGTACACGATGACGAGAGATTGCTCCGCGAGTGGCTGCCGCTCATTCGGCGACTGCGCGATGTTCTTGACCTTCTCCTCGCCGATGTACCCATAGTAATCCGCTGGATAGGAGTCCCATTGCGGACCGAGCGTGTCATAAACACGTTCTCTCCAGTAATGCTCTGTGCGACGCCAGACCACCCGGAGTTCCGGCGTCCGAATCCTTTGAGCAAGCTCCTGCACAGCAAGCACTCCCCGCGCAAAATTGAGCCAGTGACGCCGGTCGTTTAGCGGCCGACCATCTTCGAGCGTTTTTCCCAGAAAGTCCTCGACGACAGTCCGCAGCATCCCCTCCGCTTTCTCAAAATACGTTTTCGACGCTGCCTGTCGACGCTCCCGTGTACTCAAATATAACGCGACGACGGTGGCGGAAATGGTTCCAATCGCGGTCAGCCAATCCGGCAATTTATCCATCAGGATATGGGCACTCATGTTGATAACGTTGATATAAACGGTTCTGCAACCTTTGGTCTTTGATATACTGGAAATACAACACGCATCCACCCCGGCCGCGAGGCAAACTTCAGGAACCCCGTGCGGTCCGGTAGTTGCTCAATTTCCGCGGCCATGACCGCGAGCTCCGTCGCCGTCTGCTCGCTGTGTCCACGCGTATCGTGGCTGCTTCCGAAGGTCGGTCCGCTCGAGCGACTGACGGACCGCACCAGGCGCACGATCTCTCGCTCGCCAATGAGCCGCGAGGCATACTTCGCCGTGCCCCCACCTTCGGATGCCGAGCAGCGCAGAATCAGGGTGTTCCCGCAATTCTCGATGATGGTCTGCGCGGGTCCCATCCCATAGTTCGTGCTCGCCTGGGCGATCGATTGGAGCCCAAGAACACACCGGCCGCCGCACTTGCGCAAGCGAGTGAGCGCATCCGGCAGCCCATTGATCGCTCCCAGTGCGTCGAGCTCGTCCACCGCGAACCAGATCCGGTGATCACCCTCCCCCAGGCTCAAGGTCTGGAAAATCGCGAGCCGCATCCAGATCGAGATGATGGTCTTCAAGGCCGAGATCTGATCGGCCTGGTACGGGAGAAAGAGCACGCCGCTCCCCGATTTGATCCACTCGCGCACCGAGACCAAAGGGCCCGACTGCCGGCGCACGAAGTCCAGGCTCTTGACGGCCGCCGTCACCGTCGAGCGCGTGCCTTGAAAAAGCTTATCGCTCCCCGCCTCCAGAAATGGCGCCGCCGGCGTCCCGGCCGCGAGCGCGACAAGTTCCTCCTTCGGGGCCGCAACCAGCAGCCGATAGAGCTCCCCGACATCCCGGATCCCAGCGATCTGTGCCTGGCTCGTGATCGCCGAAAACAGCGTCCGCGCGAAATTCGTCCAGATCGGGTCCGATCCTCGATCCGGGATGAACGCCTGCGCGAGCTCATCGACGTCGTAGGTATTCCTGAGCTCGGCGAATAGGTCCCACTTCGCCGATCGAGCATCGAAGGGGTTCAGGATCACGTCCCCTCGCTCCGGATTGTAGAAGTGCGAGAGATACCCGCCGTCCGGGTCCGCAATGACGGCCCGGTCGCTGCGACCGAGGGCGCCGTGCAACAGCTCCCGGATGACGGTGCTCTTACCAGTGCCCGTGGTGCCGAGAAACTTGAAGTGCTTCACCTCGTCTTCGAACGGCACCGCAACGCCGGCGACGGTGAGCGGCATGGATTGCGCGTCAGCCTTGGCGCGCAGTTTCCGGGTCTCGCGCTGCGCCGCCTGGCCGTCGAACAGCATCGCGCCACGCCGCTCGATCGCGGCCAACGGCCTCCCCCGCCGCGCCCAAAAGAGTCCCCCGAGAAAGCCGCCGGCGACGTAAAGGGCCAGGGCCGCGATGTTCTTGGCGGTCGGCGTCTCTCCGATCAGTTTGCTCAACGCCGAGATGATGAACTCGCTCGCGAGGCCCACGACAAAGAGCGTTACGAGCGTCGTGAACGGCCACAGCACATACGCGCGGGCCGTCGCCCGGCCTTGTTTCAAGCCGGCAAACGATGCGGCGGCAAATATGGCGTAGAGGAGCACGAGACCCCTTGTGCCATGAGTCCAGGCGTGGATCAGCGTGTCGTGATGCGCCGCGTTCAACACCCGCTCCCCAATCAGATTGTCTCCAAAATCGGCTGGCCGGTTCGGCCCTACGACCTGCTCAGTACCGCTTCCAGTTCGTCGTCCGTTCCCCGGAAATACAGCCGCTCCGGGAAGGTTTCCCAGAATGAGCGGAGCGCCCCGCCGATCTCCTCAAGCTGTTCCTCGGAAAGAGACAGCCATTCGTGATCGACGAAGTTACTGGCCGCCGGCGGTTGCGTGAACCCATCATCGAGGTATTCCGGAAATCGGCTCGCAAGCCCATCCAGGGACCGACCCTTGCCATGCTTGTATACGTTGACGATCAAGCCGCACGCCTCGATCTTCGGAAAGAACGGACAAGATCGGCAGTCCCAGGCGAATGCGGCAAGCAGGTCGAATACCCTCTTGATGTCCCAGCTCCAAACCCGCGTGGCCTGCGCATGGTCAAGGTCCTGTCTGATCTCACGCTCGATGAAATCTCGCAGCTCCTTGTCCCACTGGTGGTACAGCCCGGCGAGAGCACCCAGCAGCATTTGTTTGCGCAGGTCAGACAACAGGCCGTAGAACGCCTGCCCGCGGTCCAGAGCTTCCTCGGCGATCTCATCAAGCCCCGTATTCCCGTCTCCGGGAAGCGAACCGAGGCGTTCGTACTCGGCATCCAGAAACCGATCGGCCTCCCCTGCAACATCCCGAAGCTGACTGAACACGCGCACTTTGAGCTGCTCGATGTAGAAATCATGCTTCTCGAGGATGAGTTGCCGCTGGCCTCTCCACAGATACAGCTGCAGGTCCATGTGTACCTACTCCAACTCCGGCCCGTCGCGTTCCTTCCCGCGGTCCCGATCCTTCTCCGGTCCCTCGCGCTCCGGTGATTTCTCAGGCGCCCTCCCTTTCCCGAGCTCCTGATTGCGCCGGTATTCGAGCCATCGCTCGACGGACCGCTTTTGTTCCTCCTCCGGCGAGCGGCCCTGCTCTGGCGTGCCCTCCTTCGCTTGCCGCTCGGCGCGCATCGCGAGCCACTTCTCGCGCCCCTCCTTCTGCAGCTCCTCGAGGTTGCGCGCCGGCGAGCGGGCCCGCACCTGGTCCCGTTCCCGCATCGCCACCGCGATGTCGCCCGAAACGTCGATGATCGAGGCCCTGAGTTCTTGTCCCTCCCGCTCGAGCCGTCCCCTCTCGGCCGCCCGCTCAAGTCGAGCCTGCGCCTCGAGTCGCTGTTCCTCGGAAAGGCGCCGGCCGACGTGGGCCTCAAGGCCTCGCCGCTCGAGCGCGGTGATGGCCGGCCCCTTGTGCCGCGTGGGCTCGCGATCGAGGCCCTGAGCCTCGAGGCTCCGGTGATCCACACGCGCGGCATGCCCGTGCTCGGCCAGGAGTTCGTTCTGGAGTTCCGCCCAGCGCGCGCGCCAGCGCGTGACCTCACCCGGACCGGTTTTGAGGTCGTCGAGCTCGCGAGTCTTCGCCTCGAATCCGGACGGAGTAAGCCGGCGAGTCGAGCACAGGATGTGCGCGTGGTGATTGCGCCGATCGCCTCCGCGACCCGCCTTGTGCAGGCAGACGTCAGCGGCGAAGCCGTGTCGGCCGACGAGCTCGCGAGCGAAGCGCATGGCGAGCTCCTGGCGCTCGCCGGGACTGAGCTCGGACGGCAGGGCAATCTCGAACTCGCGAGCCACTGTGGAATTCTTGCGCCGCTCAGCCGCCTCGGCGGCGTTCCAGAGATTGGCGCGATACCCCGCCCACTCCGGCGCGTTCGCCGGCAGCACGATCTCCCGGTACTCGACCCCGCGCTTGCGGCGGAAGTCCCAGAGCTCCCCGGTGCGCTCGTCGCGGATCCGATCCGCCGCACGATAGGCCGCCGCACCGGTGGCACTGCGCCCGGCTTTGCGGCTGACCGGCTTCACGCTGAGGTGGTAGCTCGCCACGAGGCTTTGCCCCTACTCTCCCCTCGACGCCGAACTCGCGATCTAACCCGCGCTCCGCCTCGCGGAGGGCGGGGCTCCCGGCTTTCGACGCTGGTCGGCGGCCCTCCCCGGGCCGCGGGCAAGCGGCGCTCCGCCGGCGCCAAATCCGCCCTCGGCGGCACGGGCTGGAAGCTCCGGCCTCCCCGCAATCGCGAAGCGATTGCATAAGTGCGCCCTTCGCTCATCTGGCGGTGCACCCGCTACCCTACGCCCCGCGCCGCGAGTACGCTAGCGGCTCGCGATTCCGGACTCCCCGCGCGCACCAAAACCGCGGAGGCCCGGATACAGACTGACGCGCCCACGGCCTACGTCCTGGCACGGCGCCGGAGGTCGAACGATGCCGAAGCTCGACGAACGCATTACCGCTCTGGAGGGGCGGCTGAAGCAGCTCAAGGCGAAACAGCAACGCGTGGAGGCACGCCGGCGCGCAATCGACTCGCGACGAGCGCGCAAGGAAGACACCCGGCGGAAAGTGCTCGTCGGCGCAATCGTGCTGGCCCGGGTCGAGCAGGGGCGGTTGCCCGAAGCCGAGCTGCGCGACTGGCTGAACGAGGCCCTCGAGCGGGCCGACGACCGAGCCCTGTTCGACCTCCCACGCAAGTCGCAGAGCCAACGATGACGACCGGCGACGAGCGCGGAGATTTCATCGAGTCAGAGCTCTTCCAGCTCACCGTTGGCGCCGTCACTCAGCGCGGTTCGGTCTACGCTCCCGGGCTTCCCGAGAAGGCCCGGCGTCCCGTCCACGAGACGCTTCGGCAGCTCCTGATCCACCTATCGCCGCAGTACGAACCCGGAGGGATCAGCGACGAACGCCACATGGAGAACATCGACCAGATCGCCCGGGCCATCACCCTGCGCCATGCGGCCCTGCTCCGTGATGGCCGGTTTCGGATCGGAAGCGCTCAGAAGGCCCTGAACCTGCACCTCAAGTACCGCTGGTGCCTGAGGCAGATCCCCATGCCGCCGCACTGCCCGTTCGATGCCTACGTCCTGCGTGCGATCCCGGCCTGGCGGACCCCTTGGACTCGCATCAAGTCCATCCCCCAATACGCCGACCTGGTCGCCGCCGCGCGGGCCGTCGCGGGACAACAGGCGCTCGCGGAGTGGGAGCTCTCCCTCTACAACGCGGCGAGGCGGTCCCGGTAATCGCCTCAGCCCGCCTGTGCGACGGGAAGCCGTGTCGCCAGAAATATTTGCGTCCTCGATGTCAGACCCGCTCGAACCTGCGGCAAGCTACCGGATATGAACACGCTCCCCACGAATGAGCCGGTGATCGGCGCCCTGCTCCGGCAGATCCTCCCCCTCCTTCCTGCCGACCTACATGAGCCGCTCGAGCGCGAAGCGCCGGCGGTCGCTCTGGAGGCCATGCGTCTCGGCATGGAAGTCATGGCGGCAGAACAGCGGGGCGTCCGCCTCTCATCGGCTGTTGAACGCGCCGCCGAATTCCCCCTCATGGGACGGGTGTATTGGGGCATGCAGAATCTGCTCCAGTCGCAGGTCCCCCCGTCGATTCGGGAAGCGTTCCGGACGATGCTGAACCAGGCGATCGACGGAAAATTTGATTCGTGGCGCCGGTTGCTGTTTGCCGTCTCGCGACGTAAAGGCGATCCCGAAGCGGCGCTATGCCGGTTTCTGATCTGGTCCGCCGTGCGGATCAATCTTCTCATTGCGACTTGGCATCAGCCGCAAGTGCAGGCTTGCCGTGTCCTCGACAGCTTGGAGGACAGAACGGAGGAAGTGCTCAGGGAGCTCTTCGATGTATCCGACATCGAGGAGCCGGACTGCCGGCCGCTTCATATGCTCGTTGCGATCGTTCTACAGGAAGCGTATGCGGCCATGAAGCCGTTGCTCATGGGCGGTATGACGGCAATCGAGGCGGAAATGGCCGATGCTCTTCGCGTGGTCCGCGGGCTCGAGGCGCGCGACGCCGCGATGTTCTCTCCCGGCCGATCGAGTGGCGCCATCGGGTCACAGCAGATTGTGGACCGATATCCGCAGCACGATTTCAAATCGGCAAACGCCATGGAGCAGCGACGCTCGCGGATTGCCCAGAAGTCCGCCCAACTTGCGCCCGGGTCAAGTCGGGTGATCGACTTCGTCCTGGCCGCCGGCGAAGGAGCCGAGTCGAAATGAACACTCACGACCAGAGTATTCGGGCCTGGCGCGACGTGCGCACGCGGCTTGTCCGCACCGGCGGAACCGTCACCATCCCCAAAACGACGTTCTTCCCTCATCCGCGCGATGCGGGCGCATACCAGACGACGACATGGGCCGTCGGGCAGATCGCCGATTACCTGCTCGATCTTGAGCTCGGATCGGCTCCACTGGTCGTCCGCGAGTTCGCCGACTACTACGAGGCATTCATGACGGGCGTGCAGCTCGGGGACGACGTCCTCGATCTGGCCGAAACCAATCCCCGAGCGGCCCGATATCTGGGCGGCGCCATGATCGGCGCTTTGGTCGGTACCGCCATCGCCAGAAAGGGCGAAGGCGCATTGGTTGGAGCCGGCCTTGGGGTCCTGCTTGCCGCGTTTATCGAAGCGATGCACGCCGACACCCGGGACCATTCCGTGTCTGCGGGCTGGCCACCTGTGCACGCTCAGTGAATGGGTTACCCGTCCGTCGGTTTCGGGTTTAGTTCTGCCTTGAGCTTGCGGATTTCGGCGTCCGCCGCCCGATCAAACCGGCGAACCTGCTTCAGAATACCGGCGCCATCAGCTCCGAAGGTTGTCGCCGCACGACGGGCATAGGTCGAAAAATTCCGCGCACCGGTCGGCGAGAACTGCCGCCGCAGCTTCCGCGTGGACAGTCTGAACGGTTCGCCTTTTTCGGCCGCCGCCGCGGCCGCCTTCCGTGTGCGCTTCACCGCGCCACGCAATTTTCGCCAGCACCGGCTCACCGAGGACGCCCGCAACACCGCTCCTGCCGGCGAAAAGGCAAACCCGAGATACTGAGCCGCCCGTCCCCTGCCCTCCTCAGTCGCCGGGTCGAACAGCGTCCTTTCCGTTTTACCTTCGCTGATGGTCAACCTGTCCTGGCCCAGCAGCGCCCGGATCTTTTCCTCGGCTCCCTTGGCGAGCTCCGGCGGGCAGATGAACAGGATGTCGTCCGAATACCGTCGATAAAACGCACCGGCCTCGCTGGCATACCTCAGCATCTGCAGATCGAAGTCGTAGAGATACAGGTTCGCCAGGGTGGCGCTGATCGGCGTGCCCTGCGGGATGCCCTTCCGGTCGTTCCACGTCGTCGAAGTGTGGATCGGTATTCCGCGCGCCTTGATCTCTGCAATGGAGGCAATCGGCAACGATGCCCGTATCTTGCAACGCGGCCCAATGACCTCGTCCGCCTTCAGGGCAGCGCTATCGATGAAGTGGTAATGGGTAGCGGCTTTGAACACCTGGTACCAGTCCGGGGGGAGCTCTTCGACCCCCAGCAGGGTCTTCAAGCGCTGTTTGAGCCGCTTGTGATCCAGGCTGCCAAAAAAGTCGGTGACGTCGAACGCCAGGATTTTGCAGGGCGCATGGGCTGCAGCGTACTGGTAAGCCTCGGCTGAAAACGCCGCATTGCCCTTGCCCAGTTTCCGATAGGCGATGACGTTCGCACCCAGGCCGTCGCGTTTGTAGTTCACCTCCAACGCGGCATCGAGTAGCGACGAGTAATACGAAAAAATGCACGCGTCCCGATGAGACGCAAACATGATCGGACGTTCCTTCCAGACGGTCTGGTGCCGGTCTGCTTTGTACCGCCTCGATTTTTTGACGAAATGGATCAGGGGCGAAAATGAGTGCACGCGGACGAAATCCGAGTTCTGCACCCGCCGGACGAAAGCCTCCCCGACAGGGCGGTCAAAATGCCTGTAGGCGCGGCGTTTGAACCATTTCGGTGTTCCCACGCGGATCCCCCTGAAAATTGCACAGTTCGGGAGACTGGCTCTGACCCGGAGCCTCAGCACCAGTGCTGAACGTCTCCCGAACGCACGCCGCTAATCGTCAACGCAACCCCTCCTGTGTTTCTTCAAGAAAGGCCTTACCAACGCGGGTCCAAGAACACAATGCGGCATAATGCAGCCGCCGAGGAACGAGCGATGCCCGTAGTCAGCGATCCACAGCGCCGGTATGCAGAATCACCTGGTGGTGTCCTGGTACCGGAATCCTGTTTCACACTTGACAGTCTCAACAGCCGGACCACCCAGCCAATTCCGGGCGGCTATTGCCCTTTGGGGGCGGCAAGGCAGAAAACAAGACGTCGCCGAAATATTTCTTTGAACGCGCCCGGAACGGCGCTTCCGATGGCTAATCGACCTCTGGCAGCCCATAACGGCGGACGGCGATGGAATCTTCTTCGCAGGTGATCTCGAGCACCTGGTTGATGAGATCAGGATTGCCCTCCAATTCCTCCAACGCCTGCTCGAACAGCTCGAGCTGCATGTCGAGATCCATTCCATCATAGGGACCGTTGAGGCAGATCAACCCGGCGTGAATTTCAACGTCGGCGTACTGACCCTTGGCGCCCGGATCGTCGGACGGGCCACGAAAATCCACGGAATTCCGGGTGACAAAGGTCCAGTCGCCCTCGAGGATGAAAGGCTTCAGCTCCCAGTCCTTGCGTCCCGCTTGACCCAGCCAGACCACGTGGGACGATTCAGCATGTCCCCTGTCGCGGGCGAGTTTGACGAGTTCCGGGCTGAGACACTCGTCAACCAGAAACTTCATCCACCCGGCCTGCGGCGGGGCACGCGCCGATCGGCAACCCTGCGGGCGCCCCTCGGAAGCTCATCGCTGTTCCGCGGACGGCCACGCATAGGATTGGCCTCGGCGTAGATCGTGGCCCGCTCGACTTGGTCCGCATCGAGCGAAGGATAGGCCGCGAGGATGCGATCCATGGGCAGGCCGGCCGCGACGGACGCGGCAACATCATGGACAGGCACACGAGTGCCCCGCAGAACCGGCGTTCCGCCGAGCAGCTCTGGGTCAGATACCACGGCCTCCCGCGCGGCCAGCAGCCGCTCCATGCGCTCTGTAGTGCGTCTGGCGAAGGGGGCGAAATCAATGGTGATGAACTCATCCTTCACGATCCAGTCTCTCTCGGGCAGCAGCCAGCGTTTCTTGATTAACGAGGCGAGAGAGTGCGCCGGACCATGAAATTTGAGCAGCCGCGTGCTGACTTCCTTAATGGCAAATAGCCGCTCCTCTGACGTCAATCGCTTGGCCGTTTCGAAGTAGAACGCGATGAACGTGCACGCGAGGACCGCGACGTGCCGACCGTCGTCGATCGAGAAAAAACCCTCCGGCAAAATGCGCTCATCGATCGCCCGATTGACGTCTCGGAGCGCAACGCGAGCCACCACTGCGGCTTCGGTGGGTTTGAGCATATCGACAGCAGGGTTCACGATCGTTCCAATAAAATATTCCGATGGACCGGAATATATAGGTCGGAAAGACTGGTTTCAATGCGTAGTCTCGCCTTCTAGGTCCCCGTTCCCTATTTATGGTCCGGATCAGGATTGATATAGGGAACTACAGGAATTAGAGGTGAACATGTAACGTATTGTTTATACAGGAGGTATTAACGCTTTCACGAAGGGTTGCAACGCCATTTTGGGAGAACCGCCACGCTCCTGCGGCAGCTGTCCGACGCCTGCACGGAAGAGATGCAACGGCTCGAAGGTTTCGCGAGCGGTTCACCGACCTGCCATTCATCGAGAAAGTCCTTAGTGATCAATGGCCTGAGCACAAAGCGGAAGAGATGCAACGCCCCCTGTTTTCCCCTCTTCCAACCCACTGTTTTACCGAGAATTCGCTCCAAATTTTCCGCCAAGCCGCCCCGCAGAGCGGTAGAGATGTCACAGGGCCTCACCAATTTCCGACTTGGAAGTTCGATCGCGCCGCCTTGATCTCAAGACCCCACCCCGATGAGTGGAACTACAGGTCTCGGGTCGGGCGGGATGGGGCAAGGCCTGCCGTTGCACAGTCGGCCGGAGTTATGGGCAATTATGGGGAATCCATAATCGCCCATCATTCGAAGCGCCCAGGGTGGCGCTCAAGGGCTGACCAGCGCGTCCCGTGGGATGTGCTGCGGCGAGGGCAGCAGGATGACACCGGCATCGGTGAGCTTGAGCCGCGCCTCCGGATAGACCTCCTGGACCCGTTTCACCGAGTCGGCGAAGAACCGGCGGAACTTGCGCAGCTCCCGATACCCGTGCCCGAACTGACCTGAGAGCTGCGCCCAGGTCACCGTGCTCGGTCGGCCGAGATGAAACAGCCGGTGCACCAGCCACGCATAGACATCGAGATCCATCGGACTCTTGCGCAGCTGCTTCAGCGCCTTCGTCGACAGCGGCGCTGAACGCTCGAGGATCGAGTCATAGAGCACCGGCGAGAGCACCAGGCTGCTGCCCTGCCCGATCGCCGTCGCCTCATCCCACCACAGCCGCGCTTCTTCCACGAACAGCGCTTGGCGGATGTGCAACCCGGTACGTCCCGAGGCATCCCGGATGTTCTCGTCGATCGAGATCGCGCAATGCACCAACCTCAGGAGCTGGTTCGCATACACCCTGAGCGATCCGCGCTCACCCCGCGTGATCGGCACATCGAGCCGGCGCAGGAACTGGTGCACACTCTCCCCGAGATAGATCTCCGGCGAGTGCGTACGCTTGGCCTCGGAAGCGCAGTAGATCGTCAGCAGGCGCGCCGGCACCCCGTAGGGCAGCCCCGTGTCCGGGCGCGCGGTCGAGAGTGTCAACTCGAGCCACCCGTTCCGCCGGGTGAACTGCGCGACCGCGCCGGGATCGGCGTGCGGGAACGAGCACTGAATCAACGGGACATACTGGAACGAGATTCCATCGCTCAACGCGTCGTCGGCTGAAGCCGACTTCGGCGCCGCCGGTGCATGCGTGTGTGTTGGAACTGATGTCGGGATTGATGCAGCGGTCGAGCGTGGGGACGCCAAGGCTGTCTTGTGCACCACCCGTTCGGCCAAAGCCCCAGCGGGAAGCACGGGAAGCGCGCCCTGTCCAACCGACGCGGATTGATGTGGCGCGGGAGCGGGAGGCAGAGTGACTGCAGGTTTCGCGCCCCGCCGGCGCCGCAGGGCGGGCTCGACCGGTACGTGGAACGCGGACTCGGAGACCTTGGGAAAGCGTGCCTTGATCCACTCTATGGGAAACCGGGCGGCGAGCAGCTGACGCACGGTGAGCTCGGGCGAGACGCCAACCTCGGCGAGCAACCGCACGTGCCGCTCAAACCGAGTCGTCTCCGAGACCGTCTGCGTATCGTCGCTCATTTCCCGCCACCGCCCTGCCCGATCGCAATTCTACGATGGTCCCGCGCACGGATTTCTGCTAGTTTTCGCGCAATATCCGTGTGCAGCGCGTTCCACGGGAGCATAGTGTGCCAGCGATCACCGCCCTCGACAAGCTTCAAGCCATTCTCAGTGCCAGTGAAAGCTTCCTGCAAAGGATGCACGAACTCGGCGCCGAGCCGCATCAACGCAAGACCCTGCAGCGACTCTTCAGCCCCGGTGAGGCCGCCGAGATGGTCGGCCGTGACCGCACCACCCTCGCCCGGGCCGAGTCCGAGATCGGCATGGCGGCGCCGGCACGCAACCCCGGCAACAACCGCCGGGTCGGCTATTCCCTCGAGCAGGTCCAGGCCTTCCGGGCCCACTTCGGGACCCTGCCCTGGCGCGACCCCGCGACCGATCCGCCGCTGGTGCTCGCCTGCCAGAATTTCAAAGGTGGTGTCGGCAAGTCCACCACCTGCGTGAACCTCGCCCATTACCTCGCCCTCAAGGGTTACCGCGTGCTCGTCGTCGATACGGACAGCCAAGCCACCACCACCTCCATGTTCGGCTACGTGCCCGACGCCGAGATCACCGCCGACGACACGATTCTGCCGTACCTGGCGAGCGAGCAGGAGAGCCTCGCCTACGCCGTGCGCAAGACCTACTTTCCCGGCATCGATCTCATCCCGGCCTGCCTCGCGCTCTACGAGGCCGAGATTGCCATCGTCATGCGCGTCGGTTCCCAGGCGACGCGCGAGCAGCGGGTCGCCTTCTTCAGCGAGCTGCGTTACGGGCTGCAGACCGTCGCCCAGGACTACGATCTGATCCTGATCGACAGCCCGCCGGCCCTCGGCATGATTTCCATCAACGTGCTGCTGGCCGCCGATGCGCTGATCGTCCCCTCGGCAGCACGCATGTTCGACTTCTCGAGCACCGTGCAATTCTTCCGCATGGTGCATGCCTACATCGGCCAGCTCGACCCCACCAAGACCTACCGCTGGATCTCGGTGCTGACCTCGCTCTTCGATCGCCGCTACGAGAGCCAGAAACAGTTCTTCGAAGTCATGCGCGCCTGCTTCGGCGATTCGGTTTTCCAACGGGTGTTCTTCCACTCGAGCGCCGTGATCAATGCGGCCGCCCAGTTCACCACGCCGTACGAGCAGCCCAAGCCCGACCGCGCCGTACTCGGCATGATGAACAACGTCTTCGAGGAGATCGAGCTCGCGGTGCTGCGCGAGTGGCCCTCGAAAGCCGCGGAGCTGACCGAGCGAGCCATCGCATGAAGATCCGCGGCGGAGCCGGGCAGGGCAGGGAGGTTTCGTCTCGAAACCTCCGTAACCTATTGAGAGAGTTTAGAAATATGCCATTCCAGGTAGACTTCAGAGGAGCGTTCGATCATGGCCAGTAAGCTATTTGGCGGCGCCAATTTGAGCGACATCGCCCGCTCGCTCAAGGATCATCCCGAGCCCGCGCCGACACAGAAGCCCGCCGTGCGGCCCATCCTGCCGGCCGCGGAAATGGCCATCACCGGCCGCACCCTGCCGCCGCTCGAGCGCGAGAACATCTTCTCAGTCGATCCCAAGCGCGTCCGTCCCTGGCGGTTCCACAACCGCACCGACAGCTGGTACACCCGCGAGCGCTGCCAGGACCTCATCGATTCGATCGCGCGCGACGAGCAGCAGGTGCCCGCCGTCGCCCGCAAGCTCACCGGCGAGCCGGACTACGACTACGAACTCATCTTCGGCATGCGCCGCCGTTACGCGTGCGAAGTGCTCGGCCGGAAGCTCAAGGTCCGCGTCATCGATGCCGACGATGCGCGCGCCGCGGTCCTGATGCACATCGAGAACGCCGACCGCCAGGACATCAGTCCCATGGAGCGCGCGCTGTCCTTTCAGACCCAGCTCGAGGCCCGGGTCTTCGCTACGCAGGAGGCCCTCAGCGAGGCGATCGGACTCAGCAAGGGGCAGGTAGCCAAGATGCTCAAAGCGGCCCAGCTCGTGCGCCACGCGACGATTGGCGCGCTGTTCCCGGACAAGAGCGCCGTGCCCATCGAGCAGAGCTACAAGCTCGCCACCCTCATGGACCGCCCCGGCGCCAAGGAGGTCGTCCTCAAGGCCGCCCAGAATCTCAAGAAGGGCGATAAGGAACGCGAACCGAGCGCCGTCCTCAAAGCCCTCATCGAGAGTCTCGATCGCTCGAAGAAATTCGAGCCGGTCCAGAAGCACTACAACGTCGGCACATCCCGCCGCGTCATCGTCACCCGGAATGCACGCGGCAAGGTGACTCTGGCCTTTCCCCACGGGCTGAAGGGCGTCGACAAAGACGAAGTGCTCACGGCGGTAGAGCAGATCGTGAAGGACTTGGGGTAGGGGGCAGACATCAATGGCCAGGCGGCTCTCTTACCAGATTCCATTCTGGTAAACCTGTATAATGCGTCCTGAGGACGTATTATACAGGTTTACCAAGATGCTTTCCAGAGTCTCCCGCTAGTAAGCAGGGAAGGCTCGCTCTTGACAGCGGCCTGTGTCATACCTTATACGTCCTTAGGACGTATAAGGTATGACATCAGGAACGATTTCTCTGGCTCAAGCCACATCGTTGGCCCTATCGAGCCACAAACTCCCCGTCGTGACGGCCTACCAGCTGGGCCGCGTGATTTTCGGGCTCTACCGTGCCGGTGGCATCGATGGCAAGCGGCTCGAAGTCCGCAAGCCCTTGCCGGAACGGCGCCACTTTCTCGAGGTCCGCGGCTTTCTGACCGACCACGCGGTGATTCAACGCGTTCGGGGCTTCCCCGAGGGTGCGGTCTATACGCTACTGGGGGGAGCCGATGTCAGTGCGCACGAGCTGCTTTGCGCGGTGGATCCCTTTGCCTACCTGTCCCACCTCAGTGCGATGGCCCTCCATGGCCTGACGGATCGCATTCCGCAGATGATTTTTGCCTCATCGCCCGCGCCCCGGCAGTGGCGCGGTTTTGCGCAGGAGCAAATGCACAAGGACTTGGGGGAGGAGCTACAGCTCTACAGGGATGCGGCATTCCCCCCGTTACGACGCTCGAAGTTCGAGAAGATTCTGGGCCAACCCGTACACCTGGCCCAGAGCAGCCATCTCGGCGCATTCAAGCGACTGGAACCCCACGGCGTGCGGGTGTCCACACTGGGCCGAACCTTCCTGGATATGCTGCGAGAAGCCGATTTATGCGGTGGCATCCAGCATGTCATGGACACTTACGAGACACACGCCAAAACGTATCTGCCGCTCATCGTTGCCGAGGTTGAACAGCACGGGACGGTCATCGACAAGGTTCGAGCCGGCTATGTGCTCGAAGAGCGTTGTGGCTTGAGTGATCCGGCATTCGCCCACTGGCAACGGCACGCCACGCGCGGCGGTTCCCGCAAGTTGGTCCCCAATCAGCCGTACAGCTCCACCTACTCCGAAAAGTGGTGCCTGTCCCTCAATGCGGACTGACACCCCATGACCCCGGAATTCATGGCGGACTGGGTGGCGGCCGCACCGGATGAGCCGACCCGTGAGCTGCGCATGGCGGTGCACACGATCCTGGTTGCGGTTTCCCGGGCGCCGCGGCTTCCCAACCTGATGGTGCTGAAGGGCGGCATTCTGCTGGCGCTTCAGTACCAAGGAGACCGCTTTACCCGCGATATCGACTTCTCGACCGGCAAGACCGTTCCGGAGATGTCCGTGGACGGTGTGGTGGAGGAACTCACGGCGGCGCTCAGCTTGCAGGTGCAGATGCTGAATTACGGACTCGACTGCCGGATACAGGGTTACGAGCTCAAGCCTCCGGGAGAAAATCGAACCTGGCCGACGCTGCAGCTGCGTATCGGGTATGCGCCGATGGCAGATCCCGCCCGGCATCGACGGCTGCTGAACGGGAAGTCCCCGGCCGTCCTCGCGCTCGATCTCAGCTACAACGAAGTCATCACGGCCGTGGAGCTGGTATCCATCCCCGGCGGCGCACAAGTCCAGGCGTACGCGCTGCCCGATCTCATCGCGGAGAAGTTGCGCGCCATGCTGCAACAGCCGTCGCGGCATCGTAATCGCCGGCAGGACGTCTATGACCTGTATCGGTTGCTGTCCCGGCCCGAGGTGCAGGAGGGCACATTTCAGGCGCAGGTGCTGCAGGCGTTGCGGGCGAAGTCCGCCGCTCGGCATCTCCCGGTGGATCGGCAGTCCATCGCGGACCCCGAAGTACGACGCCGATCGGAAAATGAGTATGCGCAGCTGCGGGCAGAGATCGCGAGCGAATTGCCGGATTTCGAGCAGGCTTACGCCACCGTTCAGGCGTACTACGAGCATCTGCCGTGGGACAGCGAGCGACCGGAATAAGCCGGAATCGGAAGGACACGCAGGCCATCGACGAACGGCTCGACGGGCATCAAGCCCGGTCTACGAGTTCAACGGCGCAGCCTGATCCCGTCGCATCAAGGGCGTTACCGCATATTCGCTGTGCAGTAAATATCGGCAATGGCTTGCTTCCCGAGCGGTCTCCGCCGGACCTATCTCAGGCAATTATGGAGTTTTATGAAAATCGCATAATTAGGACGAATTCCTAATTGTGCCTAAACCCCATGACGGACGTATACCACTGGACCACGCTCGTTCGGCAGATGGTCCAGCAGCTGCTGGATCCGAAGGTGCAAAAGCATGCTCCCCCGATCCGATTTGTCTAGTTTATCCATTTAGATCATAATGGATCGCCAGGAGGTCACGATGCGCCACATTTCCGCCACCGATGCGAAACAGCGGCTCGCCGCGCTGCTCGATGCCGCGCAGCGCGAACCCATCGTCATCCGCCGGCAGAACCGGGACATCGCCGTCGTGCTCTCGCCCGCGGAGTACGACCGCCTGCGCGGAATCAATGTCACGGAGTTCCAGGAGTTCTGCGATCGGGTGGGCCGAAAGGCCGTGGAACAGGGTTTGACCGAGAAGAAGCTCGCTCAACTGCTCGCCGACGACGATGCCCCACGAGCCCGAGCGCATCGTCGCTGATACCAATCTCCTCGTCAGCCGCCTGCTGCTGCCGCAGTCCTTGCCCGCCCAGGCCGTGCGCAAGGCGGTGGATGAGGGCCAGCTCCTGGTCTCAGACGCGACGCTCGGGGAGCTCGCGGACGTCCTGTCCCGAGCGAAATTCGATCCCTACGTCAGCCTCGAAGACCGGCAGGACTGCATCCGAGTCCTGAACCGCGTCGCCGAGCGCATCATCGTCACCGCCCCCATCAACGCCTGCCACGATCCGAAGGACGACAAATTCCTCGAGCTGGCGCTCAATGGGGAGGCCAATTTGATTTTGACCGGCGATCGCGATCTGCTCGCGCTGCATCCCTTCCGGGGAGTCGATATCCTCTCGCCGCGGGGGTACATCGAGCGATGAAGGCTGGCGAACGCTAAATGGAAATGACGAGACCTCGCTTGTGGATAAGCTGGATCCCGTTCAGAGATCACGCACGGGGTGTTTCAAAATCGTGCACCCGCTTAGACAGGTCGAGACCACGCCGAGGCAACTCGGCTGCTGCTTTGCTCAACGGGATGCCATCGAGTCGGTCATATGGCCGCTTGCAGCAGAGTGCTGTAAACTGATGCAGCACATCTGGAGGGGTATGGCACAAAAAAAAAAGGGCAGGAGGGAGACAGGCTCGCAAAGAGCCGTCCTCGATCCGGGCATCGGTAAGCCTGCGGCCTGAAACCTATCGAACGCTTGAGGCCCTTGCCAGGCAGAAGAAGGTTTCGACCGCTTGGGTACTACGCGATGCGGCGGAGAAGTACGTCGCCGAGCAATGGCCGCTACTGGCGGCGGTTGGTCCTGTTCGGGAAGGGCAGGGACAATGAGCGTTACCAAAGGACGGCGGGCCGTGAGGGCCGCGATGCGCTCAGCGCCGAGGGCGCTGACGGCAAAAAAGAAGAAAGGCGCGCCTTCTGACCCGAGGGGAACCCCCTTCGGGTACATTGATCTCTTCTGTGGTTGCGGCGGGTTCAGCTTGGGACTGGAGCGCGCCGGCCTGCGATGCCTCGCCGCCATTGATCACGACCCGGCGGCGATCAAAGCCTTCAGGGCGAACATCCCCGATGTCCAGCATGCGCTCGAGCGTGATCTGACCAGCTTCACGCCGGAGCAGCTAGACGAGCTGATAGGGCCCGTGAAGGTGGACGCGATCATCGGGGGCCCCCCATGCCAAGGCTTCAGCAGGGTGCGAAAGGTCGATGGCACCAACAATGGCAAACGGCTTGTCCAAGATGGGCGGCGACTGCTGTATAAGAACTATCTGCACTACGTCGAATACTTTCGTCCGTCGATCTTTGTCATGGAGAACGTACCGGGTATTCGGAACGCCGCCGGCGGAGAATTCTTCATCTCGATCCAAAGTGAGGCGCGACAGCTCGGCTATCGTGTGCACGCTGCAGGGATCTGCGCGTGGCAGCACGGCGTTCCGCAAAAAAGGGAACGCCAGCTGATCATCGGCACCGCTTGCGAGCTGCCGATCTTCTCGACGACGGTCTATGTGCCGCAGTCCCATGCAGACCCGGATGCTCGCGTCAACAGCCGCAAACCACGCGAACCACGTCGCGGCCGCGGGCGGCCCCGAACGTTGCAGAAACCCACCACATTATGGGAAGCCATCGGTGACCTTCCGCCCGTGCCTGCCGGTGGGGGAGCGCCCGAGATGGATTACGACATCGTCCGTGGTCGGGCCCACCTTGAAACGTACGGCAACCACTATCTGATCGACGTGCTCCAAGTGCATCGTGCCGAGAAACTGACCATGCACGTGGCCCGCCCGCATAGCGAGCGCGACCTGCGGGATTTCGACCGGTTGCGCGAGGGAGAGACCAGCAAGGAGGCGATCGCGCGGGGCGAGAAGATGGAATTCCCCTATGACCGGACGCATTTCAAGGATCGATACACGAAGCAGCACCGACGCGAACTCTGTTCCACGATCGTCGCACATCTGGCCAAGGATGGACTGATGTTCATCCATCCCACACAGCGCCGCTCGCTGACAGTCAGGGAGGCCGCGCGCATCCAGACCTTTCCGGACTGGTTTGAGTTGCCGCCGTCGCCGACTGCGGCGTTCAGGCTCGTGGGCAACGCAGTGCCGCCCCTGCTCGCGGAGGCACTCGGCCGTGGGCTGAGACAGTACTTGTCTGCGGCGCTGCCAGTCCGCCAGCTCTCACCGCTTCCCAAGACGGCTCGGCAGGCCGCCGACTGGCTCACATCTGCAGTCAGCCGCGCACCCGGTGCGCGTCAGCTCCGGGAGCTGCCGATGGAGGAGTTCAAGCAGGCCTGGTTCTCGATTGGATTTCTTCACAACTGGTTGCATCCAGACAGCGTGTTTGACAACGACGGCCGGGTATTGTCTTCGGCGGAGGAATTGGCTCCGCTGGCACTGCTGGTGCCCGAAGTGGCGACCCCGGTCTACGCAACCAGCGGTTGGCCGGTGAGACTGATACCGCTCGCTAAAGAAGCAGCCCGAAGGTTCTGGGAGGGACGTCTGCGCTTTGATGAATATTATTGTTCTCAGGCTCAGATCGCTGGCTGGGAGTGGTGGAGAAAGCAGGGGGTACGATGGCGAGAAAAGGCTTTGAGCTGATCCCATCAGCGCGCAGGCTGATCACCTCGCTGCGCGACATGGGCTACGACTTCGCAGCGGCCGTGGCCGATGTCGTCGACAATTCCATCGAGGCCAAGGCCAGCCGCATCGCCGTCGATGTGTATTTCGATGGAGACGAGTCTTCCGTGCGGATCGCGGACAATGGGGTGGGGATGACCCCTGCGCAGATCCGCGAGGCTCTCCGCTACGGGGCGGAGCGCGATTACGATACTAGCGAGGCGTTGGGAAAATTCGGACTCGGCCTGAAAACTGCCTCGATGAGTCAATGTCAGCGGCTCACGGTTGCGAGCCGTTCCAGCACTGGGCGCGCTGAGATCTACGCGCACGCATGGGACTTGGACCACGTCGTGGAGACCGATCGCTGGGAGATCATCGAAGTCTCGCGGAATGAGCAACCGGAGGTGCTGAGAAAGCCACTGCTCGAGGGCACAGGCACGGTGGTGCTGTGGCAGCGGCTCGACCGGATCCTCGGATACAAGCACCCCTACGGTCAGATGGCGAAGAAGCGCCTGTCAGCCATGTGTCGCGAGCTTGAAGTACATTTGGGGATGGTCTTTCACCGGTACATGACCGGTGAAGGGGTGACGCGCAAGGTGCGACTGACACTCAATGGCAATCCGATCAAGCCTTGGGATCCATTTGCCCGAAGTGAATCTGCGACCCAGCGTTTGGAGCCGATGACGCTGCAGTATGACCATGAAGCGATTGCGGGCGAGATAGTGGTCCAGCCGTATGTGCTTCCGCATCAGGACGATTTCTCATCGCCCCAAGCACGGGACGAATCGGCCGGACCGGACAAATGGAACAGGCAGCAGGGCTTCTACATATATCGCGCCAACCGCATGATTCAGAGCGGAGGGTGGTGCAATCTGCGGACCCTGGACGAGCACACGAAGCTTGCACGCGTGGCCGTCAGCTTCAAGCCTTCTCTCGACGAGGCATTCAGGATCAACGTCGCAAAAATGAAGGTCCAGCTGCCGCAACAGCTGAGGGAACAGTTTGAAAAGGCGATCGGCCCAGTCATCAAGATAGCGCAGACTGCCTATCGGCGATCGGCCCGCGGCGCGCCGCACGCACACCCGCCAGCGCAGCGCCCATCCACGCCATCCCAACCGGCAACGGTCGCAGTGGCCCGCCGAGATGAGAAGCCGCTGGAGGGGTGGATGGCCGACGGTCGATCGACATTGGGGGGCAGATCTGGACAAGTGGCAGAGCCTCCAGCTTCATGGTCGACCTCCCGTCTTTGGACCATCGAGGAGTTGAGAAAGCGCGCAGAACGCGTTGCGACGGCCGGGGAGCGGCCCATCGTATCCGCCGTGTTCGACCGCCTAGCCAGACAGCCGGACGATGAGTGAGCTCGCGTTTGACGCGGCACTGCGTATCGTCCGCGTGCTCATCGCCAACGGCCTGCCGAGGCAGGCCGCGGTTGCCAACTCCGCCATCCCAACGGCTCTCAGGCCGGCACTCCTGGTGGCGCTCGAGCGTGAGGACAATATCGTACTGCGTCCGGCACGCATCATCTCCGCGGCGCATGGGAGAGGCGACTGGCTGCGGGCACTGGATCGTTTGACTTGGCACTACTGGCCTGCGCTGCGCGATTACCTGTTGAATGCCAAGGAGTGGGATGCGGCGGCGGTCAGATCTCTCGATGAGGCGACGGACAACATCTTGGCGCAGATGGCGGATCCGACAGACGAGGAGTTTAACATCAGGGGCCTTGTGCTCGGCTATGTGCAGAGCGGGAAGACGGCGAACTTCACGGCACTGACCGCCAAGGCGGCGGATGTCGGCTACCGGCTGATCATTGTGCTGTCCGGGCTCGATAACGGGCTTCGGCGGCAGACGCAGATCCGCTTGGACAAGGAGCTGGTTGGCTATGCAGACGGACGGCCGGATGCCGTTCCTCTGCCCCCCATGGGCAGGCACTGGCATCAATTCACGACGGAGGAACTCTCCGGAGATTTCCAACCAGGAAACGCCAACCATAGCGCCCTGCAGGGGAGTCAGCCGGTGCTGCTGGTCGTGAAGAAGAATGGACCGGTCTTGAGACGCTTGCACGCGTGGCTGGATGCCGCCCCTGAGGAGGTGCGCAGGACGCTGCCGCTTCTGGTCGTGGATGATGAGGCGGACTTGGCGAGTGTTGATACTCGGGGCTCCTATCAACAGGTGGCGGAGGCGGGGATAGACTATGAAGCGCCCGCGGTCATCAACGGATTGATACGGCAACTTCTGCAGAAGTTCCGTCGCTGTGCGTACGTGGCGTATACGGCGACGCCGTTCGCCAATATCCTCATTCCGCATGATACGGTGGATCCCAGCGCCGGAGATGATCTTTATCCCAAGGATTTCATAGCCGATCTGCCGAAGCCTCAGGGATACTTCGGTGCGGAGGAGCTTTTCGGCCGCCAGGATCCGCAGACCGGCGAGCCCATCGACGGCATTGACGTGGTGCGGCACATCCCGGATGCGGACATCACCGCGCTCGATAGTGGCAGATGCCCGGAGTCTCTGAAGGTCGCCCTGATGGATTTCGTGCTCGCCGGAGCCGCACGTGCGGAGAGGGGTCAAGGTGCCAAACCTGCGACGATGCTCATCCATACCAGCCAACGGATCGTCGAGCACCGGCAATTGTGGCAGGAGGTATCGACCTGGTTCGGCGAATTCAAGGACGAGTGGAGATATCAGCGTGACCAGGGGATCCGAGCCAGGTTGAAGGACCGGTGGGAGTCGGAATTTGTTCCGGTCACCAGGGCCGGCTACTTGGGGCGTGAGCGTCGCTTCGAGCAGATTGAGTCTCACATAGGACCGTTTCTTGAAGCTGTAGCGCCGCCCCGCGAGATCAACAGCGCCACCGGGGAGATGCTTGATTACGAGCGCGAGCCCGGTTTGAAGGCGATCGCGATCGGTGGCAATCGTCTGGCCCGAGGCCTGACCCTGGAAGGATTGCTGGTCAGCTACTTCCTGCGCCGCAGCGCAATGTATGACACGCTGATGCAGATGGGACGGTGGTTTGGCTTTCGGGGCGGCTATGAGGATCTGACACGCATCTGGATGACAGCGGAGCTTGCCGGGTGGTTCACGGATCTGGCGACGGTGGAATATGAGTTGCGGCGTGACATCCGCCGCTACGAAACCGAGCAGGTGACGCCGTTGCAGCTCGGAACACGTATCATGCAACACCCGGCGATGCTGGTGACCAGCCGGCTGAAGCAGCGATTTGCCACGAGGATCGTCGTCGAGCTGTCTTATTCCGAAAAGGTCGTACAGACGGTGAAGTTTCCCTTCCGCCGCCCCGCCGATCTCGCGGTGCTCCTCGAGGAGAACCTGCTTGCGACACGTGCCTTCCTGCAAAGGCTCGGAGAGCCGGCTGAGTGGCCGGAAAGCGGCCCGATGTGGACCGGCATATCCGCCGAGTCGGTTTTGAGCTTTCTTCAGCGATACCGTGTCGACGAGGAGGCGCGCAGCATCTCGTTGCCTCTCCTACGGCGCTACATTGAGCAGGAGACAGGCGAGGGGCAGCTTGTCCGCTGGACCGTAGCTGTGAAGGGGAGGGCTGTGACAGACAATAACCTGGGTCAGGCGGATTGGGGACTGCGGGGCGGGCGTATCAACATGATCAGCCGTTCGCGACTTCGTACCGATCCGGATTCCTTGGGCGTGATCACCAGTCCGGATGATGAGACGACCGGCTTCAATGACGAGCAGATGGAGAAGACGCGACAGCTGCGGCACGCCGAGGATATCGGGCTCAATCCGGCAGCCCGCAGAATCAGGGATCCGGCGGAGGGGCTGCTCCTGATCTACCCAATCAGCCGCTTTTCCCGCCCAAATTCCGAATCAGCACGCGGTCGGCAAGCTGTCTATGACGATCCTCGCGATGCATCAGCGCGAGACATTGTCGCCGTGGCGATCTCCTTTCCACGGTCGCCGCATGCGCGGTCGGTCGCCGATTACGTGGTGGGGACCGTCGGCTGGACACCGGAATGAGCATGATCGATCCGGGACTGTGGAGGCAGATTGAATCTCCCTTGCCAACCGGAGATGAACTGATCGGCCGACCAGCGGTGCCTGAAGTGACATCGCGGCTGCTTGCGGCGATTGACTCACGCGGGCACCGACATCTTTTGGTGAGTCTGATGGCAGGGGAGAAAGACTTCCGGGATGCGAGCAGCCGCGGAGTAAAGATCACGACCCAGGAATTGACCCTGCGGGCAGGCGAGGCGGGACGATATATCGATATTGCTTGTGAGGACGTGTCCGGCCATCCCATGCTGGACCTCATTGGTGGTGACCTCGCCGGTCGTTTGGCGGGCGGCGGCTCCCCCGCAGAAAACGTCGCGCGTGTGTTGGCGAAATGGCGCAGGTTCTGGGGTCGACTCCCACAGCAGCTGCTGTCACATGAGGCGCAGATCGGCCTGTTCGCTGAGCTGTGGTTCCTCGCCTACTGGCTGATACCAGCCGTAGGAATCTCGGACGCGGTACGGATGTGGCGGGGGCCCCATGGAACGCGTCACGACTTTGAGCGGAAGGGGTTGTCCATCGAGTGTAAGGGGACAGCCTCTACAAGGGGGCGGCTCCATCAGATCAACGGCGTGGACCAGCTTGAGGCGCCCGAGGGGGGCAGGCTGCTTTTCTTCAGCCTCCGGATGAGGGACGAAGCCGGGGCAGCGAATACACTCCCCCTGCTTTGTGGCGTTTGTCGCCGGCTCATCTCGGAAGATGGTGACGCTGAGGGCCTGTTTGATACAACGATGATTGCTGCAGGCTATCTCGAGATGCATGAGGAGGAGTATTCGAAAACGCACTGGCGCGTTCTCGATGAGCTGCTGTTCGATACTGCGGCGGGCTTCCCGCGCATCACTGCAGGCAGTTTTGCAGCTGGAATGCCAGCGGGCGTCGAGGACCTGACATATACGATAAATCTGGGCACCTTTGACGATCTGATCGTCGCGCGCCGCGCAGCCGAGGCAACGGTGTTTCTGAGGGACACAGCGGACTGAGAGCCTACAGTGACGGACGTGTTTTCGAAATCCAAGCGATCGGAAGTCATGAGCCGGATTCGCGGGCGAGGGAATCGAGACACAGAGATGGCCTTCTTGAAGCTGCTCAAAGCTGCAGGCATCACTGGATGGCGACGCCATCTTGCGCTATCCCTTGATCCCGGGAGTGGATCTCGAAAGCGTCTCCTTGGAAGAACCCATCGAGTGAAACCGGACTTCGTCTTCCGCGCTCATAGACTCGTGGTTTTCATCGATGGCTGCTTCTGGCACGGGTGTCCACACCACGCAACGACGCCCAAGGCCAATGCAGAGTTTTGGGCTGCAAAACTCGCTGACAACAAGGAAAGGGACCGGTACGTGAACCGGGCGTTACGTCGCCGTGGTTGGCGCGTGGTGCGTATTTGGGAACACGATCTCAAGGTCGGCAGAAACCTCATTGAGCGCTTGGATATACGGGAAGTAACTGAGGAAAGCGGGGGCGCATGCCCTCGATTGCGAGGAAGCCGTGGTGGCCGTGTCGATGACAGCGTTCCTTCGAAATCTGGTCCGTGATCTGTCGAAACGACACCGCAGCAAGGGCTCTGGATAGGTCTGAAGGTGTTCGGCCTTTTCCGTCATCTATTTCTCAACTACCTCGATGAGGCTTTTCACTGCCGCTTCCTTTTGCGCGGGCACTGGACGGCGTGCACACCTTTAACCGAGTTGTGCGTCACAGCGAGGGATAGCCTATATTCAGTGCGGTGAGGGAGGGAGCAGACGGCTATGCAGCAGGTCTTCGAACGCATATGGGTCGGCAACGAGCGGGATTGCCGCCCCGGCGACCACGAATGGGCGGTGGTTCATGCCTGCAAGAGCCCGTGCCATCAGCAAGCCGTGGGCTATCGCGGGAGCCTGCCCAGCGCGCATCAGCACTATCTCTCTCTCACGCGCGACCATGACCTTTTCCTGAATCTGATCGATCCGCCGATTCCGCTGTTCAAGGCGGAGTCGTTTGTAGCGTTCCTGGATTTTGCCGATATGCAGTGGCTGGCAGGTCGCGCGCTGCTAATTCATTGCAACCAGGGGGAATCCCGTGCCCCGTCGCTGGCGCTGTTATTTCTCGCCAAGTGTCGTGATGTCCTGGACGCCAGCTCCTATGACAGCGCGCGGAAGGACTTCGAACTGCTGTTTCCCGGCTATAAGCCAGGAGCGGGCATCGTGGCGTATCTGTCGGAAAACTGGGGCCGTCTGAGAATGACATCCACAAAGGCTGACGCATAGAAAAACGTCGGGAGAGCAAGCATGCAGCAGGTCCGCTTCGGGATGGCACTCGACGGGGAGCGCGGATGGCACGCACGCAATGCGCTGGGCGATACCACGGTCGGACCGTTCGGCATGCTGTCGTTGCTGGAAATGCAGCTGGGGTTGTCGCGCAGGACGACCTCGGCCTGCGAGCGCATCGTGCAATTCCGGGATTGTCTTCGCCGCAGCGCGACAGGGCATCGCTTCTATGAAGACAGTTTCAAATTGGATTCGCTTGGTACTGCCTCGACGCTCCTCGCTTGGCGTGATCTTTGGTACGAGCACGGCTGGCGCGGCGTCGCGCCAGCGGGTGGTTGCCGTCGAATCTCGGACATGGTGGCCGTCGAGGCGTTCGCGAGGGAGGCCGTGTTTCCGGGGACAGGTCAACGCCTGCAGGACGTCGCCATGGTGCTGCGTCATCGCAAGCCGCAGATTTCAGCCGTCGAGCTCGTACAGCCCCTGGAGCAGTACCCCGAATCCTGGCGCGAAGTGCTGGCACTACTGCCCATCAAGCGTCGCCAGAATGCGGTAGGGGCTTCCGCGCCCGAGGGTACTCTGCTTCACCGTTTGCAGGAGCAGCTGCTTTCGTCGACTGCCGGAGGGCGCGCGGAGAAGGTGCCCTGGGCCGAAGATGGCACGGTGATCCTCGTGCGCGCGGATTCCGGCCTCGCGGCCGCGGAGTGGCTGGCCAATGAGATTCGCGAGCATCCGACGACGGATCGGCTGATTGTCACCAGCCACGAGGGAGGATTGCTCGATGCAGCACTTTTCGCGCTGGACCGAGCGCGTCACGGCCTGTCAGAGCCCGCTGCCGCTCGCCCCTCCCTGCAGGTATTGCCGCTCGCGCTGCGATTGCTCTGGGCGCCGTTGGATTTCGGGGCCCTGATGCAATTCCTGACCCATCCCATCGGGCCGGTGCGACGCTATGCGCGCGGCCGGCTCGCCGAGAAGATGGCGCAAGCGCCAGGTATTGGCGGCATGGCGTGGCAGCGTGTGCTGGACGATATCGCGGAACATTACAAAGACCAGGGACCTCAAGTCCGGGAACAGATCGCGCTGTGGCTGGAGCAGCCGCGCTTCCAACCGGCCGAGCAGGCGCCACTCGATGTCGTCCTGGAACGCGTGGGCCAGATGGAGGACTACTTCCGCCTGGGGCAGATCGGAGATAACGAGGTTCGCCGTGCAGCATTTCAGACGGGACTGACTCAATGTCAGGTGGTCCGACACGCGATCGAGCTGCTGCGCAAGCAGGGCGAGACTGCCATCGGACCGGAAGCACTGGACCGAGTGGTGAGCCAGGCGACCGCCGGGACTGTTCACCCTTTTGCGTACGCCGAAGCGGGGGCCGGTGCGCGCGTACAGTCGCCCGCGGCGGTGATCGAGCCTTTTGCCGAGATCTGCTGGTGGACCATGAAAGCGGTCCCGTTCGTCGCGCCGTACCCATGGTCGGCGAGCGAGCGGGCAGCGCTCAAGGCGATGGGCGTCGAGTTGCCTTCCACCGAAGATTTGCTGGCGAGGCAGGCTCAGGGTTGGCTCCGTCCGGTGATGAGTGCGACGGAGCGGATGATTCTCGTCTTGCCGCGTCCGGACGAAGAGGCTCATCCGCTGTGGCTCTCGTTGGCTGCTCTCGTCGACCGGCCCGTGGTCCAGGAGGTCGAGGAGATTCTGCGCCACCCACCGCAAGCGGGTGTGCTCGCGAGGATCCCGCTTCGCCCACTGCCCGCGCCGCGTCGATGGTGGCATATCCCGGCCGGCGCCATTCATGGGTGGGACCGAGCCGCGTCATACTCGAGCCTGGAGATACTTTTCTATAGCCCTTGGCGGTGGTCGCTGCAATATCCGGCCAATTTTCGGGGATCAGCATTGCTCGAGCTGCCCGGAGATTTCCAACTCTGCGGTAACCTGGCCCATCGTGTGGTCGAACGACTCTATCGCGAGCCCGGGGCCCTGGGTTGGTCATCTGAGCGAGTGGTGGCGTGGTTCGACTCGGCGTTCGAGGGCCTTCTCCTGGAGGAGGGGGCTCTGCTTTTCACGCCTGGCCGCGGCGCGGATCGGGTCGCGCTGCGCTTGGGGTTGCGGCGGTCAGTAGCAGAGCTGCACCGACTGCTGCAGGCCGCCGGAGCGGCTCAGGTTCAGCCCGAGTGCCCGCTGCACGCGGACACGCCCTTAGGGCGGATAGAGGGGAGCTGCGACTTGCTGGTCACACTCACGGATGGGCGCAAGCTCGTCCTCGACATGAAATGGAGTGGCAACCGGAAATACCGGGAGAAGCTGGAGACTCAAACTCACATTCAGCTCGCGATCTATGCGCGCTTGATCGAAAACAATTCGTCACGGTGGCCCATGGTCGCCTACTTCATTCTGAGACAGCCACAAATCCTGACGACGGACGATGTGTTCCCAGGGGTAGCGTCCATTCGCGTGCCCGGAGGTTCGACCGCCCTCGTCTGGGAGAGAATCTCGGCGATGTGGCGGTGGCGCCGTGTGCAGATCGAGCAGGGAGAGCTCGAGGTGGCGCTTGAGCACGTCGAGCCCACAGCGGAGTCGGTGCCGCCGACAGAAGCTTTGCGTCCGGATTATCTCGATGAGCAGTACAACCCGTTTCGACACCTGGCGGGTTGGGCCGAAACCCTATGAGCCCGGACGCCAAATCCTTGAAGATTCGCTTCATCAGTGCAGGGGCGGGGACCGGCAAGACCTCGCGGCTGGCAGAACTCCTGCAGGAGATGCTGCTTGCAGGTCACGTCAAGCCAGGCGGGGTCATCGCGACAACATTTACCAACAAAGCCGCCGTGGAGTTGCGCGGGCGAGTGCGGTCTCACTTGTTACGCAACGGCGAGACCAAGCTGGCCGTCGGCATCGGCCAAGCCTACATTGGCACGGTGAACAGCGTGTGCGGAGCGCTCCTTGAGCGTTTTGCTTTTGAGGCTCGACTACCGACCGTCCAACGCGTGCTAGACCCTCAGACAGCGCAGCAGGTTCTGCAGCAATCGGTCGATGAGGTCATTGAGGAGGAGACCCTGGAGCAGCTGCTGCGCCTCGCGCGCCGTCTCGCGCTGGACGAGCCGCGCTATGGACAGCGGGAGGAACCCTGGCGCATGGCGCTGCGCGAAATCGTTGATCAGGCCCGCGCCAATGCGATTGCTCCCGAAGCTCTGCGGGCCTTCGGTGGCATCAATGCAGACCGGCTCCTGCGGCATTTCCCGGCCATCGCGGCCGACAATCTAGACGATTCACTCGCCGAAGCAGTCGAGAGGACGCGCCGCGACATCCGCGCGGCGATCGCCTCCGGCGAGAAGAATACAAAGACGACTGAGAAGTATCTTCAGTGTCTTGACGATGCTGAGCGGGATCTGCGGACCGGCGGGATGCCCTGGGCAAAGTGGAACAAGCTGGCGAACGAGGAACCAGCGGCCCCACAGAGGGCAGCGGCACAGGAGGTGAGGCGGTTCGCCGGAATGCACGCTGCCCATCGTCAGCTGCATGCTGACCTGCGTGAGTACTTGACCACGATTTTCAGCCTCGCCGCGAGCGCGCTCGATCACTTCGCTGCTCGGAAGCGCGGGATGGGCGCGATCGATTTCGCGGATCAGGAGCGCTTGCTGCTCGACGTATTGGATCA
>JAJZLX010000540.1 GCA_021850555.1 Pseudomonadota bacterium | reverse complement strand
CGAGACGGAGGGATTCGCGGTGGATGTCAAGCCGATCCAGGACGGGAGCGACATGCCTTTCAGCCTGCACGCCTCGAAGGCCATGCGCCTGATCGTGCCGGACATCCAGGCGGTCAGCCGGCACATGAGCGCGCTGGCCGAGGAGTTCCAGGGGCGCTACGACCGCTGGGCGGCCTGATCCGGTTGACGTCAGCGCTTCTCGGTCTGGCGCCTGACGGCTTCGGCGGCGGCGGCGGCGATTTCCGGATCGCCCAGGTAGCGGCTGCCGAGGGGCTTGAGCTGCGCATCGAGCTCGTAGACCAGCGGTATGCCCGTCGGGATGTTGAGCTCCACGATGTCGCTCTCGGATACCTCGTCGAGCATCTTCACCATCGCGCGCAGGCTGTTGCCGTGCGCGGCAACCAGCACATTGCGGCCTGCGCGCACCTCCGGCGCGATGCGCGCGTGCCAGTACGGCAGCACCCGCGCCAGGGTGTCCTTCAGCGACTCCGCCGACGGCAGCTCGTCGGTTGGCACGTCGGCATATCGGGGATCGAAGCGCGGATGGCGCGGATCGTCGGTGGCGAGCGGCGGCGGCGGAATGTCGTAGCTGCGGCGCCAGATCTTGACCTGCGCCGCGCCATGGCGCTCCACGGTCTGTGCCTTGTCGAGTCCCTGCAGCGCCCCGTAATGCCGCTCGTTCAAGCGCCAGGAGCGCTCCACCGGGATCCACATCCGATCCATCACATCGAGCATGATCCACAGCGTGCGGATCGCCCGCTTCAGCACGGAGGTGAACGCGATGTCGACCTGGATTTTCTCCTCCACGAGCTGGCGGCCGGCCCGCTCGGCCTCCTCGCGGCCCGCGGGGGCCAGGTCGATGTCGGTCCAGCCGGTGAACAGGTTTTCGATGTTCCAGAGACTCTGGCCGTGGCGGACGAGGATCAGCTTTCCGGGCATTCTGGCACCTGAGGCTCGAATTCAGATTCACGGACGGGGCTCCTCGAAGAGGAGCCTCGTCGAACGCTGCGCGTAGCGCGTGAGAAGCCCGGATTCTGCATTCAGTCGGCCAGTTTCCGCAATGACTCGACGCCGACCGTGAGCGTGGCGAAATCCGCCGCGTCGGCCGCGCGCATGTCGGCGAAGGTCCGCTCCCAGTGGACCAAACGTCGGCCGGCGGCTTCCTGCCATGCGCCGACCCGCTCCCCGGCCGTACCCTCGCCGCGTGCGAGGACGTGCTCGGCGATCCGGCGGTGAATGCGCATCGCCGCATCGCGCAGGCCCGTGCGGGCGATTGCCTGCCAGGGGCCGTCCACCGACAGCTTGTCGATCCTCTCGAGCAGCCAGTCAAGGCCCGTGCGCGAGCCGACCTCGAAGTACACCCGCGCGGCCTCGGGCACGGCGATGCGGCGGCCGGCGGCGAGCTCGATCACGTCGAGCGAGGCGTTGTGCGCCTCGAGGCCGCCGATCCGGGCGGCCAGCGAGGCCGGCAGGCCGGCTTCCAGGTGCTGCTGGCGCACGGTCTCGAAGTGCGTGAGCCACGAGCCGCTCAGGATCTGCGTGATTCGCGTGCCGAGCTCGTGCGCGCCGCGGCGGAACTCCGCCACCGCGGAGTCGACTTTGAGGTTGCGGCGGCGGGCGAGCAGCCAGTAGGTCGCGTGGCGCAGCAGGCGGCTGATCTCGAAATCCGCCGCGTACTGGATTCTGGCCGGCACGTGGTTGTCGAGCGCCTCGATCTCCGCCCAGAGCTTGCGCACTTCGAATATCTCGCGCGCGGCCGTATAGGCGCGGGCGATCTGCGCGGGCTCCGCGCCGGTATCCTCCTGCGCGCGCAGCACGAACGTCGGCCCCATGCGGTTGATCAGGCTGTTGGTCGTGGCCGTGGCGATGATCTGGCGCCTCAGCCGGTGCTTGTCGATGGCCCGGGCGAAGCGCGTGCGCACGGGAGGAGGGAAGTAGCGCTCCAGCTCGTTGGAAAGGTAGGGGTCCTCGGGCACGTCGGAGTCGAGCAGGTGGTTGTTGAGCCAGATCTTGCTGTAGGAGAGCAGGACGGCGAGCTCGGGTCGGGTGAGGCCGGCGCCGCCCTTGCGCCGCTCGGCGATCTCCTCGTCGCTGGGCAGGAACTCGAGGGCGCGATTGAGGCCTCCGGAGCGCTCGAGGAGGCGGATCAGGTGCTGGAATTCCGCCAGGCGGGTCCTCGACTGCTGCTCGAGCGTGCTGATCGCCTGGCCCTGAAGATAGTTGTTGTGCAGCACCAGCGTGCAGACCTCGTCGGACATGCGCGCGAGCAGCCGGTTGCGGTCGGCCGTCGAGAGCTTGCCGGCGAGGACCAGCGGGTTCAGCAGGATCTTCAGGTTGACCTCGACGTCCGAGGTGTTCACGCCGGCGGAGTTGTCGATGAAGTCCGTGTTGAGACGGCCGCCCGCCAGGGCGTACTCGATGCGGCCGCGCTGGGTGAAGCCGAGATTGCCGCCCTCGCCGGCTACCTTGGCTCCCAGCTCTCCCCCATTGACGCGCAGCGCATCGTTCGCGCGGTCGCCGACCTCGGCATTCGATTCGCGGCTCGATTTGACGTACGTACCGATGCCGCCGTTCCAGAGAAGATCCACCGGCATGCGCAGGATCGCTCGGATGATTTCCGTCGGTGTGGCCGTGGGGCTCTCGAGCCGCAACATCGAGCGCACCTCGGCGGACAGGACGATCGACTTGGCGGTGCGCGGGTAGACCCCGCCGCCCTTGGAGATGCGCTTGCGGTCGTAGTCGTCCCAGCTCGAGCGCGGCAGGGCGAAGAGGCGTTGCCGCTCGGTGAAGCTCGCTTCCCGATCGGGATTCGGATCGAGGAAGATGTGCCGGTGGTCGAATGCGGCTTTCAGAAGGATGTGGCGCGAAAGCAGCATGCCGTTGCCAAACACATCGCCCGACATGTCGCCGATGCCCGCGACGGTGAAGTCGGTCTTCTGGATATCGGTGCCGATCTCGCGGAAGTGACGCTTGACGCACTCCCACGCGCCGCGGGCCGTGATGGCGAGACCCTTGTGGTCGTAGCCGGCCGAGCCCCCTGAGGCGAACGCATCGCCGAGCCAGAAGCCGTATTCGGCCGCGAGCGCGTTGGCGGTATCCGAGAACGTCGCGGTACCCTTGTCGGCAGCCACGACGAGGTACGGATCATCGCGGTCGTGGCGTATCACCTGCGGCGGCGGCACGATGTGGCCGGCGACGATGTTGTCCGTCAGGTCCAACAAGCCGCGGATGAAGATCCGGTAGCAGGCGATGACCTCGGCCTGCACCTCCTCGCGCGGACCCTGCGGGAGGCGCTTCGGCACGAAGCCGCCCTTGGCGCCGACCGGCACGATCAGCGTGTTCTTCACGTTCTGGGCCTTCATGAGGCCCAGGATCTCCGTGCGGAAATCCTCGCGCCGGTCGGACCAGCGGATGCCGCCGCGCGCGACATCCCCCATGCGCAGGTGCACGCCTTCGATCCGCGGGCTGTAGACGAAGATCTCGTACTTGGGTCGCGGCAGCGGCAGCTCGGCAATGGCGGCGGGGTCGAGCTTGAACGACAGGTACGGCAGGGGAGCGCCGTCCGGGCCGCAACGGTAGAAGTTGGTCCGCAGCGTCGCCTGCACGAGCCCCAGATAGGCGCGCAGGATCCGGTCCTCATCGAGGCTCGCCACCGCGTCGAGCCCGGCGAGGATCTGTGTCACGAGTTGTTTGGCGGCCTGCCCGGACGCGCGCGTCGGATGCGCCTTCGCCGGATCGAACCTGGCCTCGAAGAGGCGGACCAGCGCGTTTGCGAGGGCCGCGTTGGCCCCCAGCGTGAGCTCCATGTAGGCCTGGCTGAAAGGCACTCCGGTCTGCAGCAGATAGCGGCAGTAGGCGCGCAGCACCAGGATCTGGCGAGCCGAGAGATCGGCGGTGAACAGCAGGCGGTTGAAGCCGTCGTTCTCCGCCTCGCCGTTCCAGCCGGCGGTGAGTGCCTCCTTGAATCGCGCTTCGATGCGTGCGATATCGATCGCGCGGCCCTCGCGGTGCTCGAGCTCCAGGTCCTGGATCCAGGCGGCACCGCCCTCCGGCCAGGCGAGCTCGTACGGCCGTTCGGCGATCACCCGCAGGCCGAAGTTCTCCAGCATGGGCAGCAGGTCCGAGATCGGCACCGGCTCGCCGCGCTTGACGATCTTCAAGTGCATGCCCGCTGAGCTCTGACCGGCCGCCCGGTGCAGGTTGAGGCGGCGTGTCTGCGGCTGTGCACGCAGCTTTTCCAGATCCTCGATGTCGGTCGGCGTGTCCGCCGGCACGACGTCTTCCTGATAGGCCAGAGGGAACGCGTGCCGGTACCGGCTCACCAGTGCAAGTCCCGCCGCCTCACCGGCTCGCGCGACCAGCACCTCCCGCAGATGGTCGGTCCACGTCAAGGTCGCCTGCGCGATCCGCTGCTCGATCGAGGCGAAGTCGACCTTGCGGTGCTCCGCCGGGTCGGTGCGTACGACGACGTGCACGCGCGCGTGGTTGGAGCCGGAGATCTGCACCTGGCTCTCGACGGATTTGCCCGCGAAGCCCTCGAGCACGATCTGCTCGATTCGCTGCCTGACATCGGTGTTGTAGCGGTCGCGGGGCACGTACACCAGGCAGGAATAAAACCGATGATATGGATCGCGCCGCACGAGCAGCCTCACGGTGCGCCGCTCGTACAGGTTGACGACCCCGCGGGAGATGCGCACCAGGTCCTCGGTACTGGCCTGGAACAGCTCATCGCGCGGATAGGTCTCCAGGACGTTGAGCACCGCCTTGCCGTCGTGGCTCTGCGGGTCGAGGCCGAAGTACTGGATGACCCGCTCGACCTTCTGACGCAGCACCGGGATGTCGCGCGGACTGCGGTGATAGGCTGCCGAGGTCCACAGGCCGAGGAAGCGATGCTCGCCGTCGACATGCCCGTTCGCATCGAACGTCTTCACGCCTACGTAGTCGAGGTACTCGGCGCGGTGGACCGTGGCGACGGAGTTGGCCTTCGTGAGGACCAGCAACTGCGGCTCGCGCGCCCGGTCGCGGATCTCGCCCTTGAGCGCCGTCGTGGTGGGCCGCTCCCCATCACGGGGCCTCAGGATCCCGAGCCCCGTGCTCGGCTGGGATTTCAGGTCATCCTGGTGGGCGCCGCGCACGAGGCGGTATTGCCGATAGCCGAGGAAGACGAAGTGACGCTGCTCCATCCAGTCGAGCAGCTGGCGCGCTTCGCCGACCTCCTCGACCGGCACGGGCAGGGGGCTGCGCTCCAAGTCCGCCACGATGGAGCGGGCCCGGTCGCGCATCAGGTCCCAGTCATCCACCGAGACCCGCACATCCTCGAGCGTCGCCTCGATGTCGCGGCACAGCCGTCGCAGCGCCTCCGGGTCGGTCTGCCGGTCGATCTCGTACATCTCCCAGGACTCAATCCGGTGGATCTGCGCTCCGTTGGCGCCGAAGCCACTGATTCGTCCGCGGCGATCGCGGCGCACGTCGAGCACCGGGTGCACTACGAGATGGACGGCGAGTCCGGCGCGGCCAAAGATGAGCCCGACCGAGTCCACGAGGAATGGCCGGTCGTCCGTGACGATCTGGACGATGGTGTGAGGGGATTCGAAGCCGTCGCGGCGCAGGTCGGGATTGAAGACGCGGACCAGGGACTGGGTCGCCTTGCGCTCCATGCCGAACTCGAGGTGGCTCCGGGCGGAATTGGCGAGCGCCGCCGGGGCGCGTGAGGCGAGGTCTTCCTCACCCACGCCCCGGAAATAGCTGCGCAGGAACTGCTGGCGCAGCTCGGGCCTGCCTTGGGCCAGGCGCACGCGAGCGATTCGGTCGATGAGCGCGAGACGCGCAGGAGGGATGCTGCGGAGTAGCCGGTTCTCGCCGGCCGACGAGGATGGGGCATGCATGGTGGCGCGCGATTATATCTGTCTATGTGCGGTACGTCTGCGCGATGCGGCTGTGCACTTCGGATGTGGAGAAGGTATAATGGTTGCGATCGCAACCGTGTGGTCGCAGTTCACAGAACTGAAGCGCCGATGAGGGAGGATCCGATGAGCCATTCCGCAGGCAATCCGATGGGTACCGATGGCTTCGAGTTTGTCGAGTACACCGCGCCCGACCCGCAGTTGCTGCGCGACCTGTTCGAGCGCATGGGCTTCCCGATCAGGGCCCGGCACCGCTCCAAGAACGTGACGCTCCACGGCCAGGGTGAAATCAACTTCATCATCAACGCCGAACAGGACTCCTTCGCCCAGCAGTTTGCGCGCACACACGGGCCCTCGGCTTGCGCGATGGCCTTCCGGGTCAAGGACGCTGCCTACGCGTATCGCCGGGCCCTCGGGCTCGGCGCCAAGCCCGGACCTCAAGACGCGGGCCCCATGGAGCTCAACATCCCGTGCATCGAGGGCATCGGCGGCTCGCTCATCTATCTGGTCGACCGTTACGGCGACCGCTCCATATACGACGTGGACTTTCGCCCGGTGCCCCCGCCCGCGGGGAAGCAGGAGGCGGGCCTGACGCTCATCGATCATCTGACGCACAACGTCCACCGAGGCAACATGAGCGTGTGGGCGGGCTTTTACGAGAGGCTGTTCAACTTTCGCGAGATCCGCTACTTCGATATCGAGGGCAAGCAGACCGGCCTGTTCTCGCGCGCGATGACCAGTCCCTGCGGCAAGATCCGCATCCCCATCAACGAGTCCCAGGACGACAAGAGCCAGATCGAGGAGTATCTGCGCGAGTACCACGGCGAGGGCATCCAGCACATCGCCCTCGCCACGGACGACATCTATCACACGGTGGACGTGCTGCGCGGCCATGGCATCGCTTTCCAGGACACGCCCGAGACCTATTACGAGGGGATCGAGGCGCGGGTGCCGGGCCACGGCGAGCCGCTCGAGGAGCTGCGCCGCCGCCGCATCCTGATCGACGGCAATCCGGAAAAAGGAGAGGGGCTGCTGCTGCAGATCTTCACCGCGAACGTGATCGGACCGATTTTCTTCGAGATCATCCAGCGCAAGGGCAACGAGGGCTTCGGCGAGGGCAACTTCCGCGCCCTGTTCGAATCGATCGAGCTCGATCAGATGCGCAGAGGAGTGATTTAAACTCCGCCCGATGGAGGTCCGCACCCGCGCATCGCGCACACCCACGCCCGCCCTGCCGATCCGGCTCGACTACGATCCGGCGCTGCCGATCAGCGCCCATCGGCGGGAGATCCTCGAAGCGCTCGCGCGAGACCCGGTCATCATCGTCTGCGGCGCGACCGGCTCGGGAAAGTCCACCCAGCTGCCGAAACTGTGCCTGGAGGCCGGCCGCGCCAGCGCGGGCCTGATCGGCCACACTCAACCGCGCCGTATCGCCGCGCGAGCGCTCGCGACCCGTCTCGCCGAGGAGCTCGGGACCACCGTGGGCGGCGCTGTGGGCTACCAGGTGCGCTTCACCGATCGCACCGGCCCCGGTGCCCGCGTGAAACTGATGACCGACGGCATCCTGCTGAAGGAGCTGGAGAGCGACCGGGAGCTGCGCCGCTACGACACCCTGATCATCGACGAGGCGCATGAGCGCAGCCTCAACATCGATCTGCTTCTCGGCGTGCTGAAGGGTCTTGTGCCGCGACGCCCGGATCTGAAGCTCATCGTGACCTCGGCCACCATCGATCCGGGCAGGTTCGCGCAGTTCTTCGGCGGCGCGCCGGTCATCGAAGTCTCGGGCCGGAGCTATCCGGTCGAGGTGCGCTATCGCCCCCTCACCGCCGAAGACGAAGACGCCGCGGAGCTGTCGCTCCCGGAGGGCATCGTCGCGGCAGTGCGCGAGCTCGATGCCGGCGGGCGCGGCGCCGAGGCCGATACGCTCGTCTTCCTGCCCGGGGAGAAGCATATCCGCGAGGCGGCCGACGCCCTGGCCAAGGCCGCCCTGGCCCACACCGAGATCCTGCCGCTGTATGCGCGGCTCTCCGCCGCCGACCAGGCGCGGATCTTCCAGAAGCACGTGCAGCGGCGCGTGATCCTCTCGACCAACGTCGCCGAGACTTCCCTCACCGTCCCGGGCATCCGCTACGTCATCGATTCCGGGCTGGCGCGCATCAGCCGCTACAGCGCTCGCGGCAAGGTGCAGCGCCTGCACATCGAGCGGGTGTCCAAGGCGAGCGCCGATCAGCGCAAGGGCCGCTGCGGCCGCGAGGCCGAAGGGATCTGCATCCGTCTGTATTCGGAGGAGGACTTCGAGGGGCGTGAGGCCTACACGGCGCCGGAAGTGCTGCGTACCAACCTCGCGAGCGTGATCCTGCGCATGGCGGCGCTCGAGCTCGGCGAGCCCGAGCGATTCCCGTTCCTCGATCCTCCGGATACCCGGCTGATCAACGACGGGGTCCGTTTGCTCGAGGAGCTCGAGGCAATGAGCGATCGGCGGGTGACCCGCCTCGGCCGCCAGATCGCCGCCGTGCCGGTCGATCCGCGGCTCGGCCGGATGCTGCTAGCGGCTTCCCGCCTCGGGTGTCTCGCCGAGATGCTCATCATCGCCGCGTTTCTCGAGGCCCAGGACCCGCGCGAGCGGCCGGCCGACATGCAGAGCCAGGCCGATCAGAAGCATGCCCTGTTCTCGGACCCCCGCTCGGATTTCCTCACGGTGCTCAATCTCTGGCGGGCTTTCGGCGAGCAGGCCGAGGCCCTGTCGGGTAATCAGCTGCGCAAATGGTGCCGGGAGCATTTCCTGTCGTTTTTGCGCATGCGCGAGTGGCAGGATCTGCACGCGCAGCTCGCCCGGAGTGTGCGCGAGCTCGATCTGCGGCCGAACCAGCTGCCGGCGGCGTATGCCGAGCTGCACCAGGCCATCCTCACCGGCTTTTTGGGCTCCATCGGAGTGCTCGATGAGCGGCGCGAGTACGAGGGGCCGCGCGGCATGCGCTTCGTGATCGCGCCGGGCACGGCGCTTGCCGCCAAGCCGCCGAAGTGGGTCGTCGCCGGAAGTCTCATCGAGACGACGCGGCTTTACGCGCGCATGGTGGCCGCGGTCGACCCGGTATGGATCGAGCGGGCCGCCAGACACCTTCTCAAACACAGCTACAGCGAGCCGCACTGGGTGCAGCGGCGCGGGTTCGTAGGCGCGCTCGAGAGCACTTCGCTCTACGGACTGACGCTGGCGTCGCAGCGGCGCATCGACTATGGGCGGGTCGCCCCGAAGGAGGCGCGGGAGATCTTCATCCGCGAAGTGCTGATCGATCCGGAGGAGGGACCGCCGCGTGAGGCCGTGCGCGGCGCGTTCCTCGAGGCCAATCGCGAGCTGCGCCGGCACGTGGAGCGGCTGGAAGCGAAGGTCCGCCGCCGCGACATTCTTGCCAGCGAGCAGCGGCAGGCGCAGTTCTATGCGGCAAGGATTCCGGAGAGCGTCAGCTCCGTGACGGCCTTCGAGCGTTGGCGGGCGCAGGCCGAGCGTCGCGACCCGAAGATCCTGCGGATGTCGCAGACGGATCTGATGTTGCGTGACGCGGCGGAAGTCGAGGAGAGCCGGTTCCCCGAGGAGCTCGAAGTCGGCGCCAACCGCCTGGCTCTGCGCTATCGCTTCGAGCCGGCGGAGCCGGACGACGGCATCACGCTCATCGTGCCCGATGTGCTGCTCGATACACTCGACGCCGACCGCCTTGCCTGGCTCGTGCCGGGCTGGAGGTTGGAGAAAATCACAGCGGTATTGCGGGAGTTGCCCAAGAGCCAGCGCAAGCTTCTGGTGCCCGTGCCCGAGCACGCTCGGCAGGCGCTCGAGGAGCTGACCGCGGGCGGCGAGCGCTCTCTGCCGGGCTTTTACGCAGGACTGGCGCAATGGGTCTCGCGGCGGACCGGCACGCCCGTGAGCGCCACGGAGCTTGCGGCGCTGCCGCTGTCGGATCACCTGCGTATGAACATTCGGATGGTGGACGAGAGCGACAAGGTGATAGCGGAAGGCCGGGACATCACGGCGCTCAGGCGCCAGATGCGCACGAGGGCGGCCCCGGGTCCTTTCCCGGCGGCGGACACGCTGCACCGCCAGTGGGATTTCGGCGAGCTGCCCGAGACACGACAGGTGGAAAGGAACGGCTTGCGGCTGACGGTCTTTCCGGCGCTCGATGACCGTCGGGGCGGCGTGGCGCTGATCGAGGCGCGCGATCCGGGCTCGGCGCACAGGATGTTGCGCAACGGCGTGGCGCGCCTGGCTCTGCTCGCCCTGCCGCAGCAGGTGAAGTACTGGCAAAAGCGGCTGGGGGATGACCGGGAACTGGTGCTTGCGGGCGGTGGGCTCAAACTGGCGCAGCCGCTTGCAGACGCGGTGACGCAGCGCATTTTTCAAGAATGTTTTGCGCCGCCGGAGACGGCGCTGCCGCGCGACCGGGAGTCTTTCCACGAGCGGCTGAGCCAGGGTCGCGCGAGGCTCGAGGAAGAGGGAGACCGTGTGACGAACACGGTGAGGGCGGTGCTCAAGGAGTGGCGAGCGGTGCGCGTGGCGCTCGATGCCGCGCGGTCTGCGTCGCTGGCCGCGGTCGTTGCAGACGTCAATGCGCAGCTCGCCTCTCTTCTGCCGCCGGATTTCATCGAATCGACGCCGCAGCCGTGGTTCGGCCACCTGCCGCGTTACTTGAAGGCTCTCGCGCGGCGGCTCGCCCGCCTGCCGGCCGACGCGAAGCGCGATGCAGAGCTGGCCGCGCGCATCAAGCCCTTTGTCCTGGTGTGGCAGAGCCTCCGTGCGGATTGCCTCGGCGCCGATGCGCGGCCCGAGCTCGATCTGCTGCGCTGGATGATCGAGGAGCTGCGCGTGTCGTTTTATGCCCAGGACCTGCGCACCGCCATCGCCGTTTCGGAGCGCCGGCTCATAGAGCAGGCCGAGCGGGCGAGAGCGGAGGCGAGGACGCCGTGATCGCTTGACGGCGCCGGGCAGGTCCGCACGACCGCCCGGCGCCTGCTCAGGCTAGACGAGGCGGCCGCGAGGCCGCACCGGCGCCGAGGGCGCCACGTGCGGGATCGGTGCGGGCAGGATGAGGAAGACCCGCATCGGCACGGGCAGCGCGCGCAGCGGGATCATCGGCTGCAGAAAGCGCACCTGGACCGGCAACCGCCCCGGCAGCGGCAAGAGCAGAGGCTGGCCGTACACCGTGGGAACCGGTACCAACGACATCCCTAGCGGTTGGGTGAGCGCCGCCTCGATCAGGCGTATTCGCGCCTGCAGAGCGCCCATCTGCGCCATGGCCCACGCGGGCATGGCGGGACTTGCACCCCGGCTCTCGGACACCTGGAAGGTGGCCGAGCCCTTTGGCCCGCGCCAGCTCCAGGTGCGTATGTACACCGGCCCTGCGGCGGTGTGCATCACCTGCACGACCTCGCGCATGGGCACCTCGTGCCCTTCGACGCGGATCAGCAGAGGTTGCGCTGCCAGCGCCAGCGCCGGCAGCGCCAGGCCCGCAAGGGCCGCGGCAAGGACGTTCTTACGCATAGGCACCTCCTTGAATTTACCGGCTCCCGGCGAGCCGGACCACAGCCTTTGACCGCGCTGCGCCGCCCAGGTTTCATCGCCCCCCGGGGTTTCACCGCTTGAGGTACGCACTGAACATCTCGCCGACCGCCGTCGCGAGCTCATCGACCTCGCAGAGGGACCGGCGCTCGCTGGAGACCGCTTTGCCCACCGAGGACATGACGGTACCGATCAGGTCCGCCGCGAAGGCGCGATCGCGCGCGGTCGCGCGCGGCAGCGCCTCTTTCATGAAGCGCTCCATCAGCCGCCGGCCTTCCTCGGCATGGGTGCGCGCCTCGGGCGCCTCCCGGTAAAGCGGCGCGGCTTCCTCCAGGGCGCTGCGAAATGCCGCCTCCTCGCACTCGGAGCGGAAGAATTCCCGGACCGCCGCACGGAGCCGCTCGAGCGGCTCCCGGTTCGAGTCGCAGAGAATGCGCTCCAGTCCGTCCAACGTTTGTCGCCATTCCTGAGCCTGCAACCGGAAGAGAATGGCCTCCTTGTTCGGGAAGTATTGATACAGCGATCCGACACTGATGCCGGCCCTCTCCGCAACGCGCGCTGTCGTGAAGCGGCGCGCGCCCTCACGCACGAGAACGCGAGTGGCCGCCTCGAGAATATCGGCGACGAGCCTCGTGGAGCGGGCTTGCCGCGGCTGTTTTCGCGGGGAAATGACCGGTCTTCGGCCCTCTGTCATGTGCGCACCCGGAATGCGAATGGTAAACGCGACTACTTATTCGTATTCTAGCTCCGTGACGGGCAACCGCCAGCACACAGACAGGAGAATCCCATGACGACACTGACGAGCCCTCCCTGCTCGGCCGTGCTGGAGAGAATGTTCGCCGCGGCCGAAGCCGGTGACGCGAGGCTCGATGAGCAAAGACGGGCGCTCTCCCCGAAGGAGCGCGGTGAGCTCATGACGAGCACGGACTATCGGACGCTTTACGGGGCCCTCAGGGACTTCCACCTGGCGGTCTCGAGACAAACCGCGACATTGCTCTACATGCTTGCCCGCTCGAGTCGGGCGAGAGCCATCGTGGAATTCGGCACCTCGTTCGGCGTCTCGACCGTGCACCTCGCCGCAGCGCTGCGTGAGAACGGCGGCGGAAGGCTCATCAGCACGGAGCTCGAGCCGACGAAGGTGGCCGAGGCCCGTGCAAACATCACTGCGGCGCGCCTCGATGACCTCGTGGAGATTCGCGCCGGCGACGCCGTTGAGACGCTCGCGGGAGATCTCCCGGAGGTGCTCGACCTCATTTTCCTCGATGGGGCGAAGAGCCTCTATCCACGGGTGCTCTCGCTGCTCGAGCCGCGGCTGCGTCCCGGCGCGGTGGTACTGGCCGACAACGCGGACTGGAGCGCGGAGTATCTTGCCCGGGTACGCGCCCCCGCGAGCGGCTATCTCTCCGTTGCATTATCCGGCGACATCGAGCTCAGCATGAGACTCTGAGGGAGTGCGGATGAGCGAAAATCCCGCGGCACGCCGCATCACATTGCTCACCAGTGCATCGCCGGGGGGGGGGGGGCGACTCGAGTCCGGGCCGGTCTTGGTTGCGATGCCCCGGATCGTGGCGGAATCGCGGCCCGGGATTGTGGCGCCGGCCGCGCAGGACGCGGCTCGGGCGAGCGATATGGAGTGTCTTGAGTCTACGGCAGATGCGCGCGGGCGAGGTACTCCTCGCTTTGCATCTCGGTGAGGCGGCTCGCGGTGCGCTGGAACTCGAACCTCAGCCGCTCGCCACGATACAACTCGTGCGGCGCGGCGGCCGCTGACACGATGAGCTTGACGCGCCGGTCGTAGAGCTCATCGACCAGGGCGATGAAGCGTCGGGTCTCGTCGTTGCGCCGCTCATCGAGCGGGGGCACCTCGGAGACGATTACAGCCGGGTAGTTTCGAGCGATCTCGATGTAGTCCTCCTGGCTGCGCGGACCGCCGCAAAGCGCTTGGAAGTCGAGCCATACGGCGCTCTCGCTCTGGCCGATCACGGGGATGTCGCGGCCTTCGATCTCGATGACTGCGTTCGCGGCGGGGGCGTGCCCGGAAAGCTCCGCGAACAGGGCCTGGAGGTGTCCGGGCGTCGCCGGATCGGCGGACGATAGATAGGTTCCCGCCTGGGTGAGGCGCCGCAGCCGGTAGTCGCTGCCGCCGTCGACGGCCAGAATGTCCGTATGGCGCTCGATGAGCTCGATGGCGGGCAGGAAGCGTTGCCGCTGCAGGCCGTTGCGATACAGATCGGCTGGCGGGCAATTGGACGTCGCGACCAACGTCACTCCGCGCCGGAACAGACCTTGAAAGAGACCCGCCAGAATCATGGCGTCGGCGATATCGGTCACGAAGAGCTCATCGAAGCACAGCACTCGCGTATCGCGGGCGATCCCTTCCGCTACGGTCTCCAGGGGCGAGGGCACATCGGCGAGCGTTCTCAGCCGGACGTGCACGTCGTGCATGAAGCGGTGAAAGTGCCGCCGCCGCCGCTCGGGAAAGGGCAGACTGTGGAAGAACAGGTCCATCAGCCATGTCTTGCCGCGCCCGACGGGCCCCCAGAGGTACAGTCCTCGCTCTGGGACCAAGGCGTTGCCGGCCAGCCGTCGCAGCAGGCGCCCGAAGGAGCCGTCGGCGCGGGCGCCGATCAGACGGCTGCGAAGATCCTCCAGCCGCTCCAGCGCGGCGAGCTGGGCCTCGTCCTCGCCAAACCCGCGCTCCCGCAGTTGACGCGCGTATGCCGCGCGCAGCGTTCCCGCGCCGTGCCCGCTCATCGCTCCGTTCCGCTCAGCGCGCGAGCTCGGGGAGGTCGCGGAAGTGCTCGAGCGCCTGTGGGTTGGCGAGCGCCTCGACATTCTTCACCGGCCGGCCGTGGATGACCTCGCGCACGGCGATTTCGGTGAGCTTGCCGGAGCGCGTGCGGGGAATGTCCTCGACGGCGATGATTCTCGCCGGCACGTGCCGGGGCGAGGCGTTGGTGCGGATGGCATCGCGGATCTTCCTCTTCAGCGGCTCATCGAGCGCGACCCCTGGCTGCAGCCGCACGAACAGCACCACACGCACGTCTCCCTGCCAGTCCTGGCCGACCGCGACGGACTCGATGATCTCCTCCAGGCTGTCGACCGAGGAGTAGATCTCGGCCGTGCCGATGCGCACGCCCCCGGGATTCAGCACCGCATCCGAGCGGCCGTGGATCACGATGCCGCCGTGCTCGGTGAGCTCGGCGTAATCCCCGTGATGCCACACGCCCGGGAAGCGCTCGAAATACGCGGCACGGAGCTTTGCGCCATCCGGATCGTTCCAGAAGGCCACCGGCATGGACGGAAACGGTGCGGTGCAGACCAGCTCGCCGCGCTCCCCGCGCAGCGGCTTGCCCTCGTCGCTGAAGATCTCGACCCGCATCCCGAGGCCCCGGCACTGCAGCTCTCCTCGATGGACGGGCAGCGTCGGACAACCGAGTGCGAAGCACGAGACGATGTCGGTACCGCCGGAGATCGAGGCCAGGTGCACGTCCCGCTTGATCGAGCGGTAGACGAAATCGAACCCTTCCGGCAGAAGTGGCGAGCCGGTGGAGAGAATGGCCTTGAGCGACCCGAGCTCGACCTTCTCGGCGGGCGCGTAGCCGTGTTTTTCCAGGGCCGCCAGGTACTTGGCACTGGTGCCGAAGACCGTGACGCGCTCGTGCTCGGTCATGCGCCACAGCACCCCGGGGTCCGGAAAGAAGGGATTGCCGTCGTAGAGGATGAGCGTGGCGCCGACCGCGAGCGCGCTCGCGAGCCAGTTCCACATCATCCAGCCGCATGTCGTGAAATAGAAGATCCGGTCGGAGCGCTTCAGGTCCACGTGCAGCAGGTGCTCCTTCTGGTGCTGCAGCAGCGTGCCACCCACCCCGTGCACGATGCACTTGGGAATGCCGGTCGTGCCCGAGGAATAGAGGATATAGAGAGGCTGGTTGAACGGTACGGGGGAGAAGCGCAGCGGCGCACCGGATGTGCCGAAAGCGGCCCAGGGCGTGGCGCGATTCGCGGCCGCCCCGAGCCTCGAGAGATCGGGATGCTCCGTGGTGTACGCGATGACGACGATGCGTCGCACGCTGGGCAGCTTCCCGGCCACCGTTCCGATCGATGCCAGCGAGTCGATCGTCTTTCCGGAGTAGAAGTAGCCATCGGCGGTGAACAGCACCTTGGGCTCGATCTGCCCGAACCGATCGAGCACTCCGTTCACGCCGAAGTCGGGCGAGCACGACGACCACGTGGCCCCGAGGCTGCTGGTCGCCAGCATGGCGATCAGCGTCTCCGGCAGGTTGGGCAGGTATCCGGCCACGCGGTCGCCGACCCCGACGCCCGCTTCCTCGAGACCCGCCGCCACCCGCGCCACCTCTTCGTGCAGTTGCCGATAAGAAAGCGTCCGCCGCGCATCGCGCTCATTGGTGAAGATCACCGCGGGATGCTCGTCACGGTAGCGGAGCAGGTTCTCGGCGAAGTTGAGTCTCGCATTGGGAAAGAAGCGCGCCCCGGGCATGCGCTCGGGGTGCTCGATCGCCGGGCCCTCGCCCCACTCGGCGCGCACGTCGGCAAACCGGGCGAGTTCCGTCCAGAACTGCTCCGGTTGCGCCACCGACCAGGCGTAGAGATCCTCGTAGCCGTGGAGCGAGAGCTTCAGGCGAGTGTTCACGCAACGGATGAACCGGGTCAGGTTGGAGGCGGCGATGCGTTCCGCCGAAGGACGCCAGATCTCGGACATGGGGCTACAGGGATTGATAGTTGGGTCCGGAGCCACCCTCCGGCGGGGTCCAGTCGATGATGCCGTATGGGTCCTTGATGTCGCAGGCCTTGCAGTGCACGCAGTTGGCGGCGTTGATCTGCAGGCGCTTGCCGCCGCTGCCGTCATCGACCATCTCGTAGACGCTGGCCGGGCAGAAGCGCGTGCAGGGGTTGCCGAACTCCCGGGCGCAGGCGCCGGAGCAGATGGAGGTGTCGCGCACCTTCAGATGCGCCGGCTGGCTCTCGTCGTGGCTGGTCGAGGCGAAGAATACCGAAGCCAGCCGGTCGCGGGGAGGGAGCGTGCGCTGCACCCAGCCGCGCGGCGGGGATTCGTATTCGGAGAGATGCTTCAGGCGCTGATGGTCCGGCACGGCGTTCTTGAGCGTCCACGGCGTGCGCCCGCGGGTGAGCACTTCCAGGCCCGAGTTCGCAAGGCCCCACCACAGGCCGCGCTTGAAGCCGGGCTTGAAGTTGCGCACGGCGCGCAGCTCCCTGCCGCCCGCCGAGGCGCGCCAGAGCGCATCGAAACCCTCGGGCGAGCCGGTCTGCGCCAGGTGCTCGGCGGCCAGCATGCCCGAGCGGATCGCCTGGTGAACGCCCTTGATCTTCGGGACGTTGACACCGCCCGCGGCATCGCCGATCAGCATCGCCCCCGGCATCGTGAGGCGAGGGATCGACTGCCAGCCGCCCGCGGCGATGGTGCGCGCCCCTGCGGCGAGAATCTCTCCGCCCTCGAGGAAGGGTTTGATCGCCGGGTGGTGCTTGAATTGCTGGAAGGCCTCGAAGGGGAAGAAGCGCGGGTCCTGGTAGTCGAGCCCGACCACGAAGCCGACATACGCGCGATTCTGATCCAGGTGGTAGATGAAGCTGCCGCCGTAGGTATGCGAGTCGACCGGCCAGCCCACGGTGTGCTGGATCAGCCCCGGGCGCACCCGGCCCTCGGGCAGTTGCCACAGCTCTTTCATCCCCAAGCCGTAGGTCTGCGGGCAGCTGTCGGCGTCGAGACTGAAGCGGCGGATCAGCTGCTTCGCGAGGCTCCCCCGCGCCCCCTCCGCCACGATGGTGGTCCGGGCACGGATCTCGGCCCCGGGGGCGTAGTTCGGTCCGGGCTCGCCGGACTTTCCGAGGCCGACATCGCCGAGCTGCACGCCGGCCACCACGCCCTCCGGCGTGAACAGCGGTTGCGCCGCGGCGAAGCCCGGGAAGATGTCGACGCCGAGGCCTTCGGCCTTGCTCGCGAGCCAGGGGGTGAGCAGACCCAGCGAGACGATGAAGTTGCCGCGGTTGTGCAGCTGTGGCGGCAGGGGCAGCCTTACGCTGCCCGTGCGGGTGAGCAATCTCAACTCATCCTGTGTCGCCGGAACACAGATGCCGGGCGGGGATTGCCGCCATTCCGGCGCCAGCGCATCGAGCGGCCCCGGCTCGATGACCGCGCCCGAGAGCGCGTGCGCGCCGACGGCCGAGGCCTTGTCCAGCAGGCAGATGTTGAGATCGGGCTTCAGCTGCTTCAATCGGATGGCGCAGGCGAGGCCTGCGGGACCGGCCCCCACGATGGCGATGTCATATTCCATGACGTCGCGCTCGACGGCCGCCGTATTCTGGGGGCTCATTGCGCTTGCATCCGGACGGCGCCATCGAGGCGGATGGTTTCGCCGTTGAGCATCGGGATCTCGAATGCCGCGACGACGAGCTGCGCGAACTCTTCCGGTTTGCCGAGCCGGCGGGGAAAGGGGATCTGGCTGGCGAGAGAGGCTTGGATCTCGGGCGTCATGGAGTCGACCATGGGAGTGTGGAAGATGCCGGGCGCGATCGACAGGCAGCGGATGCCGAAGCGGGCCAGCTCCCGGGCGATCGGCAGCGTCATGCCGGCCAGTCCCGCCTTGGTGGCCGAGTAGGCCGCCTGGCCGATCTGGCCCTCGAATGCCGCCACGGACGAGGTATGCACCAGCAGTCCCCGTTCGCCGTCCGCGGTAGGCTCATTTGCCTGCATCAGGCTCGCCGCCGCTTTGTCGCAGAGGAAGGTGCCGATGAGATTGATGTGCACCACCCGGGTGAAAAAATCACCCGCCATCGGGCCGTTCTTGCCGAGCACGCGGCCGGCGCCGATCACCCCGGCGCAGTTGACGAGCAGATTCAGTCCCCCCATGCGCTCCCGAGCGGCCGCCATGGTGGAGTCGACCTCCGCTTCGGCGGTGACGTCGCAGCGGATGAAGCCCGCGCCGGGGCCGAGCGCCTCAGCGGCGGCGCGCCCGGGGCCCTCCTGCACGTCGAGCATGACAACCCTCGCCCCCAGCGAGACCAGGCGGGATGCGACGGCGTGACCGAGCCCGGAAGCGCCGCCGGTCACGACGGCACGAGCGTCTTGGATCTTCAATGTGTCCCCCCCCCACGTTTAAGGCGCTGAATCCGGGCATCCTGCCCGTCTCAGCGCAGCAACGGGCAACAGGCGCGACTTTTGCCCGTTGCTCACCGCCTGCGGCGGCGGGCACATCCTGTGCCTCTGCTCATGCTTCCGAGTCGCGTGAAGCGATGAGCAATCATGGCATGTTCGATAGTCTAGCGGATCATCTCGATTGCGACGGCTACGGCTTCACCGCCCCCGATGCACAGGGAGGCGATGCCCCGCTTTCCGCCGCGGTGATGCAGCGCGTGCAGCAGTGTGGTGAGAATTCGCGCCCCGGTGGCCCCCAATGGATGGCCGAGAGCGCAGGCACCCCCGTTGACGTTGACCCGGGCGTGATCGAGCTCGAGCTCTTGCATGGCGGCCAGCGTCACTGTTGCGAACGCCTCATTGATCTCATACAGGTCGACGTCCTGGGACTGCCAGCCCAGCTGAGCGAGGACCTTGCGCACCGCGCCCACGGGCGCGGTGGTAAACCATTCCGGCTCCTGTGCGTGGCTGGCCTGGGCGACGATCCGGGCGAGCGGCTGCACCCCGAGAGACTGCGCCGCGGAGCCGCTCATGACCACCAGCGCCGCGGCGCCATCGGCGATCGAGGAGGCGCTGGCGGCGGTGACGGTGCCGTCCTTGCCGAAGGCGGGCCGAAGCGAGGGGATCTTGCGCACGTCGCAGGTTCCGGGGGTCTCATCCCGCGCCACGGTCGATTCCCCCTTGCGGCCCTTGACGGTGACCGGGGCGATCTCGGCGTCAAAGGCGCCTTCCACGGCGGCGACCGCCCGCCGCACCGACTCCGCGGCGAACGCATCCTGCTGCTCGCGCGTAAAGCCGTATCGGGCGGCGGTGGCATCCGCGAAGCAGCCCATGAGCTTGCCGTCGAACGGGCTCTGCAGGCCGTCGAGGAACATGTGATCGATCACCTCGCCGTGGCCCAAGCGATAGCCCCCGCGGGCCTTCGGCAGCAGGTACGGCGCCTGGGTCATGGATTCGAAGCCGCCGGCGAGCACGACCTGTGCGTCACCGGCGCGAATCTGGTCGGCGGCCATCATGACGGCCTTCAGGCCCGAGCCGCACATCTTGTTGATGGTGGTCGCCGGGGTGGCGAGCGGGATGCCGGCGCCGATGGCGGCCTGCCGGGCGGGCGCCTGACCGAGTCCTGCGGGCAGCACGCAGCCGAGGATGACCTCCTGCACGTCGGCTGCGCGGATCCCGGCGGCCTCGACGGCTGCCCGGGCCGCAGCGCTGCCGAGCTGAGGGGCGGTGACGGGGGCGAGGGCGCCCTGAAATGCACCGAGCGGCGTACGTTTGGCGGCAGCGATGACGATCTCAGATGACATTGTGAATCCTCTCTCGAATACGGTCGATCAGCGGGCGAGCCGTGCGCCCATGTGGCGCGGTGAGCCGGCGCTCTCGGCGCACGGGCGCGGGGTGAGCCCGCTTTCGAAAACCGAGATGAATGCCTCGGCGATCTCCGCGCCGCTCAGCGACTGGCTCTCGCGATACCAGTGGGCGATCCAGTTGAGTGCTCCGGCGAGGGCGAACGCGGTCATTTTCGGGTCGCAGGCGTGGATGGAGCCGTCCTGCATCCCCTCGCGCAGCAGGCGCCGGATCCCCTGGTCGATTTCGGACTTCAGGGCCTTGATGTGACCGCTCATGGCGGGTGGGAGGTCCTGGTCCTCGGCGCGCACCATGCACCAGCCGAACTCCGAGGCGACAGCCCGGCCATAGTGGCGCAGCACCGCCTTCAAGCGCTCGCGCGCCGGCGCCTTCATCAGCCGCGCCTCGTGGAAGGCGGCGCGGATCGGCTCGATGCCGGCCACGAAGCACTCGAACAGCAACTGTTCCTTGTTGGATACGTAGTAGTAGACGGTGGGCTTGCTCACCTCGAGTGCCGCGGCGATATCGTCCAGCGAGGTGTTGTGGTAGCCCTTGCGGTTGAAGGCGTGGGCGGCGGCGCGGATCACCGCCTCGCGCTTGACCTGTCGGTCGCGCAGCCGCTCGCGGCTCGCGCGCCACGGCGAGTCGCGCAGCGGCGCCGCAGCGGCGGAAGGCCGGGTGGAGGATCCCTCCCGGGGCGCATCGGGGACGGCCCTGCCACGGGCGGGGCTCGCGGATTTGCGGCGGCTGGTCGGCATGTCGGTTAAAGGGGCCTCTCGACCGGTTGCGGCACGTGGCCCGGGATGCCGCAGTATAGCGTCGGCGTGTGTGCCGTGCGCGGTGGATCGGCCCGCCCGCCGGGACGATCCGGCGTTTCCGCGAGGCCGGCGCGATCCGGATCACGGCAGGCGGGCGGGCGCGTTGACCGCTCCCGGGAGCATGCATCATACTCATCGGTAGCCATCCTACCGGTGCGTAAAGACCGCTTTCGCGTCGCGCGCCCAGAGAGCCTCCCATGCCCCCCAAGCCCTCAAGCGCAGCCCGTCCCCGCCAGCTCGAGCAGCCGGTCCCCGAGCGTCCTCAGCCGCCGCTGCGGTTCGTCTCCGCCGCCTCGCTCTTCGACGGCCACGATGCCGCGATCAACATGATCCGCCGGCTGCTGCAGGCGCACGGCGCCGAGGTGGTGCACCTCGGCCACAACCGCAGCGTCGCGGAGATCGTGCGCGCGGCCATCCAGGAGGATGCGCACGCCATCGCGGCCAGCTCTTATCAAGGCGGGCACAACGAGTATTTCGCGTACATGGTGGACATGCTGCGCGAGCGCGGCTGCCCGCATATCCGGGTCGTGGTCGGTGGCGGCGGGACGATTGCCCCGCAGGAGATCGAGGCTCTGGAGCGCCATGGGGTGGAGCGCATCTACACGCCCGAGGACGGCCGCACGCTCGGTCTGGATGGCATGATCGAGGATGTCTTCAACCGGGTTCGCTCCGCCAGCAGGCCCGCCTACGAGATGCGCACCCTGAACACTCGGGACCCCGTTCAGATCGCGCGGGCCATCACGGTGCTCGAGAATGCCGAGACGGCTCAAGCCGAGGCCGAGCAGATTCGCCAGGCCATCCGGCGCTCCCCGAACCGGGTGCCGGTGATCGGCATCACCGGCAGCGGCGGCGCCGGCAAGTCGAGCCTGACCGATGAGCTGCTCGCACGGCTCCTGCGTCACTTCCCCGGCCGGCAGATCGCCGTGGCCGCCATGGACCCGACTCGCCGCCGCAGCGGCGGGGCGCTGCTCGGGGACCGCATCCGCATGAACAGCCTCTCCTCGGAGAATATCTTCATGCGCTCGCTGGCCACGCGCCGGCGGCATCTGGCGACCGCCGCGGTGTTGAAGGACGTGATCCAGCTCTACCAGGCGGCGGGATTCGACCTCATCATTGTCGAGACCGCCGGCACCGGACAGGCCGATACCGAGATCGTCGATCTGGTGGACGTGTCGATGTACGTGATGACCGGCGAATACGGCGCGGCAAGCCAGCTGGAAAAGATCGATATGCTGGACTACGCCGATCTGATCGCGCTCAACAAGAGCGACAAGCGAGGCGCAATCGACAGCTTGCGCGACGTGCGCAAGCAGTGGCGCCGCAACCACTCCCATGCTCAGCTTGCCGACGCGGATCTGCCCGTCTATCCCACCGTCGCCAGCCGCTTCAACGATCCGGGCGTGAACCGGCTGTTCGCCGCTCTTTGCCGGGTGCTTGCCGAGAGACGCATCGGCGCGGCGAGCTGGGAGGTGTCCGATCCGGGTCCCGTTGAGATCACGCCGAGCGAGCCGCTGATCCCCGGCGCGCGGATACGCTATCTGTCGGAAATCGCGCGCGGGGGCCGCGAGACTCATGCGGACATCGAGCGCCGGGCGGGCGCGGCGCAGCGGGCGCACGGCCTGTATCAGGCTCTCGAGGCGCTCGGGGACGCGCTGCTTCCGCAGCCGCTCGATCCGTATCCGCAGTCGGCGCTCGAGGAGACCCCCGATGCTACGCGCCGGCAGCTGCGGGCCGCCTACAATCGGGCGCTCGAGCAGATCGGCGCGGCGGGCGTCGGCGAGCTCAAAGCCTGGCCCTCGCGTGTGCGAGCCGCCACGCAGGACACCTACTCCTACAAGGTCAGGGACCGGCAGATCACGGGTGAGAACTACACCGAGACGCTCTCGCGCCAGAAGGTGCCGAAGATCGCCGTACCGCGCTTCAAGGACTGGGGCGAGCAGCTGCGCTTCATCGGGCGCGAGAACCTTCCCGGATCCTTCCCCTACACCGGCGGCGTCTATCCCTATCGGCGCGAGGCCGAGGATCCCACGCGCATGTTCGCCGGCGAGGGCGCGCCCGAGCGGACCAACCGCCGGTTCCACTACCTGGCGCACGGCCACAACGCGGTGCGGTTGTCGACCGCATTCGATTCGACGACGCTGTACGGCGAGGATCCCGACACACGGCCCGACATCTATGGACGCACAGGCAACTCGGGCGTGTCGGTGGCTACGCTCGATGACATGAAGAAGCTCTATTCGGGCTTCGATCTCACCCTGCCCTCCACCTCGGTGTCCATGACCATCAATGGCCCGGCGCCGATGATTCTCGCGATGTTCATGAACACCGCGATCGATCAGCGCATCGAGCGCTACCTGCGCTGCGAGGGGCGCTGGAGCGAGGCCGAGCGGCGCATCGAGGCGCTGCACCGGGCGGCCGCGGAGCGGGGTGTCGCTCCGCCCGTCTATCGCGGCGAGCTGCCCGCGGACCACGACGGCTCCGGACTCGCGTTGCTCGGAGTGACCGGCGATCAGCTCGTCGAGCCGGAGATCTACGAGCGCATCAAGGCCGAAACGCTCGGCGCGGTGCGTGGCACCGTGCAGGCGGACATCCTGAAGGAGGACCAGGCGCAGAACACCTGCATCTTCTCGACGGAGTTCGCGCTGCGCATGATGGGCGATGTGCAGCAGTACTTCACCGAGCGGCTGGTGAGGAATTTCTACTCGGTGTCGATTTCGGGCTACCACATCGCCGAGGCCGGCGCCAACCCGGTCTCCCAGCTTGCCTTCACCCTCGCCAACGGTTTCACCATCGTCGAGTACTACCTCGCCCGCGGCATGAGCATCGACGATTTTGCTCCCAACCTGTCGTTCTTCTTCTCCAACGGCATGGACCCGGAGTATGCGGTCATCGGCCGGGTCGCGCGCCGCATCTGGGCGCGAGCCATGCGCGATGTGTACCATGCCGGGCCGCGCAGCCAGATGCTGAAGTACCACGTGCAGACCTCGGGGCGCAGTCTCCATGCCCGCGAGATCGCATTCAACGACATCCGCACCACGCTGCAGGCGATGTACGCGCTGTTCGACAGCTGCAACAGCCTGCACACCAACGCCTACGACGAGGCGCTCACCACCCCGACCGAGGAAAGCGTGCGCCGCGCGGTGGCCATCCAGCTCATCATCAACCGCGAGCTGGGACTCAACAAGACGCAGAATCCGTGGCAGGGCTCATTCGCGCTCGAATACCTGACCGATCTGCTCGAGGAGGCGGTGTACCGGGAATTCGACGCCTTGAGCGAGCGCGGCGGCGTGCTCGGCGCCATGGAAACGATGTATCAGCGTGGCAAGATCCAGGAAGAATCGCTCGACTACGAGAGAAGGAAGCACGACGGGAGCCTGCCCATCATCGGCGTCAACACTTACCTCTCGGGCTCCGACGGGGTCTCCGAGCATACGCACGCCGAGCTCATCCGCTCTACGGAGGAGGAGAAGCAGGCGCAGGTGGCGGCCGTGCGCGCCTTTCAAGAGCGCAACGCCGGGCACTCGCCGCAGGCTCTCGGGCGGCTTCAGGCGATCGCATGCGCCGGCGGCAACGTGTTCGCGGAGCTGATGGAGACGGTCAAACGCTGCTCTCTGGGGCAGATCTCGCACGCTCTGTATGGAGTGGGCGGGCGCTATCGGCGAAACATGTGAGGTCCGGCTCGCCGAGCCTGGTGAGGATCGCTTCCCTCGCCCGCTCGCGCAGCAGCGGAGCGCTGTGCGCCGGCGCTCCCGGCGGCGGCGGGATCGGAGGCAGGATCGACACCTCGATCCGCACCGGGCGGGGCAGGTTGCCGCGCGGCGACAAGGCGGTGCGGGTGCCTTGCACCACCGCAGGTACGATCGGGCAGCCGGCGCGGGCGGCCATCGTGAACGCGCCGGCGTGGAATTTCAGCAACCCAGGCTCGGCGGTGAACGTACCTTCCGGGAAAAACACCAGGGAGTGACCGTTGGTGGCGTTGCGCAGTACGCGCAGCGCATCCGCGGCGCCGCGCTTGCGGTCGAAGCGCTCGACGAATTCCGAGCCGATGCGGTGCAGGAACCAGCCGGCGAGCGGCACACCGGCCATCTCGCGCTTGATGACGAACCCGAAGCGGGGGGGGAGGGCGGCAGTGAATACGACTCCGTCGAGGTAGCTCGCGTGGTTGGCGACGATCACACACTGTCCTCGCGGCAGCTGATCGAGGGCACGGACGGTGAGCTTCATGCCCGCTCCCCAAAGGAAGGCGCGAGCGAGTGTGCGCGCGGCGCGACGGCGCCGATTGAGGCCCGGCAGCAGCAGGGCGGTGAGCGATGCGGTCAGCCCGACCAGTAGAAACAGAGCCATTGCGTAGAGCGCATACGCGAGCCTGAACGGAAGCAGGGCGATGGTCCCGAGCGGAGAGGTTCGGTGGGGCGGCTCCTGGCGCATGATTGGTCGAGGTCAAACGAACCGGTTGCGGACTGTGATCAGGTTCTCTATTACGTTAACTCTGGCACCCGACTGTGACGCTGGTCACGCCGGAGGAGGACATATGGTCACCATACTGCGACAGCCACGGATGCGGCCTGTAGTCGCATCCCGACTCGCCCGCATCGGGTGTCTCGCTCGATGTGCAGCGAGACGGCTCCAACCGGGACGGCCCAACTGAGACGACAATTGTCGAACCATTCTGCCGCAATTGCCATGCCTGTTCACCCCGACACGGATCCGGCGGTCGCCCGCTTCCTGGATGCCGTGTGGATGGAGCGTGGCTTGTCGCCCAATACGCTGGCGGCCTATCGCGCAGACCTCACGGCGCTTTCCCGCTGGCTCGCCGAGCGTAAACTGCCGATCATGCAGACCTCGCGCAAGGATCTGCAGGACTTCATCGAGTGGCGGGTGCAGACGGGCGCCCGTCCACGTTCGACCGCCCGCCAGATCTCGAGCTTCCGCCGCTTCTTCCGGTACCTGGTGCGAGAGGCGGACATCCAGGAAGACCCGACGGCCCAGATCGCCATGCCGAAGATCGGCCGCTCGCTGCCGAAATCCCTGACCGAGGAGGAGGTGGAGGCGCTGTTGGCGGCTCCGGCCGTGCGCGATCCGCTCGGCAGCCGGGACCGCACCATGCTCGAGGTGCTCTACGCCACGGGCCTGAGGGTATCGGAGCTGGTGAATCTGCGCTACGGGCAGATCAATCTCAACCAGGGCGTCATCCGCATCGTGGGCAAGGGCAATCGGGAGAGACTCATCCCGCTCGGCGATGAGGCCGTGCGCTGGCTCACCGAGTTCGTCAACGGCGCGCGCGACGAGATCCTGCTCGACCGGCAGACGGAATATCTCTTTCCGACCCGCCGTGGAGACCGCATGACGCGCCAGGCCTTCTGGCACATCATCAAGCGCTATGCGCGCAAGGCGGGCATCTCCAAGGGGCTCTCGCCGCACACGCTGCGCCATGCGTTCGCGACGCATCTGCTCAATCACGGCGCGGATCTGCGCGTCGTGCAGATCCTGCTCGGGCACAGTGATCTGTCGACCACGCAGATCTATACGCACGTGGCCAGCGAGCGCATGAAGGAGCTGCACTCGCGGCACCACCCCAGGGGCTAGGCTGCCCATGCGCGGTGCGCAGGGCTCAACAGGGTTCGCCTATGGCGAACCCCGGACATGAAGCGGCGCTACGCGCCCGATCGAGCGGGCAGTCTGCAGGCTGCCGTCACCGTTCCAGGTGCTTGAGCTTGTCCGGCTTTCCGTCCCAGTCCTTGGCATCCGCCGGCGCTTCCTTCTTTTCCGTGATGACCGGCCACTGCTTGGCGAGCTCTGCGTTGAGGGGCTTGAAGGATTCCTGGCCGGACGGCAGTTCCTCCTCGGAGAAGATGGCCTCCGCGGGGCACTCCGGCTCACAGAGCGTGCAATCGATGCATTCATCCGGATCGATCACGAGGAAATTCGGGCCCTCGTGGAAGCAATCGACCGGACAGACCTCCACGCAGTCCATGTACTTGCACTTGATGCAGTTTTCGGTCACTACAAAAGTCATCTGGATTCCTAGCGTCGTGAAGCGGCTGGATGGACCTCGAGGCGCCGCATTGTGCCACGCCGCCGAAGGCCGCAAAACCTATCGCACCCATGGGGGCGGAATCATATCAGCAGGCCCGGCTGGAGCCGAGCGGCTGATCCTAGGGCACCTCCGTCAGGCGCCGCTCGAGCGAGGCGAAGTGATGCGGCTCGCGGCCGGCGGCGCGGTCCTCCAGGTAGCGGCGGAGGCTGAATTCCGTGCTCGGGAACGCCAGCTCCGGCCAGGGAATGTCCTCGGGGTGGACGAGCTCTGCCTCGAGGGTCTCGTGTCCCGCGCCGTAATGCGGCGTGGCCAGGGTGGCTCTGAAGAACACGTGCACCTGGTGGGCCTGCAGCACGTGCACGATGGACAGCAGCGAGCCGATCTGCACCTCGACCAGCGCTTCCTCCCGCGCCTCTCGCGCGGCCCCCTGCTGCAGTGTCTCGCCGTTTTCCATGAAACCGGCCGGGATGGTCCAGAACCCGCTCCGCGGCTCGATCGCGCGCCGGCACAGCAGGATCCGGCCTTCGAATTCGGGCACGCAACCGACGACGAGTTTCGGGTTCAGATAATGGACGGCGCCGCACGCGTCGCAGACGAATCGGGGAAGATGATCGTCGGGAGGCACGCGGAAGGCGAGCCGAGCACCGCATTGACTGCAGAAATTCATGGCTTGCGCGCAGCATACGAGGGCGGCGGGCGCTTGTCGATTGCCGAGCGCGCGTCGGCGCCTCAGGTGACGCGGGTCACATCTGCGTGTCGTTGGCGGCGTTGCGGCAGCTCTCCCCGTCGACGCGCACCAGGTCCCGGCCGGCGTTCTTCGCCTCATAGAGCGCCGCGTCCGCCCTGGCGACGATCTCATCCAGGGTCCTAGCGCCTTCGGCCGTGGTGGCGAGCCCGGCGCTGAAGGTGACGCGGGGCCAGGTCTCGAGCCGTTCGCCTGAGGGGGGCACGATGCCGAGCGCCAGCAGGCGCAGCCGCTCGATGCTCGAGAGAGCCGAGCCGATCGTCGTGTCCGGAAGGATGAGCAGGAACTCCTCGCCGCCCCAGCGGCCGAGGACGTCGGTAGCGCGTAGCGTGCCGCGGGCAAGGCGCGCGAATTCCTTCAGCACGTAGTCGCCCGCCGCGTGGCCGCACTGGTCGTTGATCTCTTTGAAGTGATCGAAATCGAGCAGCGCCACCGTCAGCGGCTGGCTGCGGGCGAGGGCGGCCTGCAGCGCCGCCGCGGCGAGCCGCGCGGTGTGTCCGCGGTTCGGCGCGCCGGTCAGATTGTCTTCGTTGGCGAGGTGAAGCAGTTGGCGCCGGTGGCGCCTCCCGGCCATCAGGATGTACGAGAGCAGCACGATGACCAGGGTGCCTGCGATGCTGGCGATCTCGATCCACTGCAGCAACTGCCTCTGGCGTCCGGCCCGCACTGCGGCGACCCGCAGTTTCCGTCGCAGCACGGCGTTGCGCTCGATCTCCTCCTTGGCGTGGAAGCGCACCTCCAACGCTTCCTGCAAGCGCACGCGCGCCGTCTCGTTCCGCGCCGAATAGAGCCGCAGATACTGCCGCAGGTCCTCGTATGCGTTGCGGTAGTCGCCGAGCGCGGCGCTCGCTCGCGCGCGCGCCAGATAGGCCGGTGGAACCTCGTGCGCCACCATGTCCCGGCCGTCCTGGCTCAGCACCCCGTTCAGTATGGCGAGTGATCGGGCCGCGTGCCCGTCGGCGAGGTCGATGCGGGCGAGCAGGGCATCGGTCTCCTTGACCATCTCAGTCGCCTTGCCCGCGGCGAAGACCGGAGCCGCCCGGTTGCAATCGCGGCGAGCCGCGGTGAACCGACCGAGTCTGATCTCGGACTGACAGATGCGCAGATCCGCGTAAGCGACCCCCTGCGGGGCGTCTTGAGACAGGCTGATCGCGCGCGCCCGTCGCAACGATACGAGGGCGCGGCGAAAATGGCCCATTGCCCTCAGGATCTGGCCCTGCAGGTACGCATCGATCGCGAGATTGGATTGCGAGCCGCGCGCGGTGTCCCACCGGATGACTTGACCGATGAGCTCGAGGGCCTCGTCGAAGTCCCCCATGCGTCGCAGTGCGGTGGCCAACAGCGAGGCCGCGTCCATCCGCGGCTCGGCGAGCGCGGGCGAGGTGCTTTGCAGGTACGCCTGGGTGAGCTCGCGGGTGGCGAGGTCGGAGCGGTCCCGCTGTTGATTCATGGATCCCTGGATGATCTGCAGGCAGATGTCGCTGCGTGATCCGGGCCTCTGCGCCGCACGTGCCCGCTTGATGAGTGTGAGGGCTTTATCGATGCCGGCAGGCTCTCTGAAGCTCAGCCCGTAGTCCGAGACCAGTACCAGGCGCAACATATCCGTGCGACCTCGGAGAAGAGCCAGGCCTTTCAGCGCTGAGGCGCGCGAGGGAATATCGAGGCCCAATTCTCCGTAGGCGTCGGACTGCACGGCGTAAAGGGCCGCGAGGCGCTTCGGCTCGGTGCGGGCGGCGTCGGCGGGAAGCCCGGCGAGCAGGCTGTTCACCGCGATGAGCGCCTTTTTGGCATCCTGTGAGACGAGCGGACGCAACCGCGCGAACTCCGCATCCTTGACATCGAAGCAGCCCGCCCGGGCGGCACGTAAGGCGCCGAAAGTGCCGAGCACGAGTGCGAGCAGCGCGCCGCACAGCCGCGCCGCGCCCCGCGATCTTGACGAGGAACTGCTCATGACGAGCGTCAGATTATGGTTACTCGATTGCAGGAATGCGGGTGGAATTCACGCTTTTCTCACTGGCGGCCGCGGGCCGGTCCTGACTGGCGCGCGCCCGTGCGCCGCGTCACATTTGCTCTCGCGGGCAGGGTGCGCCGAGTGCTCGAGGCATGAGGGCGCCGTTGCCGGCGGGCCGGCGCCCTGGCCCTGGCGCACGGCTTCGCCGTTGGGCAGGTCGCTCGAGAGCGAGCCGGTCGCGCCGATTCCCCCGGCCGCCCGGACCCATTTCGCGGCAGGGATCCGACGCTCCCTTTGTATCGTCACGACATCTGCAGCCGGTGCGTGGACCCGCGTACTCGAAGCGGATTAATCTCGGCGGCAATGTGTGCCGCAGATTCAGCTCCCGCTGCTCCAGAGTCCCCGCCGTCGTCCGGATCGTCCTCGGGCATCGAGGCGCAAGCCGGCCGGTTCGACCTGCTGGTCATCGGCGGGGGCATCAATGGAGCCGGCATCGCGCGCGATGCCGCCGGCAGGGGGTTGAGCGTGTGCCTGGTCGAGCAATCGGATCTCGCGGCCCACACCTCCTCGGCGAGCACCAAGCTGATCCATGGGGGATTGCGCTATCTCGAATATCGGGAGTTCCGTCTGGTGCGCGAGGCGCTGGCCGAGCGGGAGCGGTTGCTGCACATCGCGCCTCACCTGGTGCATCCGCTGCGATTCATCCTGCCGCACGTGCCGACGCTCAGGCCTCGCTGGGAGATCCGGGCGGGGCTGTTTCTATACGATCACCTGGGCGGCCATCGGCATCTGCCGGGGTCGCGCTCGCTTGACCTGCGGCGCGAGGCCGCGGGCGCCGCGCTGAAGTCCGTCTACCGCCGGGGATTTTCCTATTCCGATTGTCGTGTCGATGACAGCCGCCTGGTGGTGGTCAATGCGCGCGACGCGGCCGATCGTGGCGCGGTGATCCTGACGCGCACCCGAGTGAGCCGGGCTCGGCCCGAGTCCGGGGGCTGGCTGGTGGAGTGCGAGAGCCGCGCGGCCGGAACGATCCGCATGCGGGCCGCGGCCGTGGTCAACGTTGGGGGCGCCTGGGTCAACGAGGTGCGCGGGCTGTTGGGTTTGCAGCCTCCCGAGCCGATCCGCCTCGTGCGGGGCAGCCACATCGTCGTGGCGCGCCTGTTCGAGGGCGAGCAGGCCTACATCCTGCAGAACCCGGATCATCGCATCGTGTTCGCGATCCCCTTCCAGGAGCGCTTCACGCTTATCGGTACCACCGACGTGCCGCACACCGGGCCGCTCGATCATGTGGCGATCACGCCCGGGGAGACGGCCTATCTCTGCGAGAGCGTCAACCGCTACTTCGAGCGGACGGTCCGGCCGGAGGATGTGCTGTGGAGCTACTCCGGCGTGCGATCTTTGCGCGACGACGGCGCGACCGAGGCCGCCGAGGTCACCCGCGACTACGAGCTCGTGCTCGAGCGCGCCGAAGGCGGCTCCCCGGCGCTGACCGTGCTCGGCGGCAAGATCACCACGTATCGCAAGCTGTCCGAGGCCGTGCTCGAAATGCTGCATCCGTCGATCGGCGGCTCGGGGAGCCGTTGGACGGCGAGCGCGGCGTTGCCGGGCGGCGATCTGCCTGGCGGGAGCCTGTCCGAATTCCTCGACGAGGCGGCGCGGCGCTGGCCGTTCCTGGCGCGGGAGCATCTGCGGCGGCTCGCATGCGCCTACGGCACTCGCATGGAGCGGGTGCTGCAGGGGGCGCGTACGTCGGCGGACCTGGGCGAGGCTCTGGGAGAGGACCTCACGGCGGCCGAGGTCGAGTACCTCAGACGTGAGGAATGGGCGGCGACCGCACAGGACATCCTCTGGCGTCGCACGAAGCTCGGCCTGCTGCTGAGGCCGCCCGAGGTGGAGCGGCTCGAACGCTATCTCGGTCAGTCCCAACCCCATTCTCCACGAAGATCACGCTCATGACAGCCATGAACAAGGGCAGATACGTAGGCGCGATCGATCAGGGCACCACGAGCACGCGATTCATGGTGTTCGGGCGCCAGGGAGAGATCCTCTCCAGCGCCCAGCTCGAGCATCGCCAGATCTTCGCGCGCCCCGGCTGGGTCGAGCACGATGCGCTCGAGATCTGGGCCAACACGGGCAAGGTCATCGAGGCGGCGCTCGCGCAGGCCGGCCTGGGCGCAAAAGACCTGGTCGCGGTGGGCATCACCAATCAGCGCGAAACCACCGTCCTGTGGGACCGGCGCAGCGGCAAGCCGCTTTACAACGCCATCGTCTGGCAGGACACCCGTGTCGCCGCGAACGTGGCGGCGATGGAGCGCCACGGCGGCCAGGACCGCTTTCGCGGCAAAACGGGCCTGCCGCTCGCAACTTATTTCAGCGCGCTCAAGCTCAGGTGGCTGCTCGATGAGGTGGTGCGCGCCCGCGAGCTCGCCGAGGCGGGCGATGCGCTCTTCGGCACCATCGACTCATGGCTGCTGTGGAATCTCACCGGTGGTGCGCAGGGTGGCGTGCACGTCACGGATGTGACCAATGCCAGCCGTACCCAGCTGATGAATCTCGCCACGCTCGACTGGGACGGGGAGCTGCTGAGGGCGTTCGACATTCCGCCCGCGTGTCTGCCGCGCATCGCCTCCTCGAGCGAGGTCTACGCGCAGGCGCGGCTGCCGGCGCTTGCCGGCGTGCCGATCGCCGGGGATCTGGGCGACCAGCAGGCGGCCCTCGTCGGTCAGACCTGCCTGCGGCGCGGCGATGCGAAGAACACCTATGGCACGGGCTGCTTTCTGCTGATGAACACCGGCGAGCAGCCGGTGCCGTCCAAGGCAGGGCTGATCACCACCGTCGCGTACCGCTTCGGGCGGGAGAAGCCTTGCTATGCGCTCGAGGGGTCGATCGCCGTGGCGGGAGCTCTGGTACAGTGGCTGCGCGACCGGCTCGGCCTCATCGAGTCGAGCGCGCAGATCGAGGCTCTGGCGCGCGAGGTCGAGGACAACGGCGATGTCTACTTCGTGCCGGCCTTCTCCGGGCTGTTCGCGCCCCACTGGCAGGCGAGCGCCCGGGGGGTCATCGCCGGCCTGACCGGTTATGCCAGCCGCGCGCACCTGGCTCGCGCGGTGTTGGAAGCGACGGCGTATCAGACGCGAGACGTGCTCGCCGCGATGGAGCAGGATTCGGGTGCGGCGTTGACCGAGCTGCGCGTCGACGGGGGCATGGTGGCGAACGAGCTGCTGATGCAGTTTCAGGCCGACATCCTCGATGTCGGCGTCGTGCGGCCGCGGGTCACCGAGACCACGGCGCTCGGCGCCGCGTATGCCGCCGGCCTGGCGGTCGGATTCTGGGGCGGCACGGAGGATCTGCGCGCCAACTGGGCGATCGATCGCACCTGGACGCCGCAGATGGCCCGGGACCGCCGCGAGCATTACTACAAATGCTGGAAAAAGGCGGTTACGCGGTCTCTTGACTGGGTCGACTGACGAGTGTTTGCGTCGCGATCCCGGTCCTTTCCAAGGCCGGGACTCGGCGGAGCTGATTCGAGGAAAATATCATGACTGTGAAGATGGGGGTCAAGACGGGCTGGCGCGCTCGAAGCATTTGGAGCGAGCTGTTGGCGGAGTTTTTCGGCACCTTCGTCCTGATCGCTTTCGGCGCCGGAGCTGTGGCCGTCGCGGTCGTGGGGCTTCCGGAGTCGGGTCGAACGTCGGTGATATTCGCAGGCGCGGGCGGCTGGCTGCTGATCACCTGGGGATGGGCCATGGCCGTAGCCATGGCGGTGTATGTCGCGGGCGGAGTTACCGGCGCTCACATCAATCCGGCCGTGACGTTAGCCTTCGCCGTCAAGGGTGATTTCAAATGGAACAAGGTCCTGCCGTATTGGGGCGCGCAGGTTGCCGGGGCGTTCTCCGGCGCCGCGCTCGCCTATGCGGACTATGTTCCGGCGATCAACATGTGGGACGCCGCGCACAAGGTGGTGTCGCGCGCCGATCCCGGCGGCATGACGACTTTCAGCATCTTCGCCACGTTTCCGGCGAGCTACTACGGCCAGAGCATGCTGGGCCCGCTGTTCGATCAGGTCGTCGGAACCTGTCTGCTGGTGTTGTGCGTCCTGGCAATCGTCGATTCGATGAATGTGGGAGTGAGGTCCAATCTCGCGCCTTTCATGGTCGGCATGGCTGTGGCGGCGATCGGCATGTCTTTCGGAACGGGCGCGGGCTATGCGATCAATCCCGCGCGCGATTTCGGCCCGCGGGTCTTCTGTTGGCTGGCTGGATGGGGCGCAAACGCGTTCCCCGGGCCGCACGACTATTGGTGGGTGCCCATCATCGGGCCTCTCATCGGCGCCCCTCTGGGGGTGGTGCTCTACAAGTTCTTCATCGCCGATACCCTGGCGGCGAGGGCCGGCGAGGCCCCGGCGGCCGAAAGCGCCGATTTCGGCGCCGCGGACGTGGCGGACGAGGAGGCTTGAGATCGGGCGCTGCGCCCGATCTACACCGCCGCCAGCGCAGCGGCGGCCCTGGAGGCGCTCGAGGAATTCGAGCGCGGCTCCCGGGGCGAGCGGTACCCGACGATCGCGGCACCGTGGCGTCGCGCCCGGGATCCGGTCATCCCGTTTTTTGCGTTTCCTGCGGTCGTGCGTTGCGTGATTTACACGATCAACGTGATCGAGAGCGTCAATGCGCGGCTGAGCTAGATCATCAAGACCCGCGGTCGCTTCCCGGGTGATGATGCCGCCACGAAGTTGACCTGGCCGGCGCTGAAGAACACTGCGGCCGACTGGAGTCGATCTAGGCCGACTCCCGATTCCCCAGGCCTAACTTCAGGCGTGGAGCGCCAAATCACCCTGGCCTGACTTGCGGCAGATGGGAGCCTCGATTTCGCAGGAACCGAGATCTTGGAGGAGTATCTGGTGCCAGCGCGACTCTTGGCTAAAATGGACAAATGAAAAAGCGCGTCATCGCCAGTCAAGCCAAAAGCAATTTCGGCATACTCCTGGACGAGGTGACGGCGCTCGGCCGCGTGGACATCATGAAACACGGCCGGCGAGTGGCTGTCGTTCTTTCGCCGCGGGAATTCGAGCGCCTACAGGCGGCTGCAGGTGGCTCCAAAGTCGGTGGACAATGGGGCGCGACCCACATGATCCCGTCCGAGCTCGCGCATCACCTTGGCCGTGACGGACCGGTCACTTTCCGCAGGCCGCGGTGCGCAGCTCTTCGTCGATGAGGTCTACCGACCGCGCCCAGCCGCTTCCGCTTTGGCACGGAATGTTGCGGTGACATCTTCATCGTGCATGATCGCGATGTGTGTCCTGCGGGGCGGAACCACTGCGCCGCGCTTGCTGCCACCTGGGCGAAGGTTGCCGGGGCGTGGGCTGCGCGCATGCAACAGCGGTGCGCTTGACGAAATCTCTTTATATATATTGTGTGTGACTTTAGTCTTACTGTGTCATAAGTTCCGCTTCGCGATCGGCAGCGCGCAGCAGGGGCAGCGGTCGAGCCGCTGCGCGATGGCGCGAGCCAGAAGGTAGCGAAGCGTTGGGATGGAGT
>JAJZLX010000630.1 GCA_021850555.1 Pseudomonadota bacterium | reverse complement strand
GTCTGGCGGGAGAAACTCGGCACCGCCCGGGCCGCCGGCGCAAGCATCACGGCGGCCACCACCGCCAGCGCCACCCGGAATCGCGTCGCATGTCGCATCGCAGTCTCCTCCCGTCCACTTACCGCTTAGCCGCTCAGACAGAAAGAGCTTAAGAGCAGCGCAGCAATACGCGTCATCCGTATTTCCCCCTATATGACACGTTGGTCCGATACGAACTCTCCCTACCCTGACTACTAAACCCTAAAAGGTCCTTAAACTATCTAAAACTGTTGTCTCCCACGCGGCGGCGGCGCGACTTGTCCTAACACATATGAGCCGAGAGGTTTTCGCGAACATTTGGTGAGACAGTTACGCCCCGTATGAAAGATGTTTTTTCGCTCATCACATGCAACACACCACATCGAACATGTTTTCACACGGGAGAAATATCATGAGGCACTTGAGGTGGGCGCTTCTGATTGCCGCACTGTGGTCAGTCGCCGCGGGATATGCGTACGCGGGAAACGCCGGACGCGCCATCTACGTGGCGCACTGCAGCGCGTGTCATGGCAACAATGGACAAGGCGCGGTGCCGGGAACGCCACAATTCACACGGAATGGCGGGGTTTTGCGCCTGCCGGACACGGTACTCCTGCATCGCATCGAGCACGGCTACCGGGGCGCCGGCGCGCCGATGGCAATGCCCCCGAAGGGCGGCGACCCGGCGCTCACCCGTCAAGAGATCAAGCAGGTTCTCGCCTACATACGAAGAAACTTCGGGGCGTAATGATAAAGGAACGGGAGACGCTCTTGCGGACACGCCCTCGATACTTTGGTTTGCGCATTCACATCCGACAGTCGGACGGCTCCGCAGTACGTACTCATTCGTATGGCCTCGCGTGCGTTCAGTGACGATGTTACCGGCATTACCACGGTAGGAAGCAAGTGAAAACTGCGACTGTCGTATCACTCCGGAATTACGAATGCCGCGCGCACGAAGCAATGGGACGCTTTCGACAGGCATTCTCCCGTAGTCTGCAGCTCGATCGTCGATTAGTGCATGCGCCCTCTTCGACAGCGCACCAACGCGCTGGACGCGCGCAGCAGACGGATACGTCCCGACTAGAGGAGGTGACTCATACCGAACGTCAGACATACGGCGCTAGGAACTCCGTTGCGGCGTCGTAGCGCGCTCGAACAACCCGATACAGTCCATCCGTAAACATTCGTAGGCACTGTCATGGTCACATCCAAAGCGATTGTCATTGCATCTTTCTTCTTTGCCGCTGTTCTTCTCACCAGCTGCAGCTCGAACGTCGTGAGCTTTCATAAGCGCGTCAAACCGATCCTCGCGCACAACTGTGCGATGTGCCACAGCCCCGGCGGCATCGGATACGAGATGACGGGCTTCAGTGTGCAGAATTATGCAACCCTCATTAAGGGAAGCAAGTTCGGACCGCTGGTGGTCCCGGGCTCGAGTGAGCAGAGCAATCTGATCTGGCTACTCCGACACGGTGCTCACCCAACAATGAATATGCCGAAGAACTGCGAACAACTGACCGCGGACAGCAAATGCACGGTTGCGTCCGTACACTCCAGACGGTTGCCGGCGAAGCAGGTCGACATAATCGCCAAATGGATTAATCAAGGGGCCCGTGATAATTGACTATCGAGTGCGCGCGGTCGGAAAGCGCAGCGCCCGGCTCGCTCTTCCACCCGAATTGGTTGTTTGACGACCCGGAAGGGAACGTCTGTAATGAGGAGATTAAGTCAGCATGCGTACCCCTATCGTCCTGACCGCCTTTGGTCTTGTCGCCCTTGGTCTTGCCACCACTGGCGTCTTCTCCGCATTCGCAGCGGCGCCGACCAACACGGTGAAACCGAACGCGGCAACCGGGAAGGCGCAGTCTGTGCTGTGCGCCGTCTGTCATGGGTCGGACGGCATGTCCGTCGCCACGAACATACCCAATCTTGCCGGTCAGCACTATGAGTACCTCATTCAGCAACTGATTGCCTACAAGGAGGGAACACGAAAGAACGGGGTGATGAATGAGATTGTGCGCCCAATGCCGTTGGCGGAGCTTAGGAATGTGGCGGCGTATTTTTCGACTGTCCGGATTGCCGTGAACAAAAGCCGGGCAAAACAATAGTGGCGCGCGCCTGACTACCGCCGACTTGTTGTACTTATTCCTATTTTGGAGTGCCGACTGTGAAACCGCTATCCGAACTTGCTTTGGACATGAAAACACTTGTCACCGCGACTTTAGTATTTCTCGGGGTTGCGTTGCTAGTGGCACTGACGTACCTCGATTTGAGCCATATGCGCAGTGGCAGCGGTCCCCTGCTAAGCGTCCACGACATTGCCGCGACGTATTACGGTCCCGGGGTCGGGTATGTGACATTGCTGTCGCTTGCGCACATTCACATGATGGGACTTTCGGCCGTCTTCTTCATGGTGGGATACATATTTGTGCATTCAAGCTTTCCCATTCGCTGGAAGGCTCTCTTGGCGGCCTTGCCGTTTTGCGCGTTCCTCGTGGACGTCTCCGGGTGGTTTTTGACAAGACTGGCGTATGGCTGGGTTTACCTGGTGCTCTTTGGCGGCGGTACCTTCGTATTGAGCGTGGCAGCGATGATTGTGCTCAGTCTCTATGACATGTGGTTGAAACCGCGTACGCAGATAGCGCACGTAACCAGTAGTCCGCGCGAGGCCACCTCCTGATGTACACGCAATCCGAAGCGTCCGCTTTGCGCACTCGAACTTCTCTCCATGGCCCTGTTAGTTCCGTAACTTGGCGCCGCTCGCCGCCCGCCGCCCATCGTTGGGCACGATGCCAAGGTCCGCTGGTCGGGACGGGGCGGATCAATAGTGCGATGGATGCTGGCACAGCTGGCTCAACCCTCCGCACCGCCAGGACGCGTCCTGGCGCTGCACTCCCGCGCGGCCCCATGGCTCCCGCCGCTCTCTCTGTCTGCTGCGCAGAGGCCAGTATTCCCTTGCGCTGCATCTGGCGGCGCATGCTGGACAGAGAAAACGGATTCGGCCCCACGGAACGGCAGTATTGCGACAACTCCATCCCCTGGCTGCGTGCTTGCCGCACGTGTTCCATGTATCGCCGTTCAGCCGCGGTCACCTCTTCACGCTTCGCGTTCATCTCGCTCTCCCTTCAGCGGCGAACGCGTCGCCATCGAGAGCATCGCCCGCTGAAGAGAAACGCGGACGAACGCGGTATGCGGAGTCCTTACCCATGAATACCAGTCACAGCGTACTGATCGTGGGGGAGGAGCCGGAGGCTGCCAGCGCGCTCAAGCATCTTCTGCAGAACGTTTCGTGCAACGTCAAAGTGGTGTTGGCTGGCGAGGCGGGCTTGCGAGTGGCACAGTCGAAGACATTCGATCTAATCGTTCTCGATCTTATGCGGCCGGGGTTGGACAGTCTCGAGGTATGTCGACGTTTGAAAGCCCGTCGGGCGTATACGCCGGTTCTGATGGTGACTGCGCATGCGGAGGAACTCGATAAAGTGGTAAGGCTGCAGACGGGCGCCGATGATTACATCACCAAGCCGTACAGCGCCGCGGAGTTTATGGCGCGGGTACAGGCAACTTTCAGGCGCATCGATGCGCTTTCCGCGCAAACCGAGTGTGTGGAGGAACCGGCGCGCATCGCAGACGACCTGAGCATCGATACACGTTGCAGAGAGGTCAGGGTACGGGGCCAGCTGACAGTGCTAACGCGGAAAGAATATGACCTGCTGCTGCTCTTTGCGCGCAATCCCGGGCGAGTGTACACTCGTGCGCAGCTTCTCGATGCGGTCTGGGGGTACAGTTACGAGGGCCACGAGCACACGATCGAGTGTCACATCAATCGACTGCGAGCGAAGATCGAGTTGAATCCCGAAAAACCGAAGATTTTGTGCACCGTTTGGGGAGTCGGCTACAAGTTCTCAGGCTTGGAGTCCCCCTTCGGGCATCCATAAACCCCTTTAGGCGACGGGGAGGTCGGCCGGATTTAGCATCCGGAGTAGGAGAGACTACAAGAGCAGCAGCTACGCGGTATGGGCGTGGAGGTCGGTGTGGTTGCAATGCCCATGAGCGCATCGATTTGCCGCACAACGCCGATTGCTTCGATCTCATCGATGCCACGCTCACCAAGGCCACGAGCGATCCGCGCCCGGAGAGCTTTCGGGTCGATCATGATTCCATCCGCGTGATCAAGCGCGGCGGCAAGCTCTCCGATGAGAGCAAGGTCAGGCTCTGGCATCCCCACATCGCCCTCTCGCTCGAGGCGCTGCAGCAAGAGAACAAGGCCACCGGACGCAGCCTCGGCATCATTCAACCCGACGCCGGCAGCCTCGAGTTCTTCCACCGCGCGGCCAAGGCCGATGTGCAGCAGGACGCCCAGGGCATGCAGGCCTCGCTCTTCGAGAAGCCGCTGCGGCCGCTTGAGACGCGCCACGATATTTGATGGCGCGGTTTTCACGTTCGGTGATGGACGTGCGGCGTGAGTGATTGTGGCGACGGCATAGCGATGCGCGCCGGTCAGAACGGCGGGTCGTGGAAGGGAAGCTGCCGCTGCGATTCGAGGAGGACCGTATCCCGGTAGAGCCGTTCGCGCTCGCACTCGTGATCCCGGTATGCGCGCGAGATCTGCGCCGAGTAATGGGCGCCGATGTGCTCAGCGAGGGACTGGAGGAACTCGGAGAGGTGCGAAGCGGCCTCGTCGGGGAGCTCGGGGAGTTCCAGGATCAGACAGTGACGCGCGGTCACGTCGTAGGCAGGCTCTGTGGTATCAGACATCATTTGGACCCGGCTGTGAGGGTTATCGGGCCGCGGCGGCCCGTCGCCCGGTGCTGCGCTCGGGGGCGGAGAAGACCTGCAGGTAGAGCTTCTCGTCGAGGGTGGTGATCTCGCGCTGCGCGGCGCTCATGAGGAGCTCGGCGGCCATGGACACGAGGATGCGGTAGTTTCCGGCGGCGTGATCGCAGAGGGTCTGGCGTAGCTCGCGGGTCATGAGGCTGGCGTTGCCGGCGGCGGCGAGCAGATGCTCGAGGCAGGCGGTGAGTTCCTCGCGCGTGGCGGCCTCGGTGGCCAGGCGGGTGCGGATGCGCGAGCCCAGCGGGATCAGCTCCTCGCGGCGCAGCTTCTCGAGGAGACGGGCGTCGCCGGCGAGCACGATGCACAGGAGCGACTGGGAGTCGAAGCGGGCGGAAGAGAGCAGGCGCAGCTCGTTGAGCACCACCGCGCTCATTTCCTGAGCCTCGTCGCAAAGCAAAACGGAACGGCGGGTGGTGGATCCCAAGTGATCGAGCCAGCGGGTGCGCAGCGCCTTGAACCCGCCCCAGCGGTTACTGACGCGGATCGAGACGCAGAAGATCTCCCCGAGCTCGCGGTAGAAGTCCGAGAGATTGCTCTGCGGGTGGTGCACGACGCCGACGTTGAGGTCGGCCAGACGCGCGAGGCGTTCGGCGAGCACGCGCAGGACGACGCTCTTGCCCGAGCCGGCATCGCCGTGGATCAAGGCCCAACCGCCTGCGCGCAGATGCGCCTGCTCGATGCGCCAGCAGAAGTTCTCGATCTTCGGCGACAGGTACAGCGCCTCGGTCGGTATCTCGGGGGAGAACGGATCATGTTTCAGCCCATAGAGGGCCAGGAGCTTCTGGTTCATGTCGGATCATCCTGTGCGTCGGATTCGGGTAGATAGGCGGGCGGCAGGCCTGTGGCGGCGTAGTCGGCGATCATTTTCTTCAGCAACGGGGCGATGCCGCAGGCCGGCGGCTTTGGTGAGTGGCTGACGGGCTCCACGACCCGGCGCAACCCTTCCGCGTTGGCGACTTTATCGATCGGGTACACCGGGCAGAGGATCGCGCCCGAGTGCGGATCGAGCAGGTCCACGCGGCTCAAGTCCCAGCGGGCATAGCGCAGGCGGATCTCACAGAGATGCCGGTACCGGGAGGGGATCTCGAAGCGCTGGTTCTCGAGCCTGACCGTGCCGTCGGAGCGGCGCTGGCGGCGCTTGATCTCGATCCGGAAGGCACCGCGCAGCGCCTCGCTCCCGGGGCACTCCCGGCCAGCATGGGGGCCGGTGAGATACCGCTCGAGCGGCGGACAGCCGATCTCATCGTGCTTGGTGCGATTGTATTCCTCGCTCACCCAGGCGCAGGTGGCGAGGTTGAGCTGATCGAGCGTAAGGTTCGGCTCGCCCTCGAGCATCGGCAGCAGTCGACCTTCGATTTGTGACCACCAAGACTCCTGTTTTCCATTGACATGGGGGGACCTTGGTCGTGTTGGAACATGCGTTATACCTAACGCGGCGAGTCCCGCGGTGAACTCCCCGGACATCATCGCCGAGCCCCGATCGTTCATCAGTGAGCGGGGAAGCCCGACTTTCGAGAGCGCCTGGCAGAACCCGTGCACGAGCTGCTCGGTACCTTCGTTGGTGTACCACTGGGCGTGGGCCATGAAGCGAGAGTGATCGTCGATGAAGGCGACCAGCTGCGGGGTGATCCGCTCTCCGGTGCGGGTGAGGATCTTGCGTGAGCCGTCGTGGAAGTCGAGGTGCAGCAGCTGTAGCACGTAGGCGACTTCGTAGCTTCTGATCTCGCGCTCGCTCGGTGGCGTGCTGGGACCGAGGATCTGCTCGATCCCGTGGCGCGGGCGGCGCTTGCGGGTCAGGCCATGGGCCTTCAGGTAGCGCCGGACACTCGGATAGGAAGGACACGGCACGGGCGAATCGGCTGCCCCCAGCACGACCTGCAGGTTCTCGTGCAAAAGCTGCGCGGTCC
>JAJZLX010000222.1:5177-6803 GCA_021850555.1 Pseudomonadota bacterium | reverse complement strand
GACTCCGTCGTGCCCGTCAAGCCCATCCAGCAATTCATCGCCCGCTGGGACGCCTTGTGTCACCGGGTTATCTCGCACGAGGGTCCGATGCGCATCGGCGTCGTCGGCGCTGGTGCGGGCGGTGTCGAAATACTGCTCGCGGTTCAATTCCGCCTGTGCAAGCTGCTCGCGGCTCAGGGCAGGAGTGCCGATCACCTCCAGTACGATCTGTTCACGGACACCGGGCGGATCCTGCCCACGCACAATGCGCGCACACGACGGATTTTTGAACGTATCCTCGCGAAGCGGCGAGTCCGGGTACTGACCGGGCATGCGGTTGTCGAGGTTGCCGGCGGAAGGCTGAGGCTGGCCAATGGCGGCGAGTACGCCCTGGATGAGATACTGTGGGTGACGGCGGCCAGCGCGGCGCGGTGGCTCGCACAGTCCGGGCTCGCGGTGGACGAAAGGGGATTCGTCGAGGTTGCCGACACGCTGCAGTCGCTTTCCCACCCGGATGTCTTTGCCGCCGGTGACATTGCCGCCCTGGTGGATCATCCACGCCCAAAATCCGGTGTGATCGCGGTTCGGGAGGGCAAAGCGCTGGAGCGGAATCTGCGCCGGGCGCTCGCCGGACGTCCCCTCCGGCCGTATCGCCCGCAGCGGCAGTCTTTGAGCCTCATCAGCACCGGTGACCGATATGCCGTCGCTTCCCGCAACGGCTGGGCGCTCGAAGGGCGGTTGCTATGGCGCTGGAAGGACTGGATCGACCGGCGCTTCGTGCGCATGTTCAGCGAATTGCCCGACGTGCCAGCCGGAGGCCGGTGAGTTCGTCATCCCGAATCACCGATTCCGGGGCGAGCGCCGCGATCATGGCCGCCGCGATGCGCCGGGGCGAAGACCGGTGGCACGTTGTGGGGTCGGGCGCTGCGGTGCCCGTGTGCCGGCGCCTCGGGCGCAGTGTCTGAAATCGATCTGATTCTCCGCTGGTGCGCACTGGCCGCCGCCGGTCCAGGTGGCCCAACCCGAGGCGGCGGAGAGCGGGCCGTCGAATGATCGACGGATTCGGGGATCTCAGGAGCGCAGTTCCCGCGCAAGCTCGCGGCGCGCGAAGTACGTCAGCAGACCGATCACGGCGATCGTTGCGACGAGGCCCAGCCACAAGAGAACGTCGTCGTCCCGAGCCATGGGTGCTCTGCCACTGATCACCGCGGCAAGCGTGGCGGCAGCCGTACCGGCGTACACGTAAAGCAGCGAGGCCGGCAGCATGCCGATCCAGGAGGCCAGCAGATAATCACGGACGCGCACCGTGGTGATGCCGTAGGTATAGTTGAGCAGGCCATAGGGGATTATCGGTGACAGACGGGTGAGGAATACCACCCAGAAGCCATGCCGTGAGATCGCACGATCGAGGGCGCGGAATTTCGGCCAGCGCTCGGTGCGGCGGCGGACCCAGTCTCGAGCGAAACTCCTACCGAGAAAGAAGGCCGCTGCCGCCCCGAGCATGCTTCCGATCGACACCAGCAGCAGCCCTTTGGCGAGTCCAAAGATCGCTCCTGCTGCGATTGTGAGCAGCGAATCGGGCAACAGAACCAGCGCGGCGAAGGCATAGAAGAGGATAAACGGAACGGATGCGGCCCCACGCCAGGC
>JAJZLX010000222.1:0-5167 GCA_021850555.1 Pseudomonadota bacterium | reverse complement strand
CTCCAGAGGAGTACACGCGTTTTCATCCCCGGCCCGTTACGATTCAAACCGCATGGAACACGTTTCCGCCGCACTCGCGATCGCTCAGTGTACGCGTCCGCGGGCAACCTGATCTTTCCTCGGCCGCTGGGTCGTCAACGCCCTTCGGTCGCTTGTGTGCCCTCCCGTGCAACGCTGGCGGTTGCTACGATTACTCCGAGATCGCCCTTCGGAGGAAGCCCTCCGACCGTATAAACCTTGCCCTGGGCGTTGGCGAAGACCAGGCCGGGCGTTCCCTCGAAGCCGAATGCCTGCATGAGCGCCTCGTTGTGAGCGAGCTCGCGCATGTCCTTCGCGCTCGGATGCGCAACGGGCGCGATGCCGCCGCCCGGATCGACCCCGCGACCCCAGCGCGCTTCGTTCATGCGCAAGGCCGCGGACGGATCGGCGGCATCGAAGATGGCGGCCGCTTTGCCGGGGCTGCTCGCCGAGATCACCCCGACCAGGACTTCCCGCACCTGCAGGCCCGATCGGTAGTACGGCCGCAGAGCAATCCACAGCGCGTGGCAGTACGGACAATTGGCATCCATGAACACATAGATGACGTGGCGCGGATGCGCGCTGCCTTCGGGTATCCAGTTGGTCTGCTGCAGGGCTCGCATCTGCGCGCGTGCCGTCGCCGTCTGGCCCCGCGCCGCGAGCGGGAGCGCCACGGACAGGAGCGCCGCGGCCGTCCAAGCGATACCAAATTTGATGGGGTTACGCATCGTCTGTTCCTCAGTCGATATCGAGGCAAGACCCCGCCCTGCATCGATGTATTGCGATGACAGTTCCGAGCCGTATTCTACCGCCGGCCTCGCGAGCCTATCCCGGCGAACGAAACGTGCTCGAATGAGGGCGGGTTTCCGCGACGTCCGGAAGACCGTAGAGAAAGATCGCCCCGGGTTGATGACGCGAATAGGCCTCGAAGACGAATTCCGGCCAGTATCGCGGCGCCGGTCCCCATTTCAAGTGTTGTTCCAGGGTATCCGCTCGGGGCGTGTGCGCGGCCGCCGGGGCAATGCGATCGAGATAGTCCAGCCAGCCTTGCGTGTCCGGCGCGATGAGAACGTAGGGTGAGGTGAACACCACATGTTCGGTATCCGGCATGGGCGGCGGAAGCACGCGCGCATACCAGATCTCCCCGACTCGTCCCGCGTAGCCCGAGGGGCACACCGCCTGCAGCGCGTTGCCGGTGGCGAGGTCTCGCAGGTGCACCCGCATCCCGTCTTGCCGTGCGACCTGATAGAGCCCCATCCGCGAGTCCTGCAAGAGCTGCATGAGGGCAACGAGTTTCGGGTGACTGCCGCATTCCTTGGCGACGGCGATCGTGACGGTACCGACGGTCTCGCGGCGGGCGCCAATGGGCAAATCGAACGTCGACCAGCAAACGAAATAAGAGGTCGAGATCGGGCTCATCGGCGGCCAGGACGGCATGTAGGCGTCTTCGGCGATACCGATCTGTTTCGCGAAGGACTTCATTTCCGGCATCCTGAGAAGCTGCTCCGCCATTACCGACATCTGATTCTGGGCGAGGATGTAGAGCGCGTGCGCCGGGTGAGTCTCGGCGAGTGCCTCGCTCGGGGTGACGGTCCTCTGCAGCGTCTCGGCGTATTCCCGCCCGGCGCGGAAGGCTGCGAGATCCGTGACTTTCAGGCGCAGCTGCCGCCGCAGCGTGTCCAGAACCCGGCGGGCGATCGGGCCCTTGGCATGCTGATCGTTCAATTCAGCTCCAGTTCGCGGCCGAGCACCTGACGGACGAAGCTGTCGGGTCGTGCCGTGGCGAGGAGTTCGCGGATGATCATCCGGATCTCAGTGACCTGGCCGAGAATTTCCGCCGCCTTGCGCGCGGCGTGATAGGCGGTCCAGACATCGAGCGCGGCGATCTCATATCCGTACCCGAGCGTGAGCCATCGCAGGGCCGCAACGGCCGCCCCCACCGCGAATGCCGGATCCCGTTCGCAGTGATCGCGGGCGGCGCGCGCCAGCGTCTTCGGATCGCAGGGGGAATCCCGAACCAGCTCCAATGCGAGATCATAAAGGCCCAGTTCCTTGGCCGCCGCGAACCACTTGCCTCCATCGCCAGGCGATTGCCGGATCAGATCCCGCAGGATCCGCTCACGCGGTATGAGCGGGTAGGCCTGCGCGACTGCGCGGAAAGTCGCCAGATAGGTCCCTTTCACGCGCGAGGTCAGGCCGAAGCGGCGATATGCCTCGTCGACTCTGCCTGTATCCAACAGTATCTGCTCGCACAAGCTGTCTACGTGCCGATCGGGAGTCCGTGGCCCACGAAGAGACTCGGCCAGCGCAATCGCATCATCAGGCTTGCGGTCGGCCGCCAGGGCTTTCACGGCATAGAGTTTGTAGGACCAGAAATCGGTATGAGCGAGCAATGCATGGATCTCCCGATGGCGGCCCGCGCACAAGAGCGCGCTCAAACACGCGCTCGTCCCGTGGTAGTGGCCACGCAGGCTCTTGTCGGGGGAGAGAGCCATGCGCGTGACATCGATCATTCGGTCGGCCCATGCGCTCGCCAGCTGAGGCGTCACGCATAAGTCTCCCCAGTAGTCGGCCAGGGACTCGATGTAGGGCATCTGATCGGCTTCATGAGCTTCGTAGAGCCTCTCGAGCCATTTCTCCCGCACCCCAACGGGCACATCGGCCGCGCAGATGATCGGCACGAGAGCCTCGATTGCGCGGTTGACGGCCGAGCCGAGCGCGCCGGACGAGCTGTTCACGTGCTCCAGAGCCGCGGGGAGCCGCTCGATCAGACGTATGGCGCCTTCAGCCGCGCTCGCCGGATCCTTGCGGGAGACGGCGGTAATTTCGGCAACCGCCTCTTTGATTCGTGCCACTGCCGTGGGCGATGACCGCCAGGTGAAGGTGTTCGGGCGAATGCGGCTGGGGAACCGCCACTCGTGGGGAGCGGATTTCCGGGTGGTCACGGTCGATGGACAATAGGAGGGGCGACTGGATCTGGCGGCAAGCGTGGTGCCGGTAGTGTACCCGCCGGGGGCGTTTTGGGACCGCCTTTCTCAAATGCGATCGTGATTCGTCACGCCGTCAAGCTCATGCGGGCGATCTTCGCCCGCCACGACTCGAGCGCCGGTGGGCCGATGAGCCGGGACGTGCCATGGGTCCGATCGGGGAGTGGCGCCGTGCCGAGTTCCGGACTGCTCGAACTGGCCGATTCCTCGGGAACCGCGCGACCGCTCGCCCGTCCCGGAACTGTTTGGTGTCGAAGAACGCGTTGAAAACCGTCGGCGCGTTGCGCGCCGTGCTGCCAGCGATGACCTGCTCAATCAACGTGCCCGGAGCGGAGGTTTGTCTCGCGACTCCCGCGGTGAGCAGTGGGCCGCGGCAGAGATGACGCGCCGGGACGGTGCCGGGGCTCCAGTGTCGCAACGGCGAAAGAGTGCGTATATTTCGGTGCGAACAGGCTGAGCGAAATCATGGGGCCGAGCGCAGTGCCGCGATCCCGGCGCCGTACCCGCGGTTCCCATGCGCGTGCGAGGCGCAGAGGCGCGCCGGGCGCGCACCAGTCGAGAGAAAAAGTTGCGCCATGCGCGCTGGAGGGCATCCAGATGAGGACTGTGGAGGCGGGCGCGGACGCGACGCGGGCCGCACCGGCGGTTTCTGCCGAGCAGGTGTTGGCGCGCCAGGATCGCATCCCGGTGTGGGCGCTGCCCTACGGCTATCTGCTCATCATCGGCATTGGGTATTTCTTCACGTTCTTCGACATCGCGGATATCGGTTACGGCATGCCGGCCATCGCGGCGCAGTTCCATCTGTCGGGTTCGCAGACACTCTTCGTGGCGCTTGCCGTCGGCCTCGTCGGCTATGTCATCGGCTCGATCGTGATCGGCACCATCTCCGATCGCATCGGCCGGTACAAGATCCTGCTCGTCACCATCGGGATTACGGCGCTGGGGTCCTTCCTGGATGCGACCGCGACAGGAATCGTCACCCTCTCGATATGGCGCTTCGTGACGGGTCTGGGGGTCGGGGCCGACCTCAATCTGGTGTCGACGTACGTCGGCGAGCTTGCGCCGGCGGCGCAGCGGGGCCGTATCTCCAATACCACGTTTCTGGTCGGGATCCTGGGTCAGGCGGCGACACCGTTCGTCGCGCTCGCCTTGGTGCCCACGCTGAGTTACGGCTGGCGTCTGCTGTTCGTCGTGGGAGGGCTCATTGCCACGATAGGACTGATCGCCCGGTTCGAACTGCCGGAATCCCCGCGGTGGCTTGCGCTGCACGGCCATGTGGCGGAGGCCGACGCGATCGTGACGCGCATGGAGAGGATCGCACAGGCCAGAGGCGTCCGGTTGGGGGATCCGGAACTCCAGACTGTATCATTGCAACAGCACCGGCTGCCGTGGCGGTCCGTCATGGCGGCGCCCTATGCCGGCCGATTGTTGATCCTCGCGTTCATGTGGTTCTTCTGGTACATCGGCAACTACGGCTTCCTGGGTGACGCCGCGACCCTGATCGCCGAGCATGGATTTGCGGTGGGAAGCTCGATCCTGTACCTGGGCATCGGGGCGGTCGGCTACCCCGTCGGTGCGCTCATCATGGCGTGGCTTGCCGATCGGGTGGATCGCCGCGCGCTGATTCTGAGCTCAACGGTGGTCTGGCTGATCAGCATGCTGATCGTGGGCACGCTGGCCAACGGGCCGGTATTGACTCTCGGCCTGTTTCTGGCGTCGCTCGCGCTGGGATTGTACCTGCAGGTGGCTTACACCTACACGGCGGAGCTGTTTCCAACACGCGCTCGTGCGACGGGGTTCGCGCTTTCGGACGGCCTGGGCCATTGCGGCGGTGCGGTGGGGGCCTTGCTGCTGCCCGGACTCGTCGCGGCGACGACGTTTTTCGTGGGCTTCGCCAGTATCGGGATCACGGGGCTGATCGCCGGTCTGATTGCGTTGAGCGGACCCGCCACCACGCGCCTGCGCCTCGAGCACGTGTCACGCTGACGGGGCACTGAAGGAGCCGGGTGGCAGCTGCGGACGGGTCATCGCGGTTGAACTGGAAGATGTCGGGCTTCCAGCAGCGATCCGCCGTACGGTTTCCCACCGGCGCCCGCGGTACACCGGCTCAACGCCGCGTGCACCTGCGCATCTGTCACTACGCGCGCTTGCGCTGCTTCGCC
>JAJZLX010000097.1 GCA_021850555.1 Pseudomonadota bacterium | reverse complement strand
GCTCGAGACCATCGATCTGAAGGAGCGGCTCGACAAGACCATGAGATTGCTCTCGCACCGTGTCGAGGTGCTCAAGATCACCCGCGACATCACCGAGCAGACCCAGGCCGCCCTCGGCGAGCGCCAGCGCGAGGCGGTGCTGCGCGAGCAGCTGCACCAGCTGCAAAAGGAGCTCGGAGAGGACGGAGGCGAAGAGGGTGATTTCGCCGAGCTCGACGCCTCGATCACCGAGGCGCACATGCCGCAGGAAGTCGAGGAGCAGGCGCGCAAGGAGCTCAATCGCCTGCGGCGCATGAGCGAGGCGAGCCCCGAGCACGGCATGGTGCGCACCTATCTCGACTGGCTGGTCTCGCTCCCCTGGAGCAAATCGGACGCCGAGGACATCGATATCGAGCGTGCCCGAGGCGTGCTCGAGGAAGATCACTATGGCCTCGAGAAGGTGAAGCGCCGCATCCTCGAATACCTCGCCGTACGCAAGCTCAACCCCCGTGGGCGCAGCCCGATCCTGTGCTTCGTGGGGCCGCCGGGCGTCGGCAAGACCTCGCTCGGGCAGAGCGTGGCGCGCGCATTGGGATTGAAGTTCGTGCGCGCGAGCCTGGGCGGAGTGCATGACGAGGCGGAGATCCGCGGTCACCGGCGCACCTATATCGGGGCGTTGCCCGGCAACATCGTACAGGGGCTGCGCAAGGCGGGCACGCGCAATCCGGTGTTCATGCTCGATGAGATCGACAAGCTGAGCGCGAGCTTCCATGGCGATCCGGCCTCGGCGCTGCTCGAGGTGCTCGATCCGGAGCAGAACTCGACCTTCCGCGACAACTACCTCGGTTTGCCGTTCGACTTGAGCCACGTGCTGTTCATCGCCACCGCGAACGTGCTCGAGACGATTCCCGGGCCGCTGCGCGACCGCATGGAGATCATCCCGCTCACCGGCTACACCGACGAGGAGAAGCTGCAGATCGCGAAGCGCTATCTGGTGAAGCGCCAGATCGAGGCGAACGGCCTCGAGGCTTCCAAGGTGGAAGTCTCCGATGAGGCGCTGATGCGCGTCATCCACGAGTACACGCGCGAAGCCGGCTGCCGCAGCCTCGAGCGGGAGATCGGCGGGCTGCTGCGCCAGGCGGCCATGCGCATCGCCGAAGGCAAGGCGGCGAGCGTGCGGTTCGAGGAGGCCGATGTGCCCGGGGTGCTGGGCTCGCCCAGATTCGAGAACGAGGTCGCCCAGCGCACCTCGGTCCCAGGAGTGGCGACCGGGCTTGCCTGGACTCCCGTCGGCGGCGACATTCTGTTCATCGAGTCGGCGCGCATGAGCGGCAACGGCAAGCTCATCCTGACCGGCCAGCTGGGCGATGTCATGAAGGAGTCGGCGCAGGCCGCCTTGAGTCTCGTCAAGGCGCAGGCCGAGGAGCTCGGCATCGACCCCAAGGTTCTGGATGCGAGCGATATCCATGTGCACGTGCCCGCTGGAGCGATCCCGAAGGACGGGCCGAGCGCGGGTGTGGCGATGTTCGTCTCCCTCGCTTCGCTTCTGAAGCGCCAGGCGGTGCGTCCGGATGTCGCCATGACCGGCGAGATCAGTCTGCGCGGCCTGGTGTTGCCCGTCGGCGGGATCAAGGAGAAGACGATCGCTGCGGCCCGCGCCGGCATCCGCAAGGTGATCCTCCCTGCGCGCAATCGGCGCGATCTCGAGGACATCCCGCAGTCCGTGCGCTCGACGCTCGAGTTCGTCTGGGTGGAGCGCGTCTCCGAGGCGCTCGAGGTGGCGTTGTCCGAGCCCGCCGAAGGCAGCAGGTCCGCCGAGGCCTCGGCGCAGGAGCGCTCGGCCGCCTGAGGGGCGAGATCGCCCGCGCGCGGCGGCTCGTAGAGAGCCGCCGCGCGGCGGGCAGGGCGCTCAGGCGCGCCGGCGGGGCGAGAGGCTGGGCGGTCTTTCGGGCCGCGGCGCGCGTCGCATGATCAGGCCGCCGTACCGGTTTGCTCAGCGTCCAGGTCCGGTCGTTTCCGTGGGATTCTGCATTGCCTTGGGTGCGGGGCCACGCTCTCCGGCGCCGTGCTCCAGGCGCGCGGCGATCTCGGCGACGTGTCGCCCCTGGAAGCGCGCCCCCGCCAGCTCGTTCTCGCTCGGCTGGCGGGTGCCGTCGGCGCCCGCCAGTGTCGTTGCGCCGTAGGGCGTGCCACCGGTCACCTCGTCCATGCGCGTCAGTCCCGCAAAGGAATACGGCAGTCCGACGATGATCATTCCTTGATGCATCAGAGTGTGATGAAAGCTGGTGAGAGTCGTTTCCTGACCGCCGTGTTGAGTTGCGGTCGAGGCGAAGACGCTGCCCACTTTGCCGACGAGAGCACCCTTCACCCAGAGTCCGCCGGTCTGGTCGAGGAAGTTGCGCATCTGCGCGGCCATGTTGCCGAAGCGCGTCGGGGTGCCGAAGAGGATCGCATCGTAATCGCCGAGCTCATCGACGCTCGCCACGGGAGCCTTCTGGTCGGTCTTCATGCCCGCTTTGCGCGCCACCTCCTCGGGCACCAGCTCGGGCACGCGTTTGACGGTGACCTCGGTACCCGCGACCGACGCGGCGCCTTCCGCGACCGCATGCGCCATGCGCTCGACGTGGCCGTAGGACGAGTAATAGAGAACGAGGACTTTTGCCATGGTGCGCTCCTGTCGGATCGGTTTGCACGCAGTATAAGGCAGCACGGCGAGGCGATGTGCAAGGGTGCACGCCGGGTGCGCGCCGCCCTGCTGGTGCGGTTACACCGATGTGACTGCGTGTCATCAGGTCGGAATGGATGTCCTGTGTTCTCTCCGGATGCTCATGAGGCGTCGATTCGCCCATCATGAAGCAAGAAGCGCAGCGGCGCCCGCGAAAACCTTGACATATTCATTGCGGCGGCTCATAACGGCGGCAATGAACCGATGAACGAACAAAAGTAACCGCTCGAGATTTTTCCGGTTTCAAAATTGACCCCGTGGGCTCGGCGCGCCTCCCTCCGGGCGGTGTTGCTGCTGCTACATCCAAACAATACAACTCCCTGGAGGTCCAATGCATACGTACTGCGCAGGTCTTTTGCGCCGCGGGTCGTGGTCCGCGCTCGCGCTTCTCACAGTGTTGTTATTTCCCGGACTTGCCCTCGCCCAGGTACGGCTCCTCGAGCCGCTGCCGCACGCCGTCGGGCATCCGCAGAGCCTGTCGCGACCGCCCGCGGCCGGCGCCCGATCCGCCGGCGCCCTGTCAGCCGCCGGCGGATCGGACGCGGCAGCCGGCACCTGGACGCCGCTCACCCACCAGCTCAATCTCTTCAACGGCGCCAGCAACCCGATCCTGCTCACCGACGGCACCGTGCTGGTGCAGGATGCGGGCTTCGATGACTGGTACCAGCTCACTCCGGACCAGCACGGCAGCTACGTGAACGGCACGTGGAAGCAGATCGCCCTTGCGCCCTATAACCCGCTCTACCATTCCACCGCGGTGCTGCCCGACGGGCGGATGATCATCGAGGGCGGTGAGTATCTGTGCACGTTCTCCCCGGCGGCCTGCAACCCCGTCTGGACCGACCTCGGGGCCATCTACGATCCCGTGACCAACACCTGGAAACCGGTCGCCCCGCCGAGCGGCTGGTCGACGATCGGCGACGCGCAGAGCATCGTGCTGCCCGACGGTACCTACATGCAGGCAAACTGCTGCACCGATCAGCAGGCGTTGCTCGATGCGAGAACCATGACCTGGACCGAGACCGGAGCTGGAAAATTCGACCCGAATGATGAGGAGGGCTGGACGCTGCTGCCCGACCGGAAGGTGCTCACCGTCGATGCGTACGTTCCCATTCCGCCGTTTCCCTACACGCCACAGGGCACCAACTCCGAGCTCTACAACCCCTGGAGCGGCATGTGGTCGAGCGCGGGCAGCACGCGCGTGCAGCTGTGGGATTCCGCTGCGGCCTGCGGCGCAGAGAGTGTCGCCACCTTCGAGCTCGGCCCGGGCGTGCTGCGGCCCAATGGCACGGTGTTCTACAGCGGCGCGAATTCGTGCGGTGCGGGAAATACCGCCATCTATGACAGCCGCAGAGGAACGTGGCGTGCTGGGCCGAAATTTCCGGGCGGCAACGACGTCGCCGACGGCCCGGCGGCGCTCGAGCCCGACGGCCGGGTTCTCGTCATGGCGAGCCCCGGATTCGGCAACACGCCCTCGACCTTCTTTGAATGGAACGGCCGCAGGCTGAGCGCCGTGCCTGGGCCGCCGAACGCGCCGATCGATTCCTCGTACCTCGGCGACATGCTGGTGCTGCCCACGGGGCAGATCCTGTTCACCGACTTCTCGAACGACATCGAGATCTACACGCCCCGCGGCAGACCGAGGCCGCAGTGGAGGCCCGTCGTGCTGTTCACGCCGCTCGTCATCGCGCCGGGGCGCGCCTATCAGCTCGCCGGCATCCGCTTGAGCGGCATGTCGCAGGGTGCGGCCTATGGGGATGACGTGCAGGCCAGCACGAACTTCCCGATCGTGCGCATCACCAATCTGAGGACCGGGGATGTCTTCTACAGCCGCACCCACGATTTCAGCAGCGTGGCGGTGGCCTCCGATGATGTCTCCTGGACGAGGTTCGATGTGCCCGCGGACCAGGAGCCGGGCCCGAGCGAGCTGCAAGTCGTGGCGAGCGGAATCGCCTCGCGTCCCGTGATGGTGCTGGTGAAGGCCGACTCGGATCACTGAGCGCGCAGGAGGGCCGCGCGGGAAGGGAAGCGTCGCGCGGCCCGCCTTTGAGCGAAGTGAAGGCGGCGGCAGCATCCCCCCGGCAGAACCGTCGTCTGAGCTTGCGCATGCTCTCGAGCCCGCGGTGGCGGCCGCCGGGCGGCTGTCTTTCTAACGGCCCAAATGGGCAGACCATGCTTCCCCGGCCAGTGTGCCCGCCGACAGACCGAGGAACGATCCGGCCACCACATCGCTCAGGAAATGCCAGTCGCCGACGACCAACAGGACCGCGGCGATGAGCAGCAGGGCGGCAAGCGGCCAGGTGCTTGCCCGATAAAGCCGCATGAAAACCCCGGCGAACGCTCCCGAGAGCATCATGTGGCCGGACGGGAAGCTGCTCATCGCCGAGCCCTTCCAAAGATGCAGCGCATGCGGGGCGCCGTTCAGGACCGCCGTGGGGTTTGGAATTCCGAAAAATGGCTTCAATACGAGACTGTTGATGCCATAGGTGCAGATCGAGGCGAGACAGGCGATGGTGAGGACTTCCGCGAACCGCGAGATGTGGCCGCGCACCAGCCGCGCGAGCACCAGCGAGAGGATCACCGCCGACTCCAGCGTCAGAATGCCGGAGGCTCCGAACGGCTTGTTCAAGGGGTGCAGAAAGCGGCCGATCCTCCAGAAGTACCTCGCCATCGGCACATCGATGTGCCCGAAGGAAAAGGCCGCCACCGCGGCGCAAGCCGCGAACGAGAGGAGCCAGGAAGGTAGGAGGGCGGGGAGGCGCCTCACGGCCATCGCGCCTGCGGCGCGATGGCCGTGAGCACGGTGCGGGGTGTTTCGATGAGCGGCATGAGGCGTACTCTAGCAGATGGGATGCGAGCGCTGGCGGCAGGGGCGCCTGTGGCGCAAACGGCGACATGGCGCCCGGATCGCGGCGGCGCTCATCGACTCACGCGGGTGCGCTCGGCCTCGAGCCCGCGAAATTCGATGAACGAAGTCATGCGCTTCCAGAGAAAGTCGCCGTATTCGAACGGAGTGAATAGGTCCGGCGGATCGATCGGCAGCGGCGCGATGGTCGCCTCGGCGCAGGCTTCGTAGAAAAACGGAATGGCATGACGCTCGAGCCCCGAGCCAAGCACCCGGTGCTCCGTCGCGCGGATGCGACCCGCCGACCACTGCTCGAGCACCTGGCCGAAATTCACGACCAGCGTGCCCTCCAGAGGTGGCACATCGAGCCAGCTCCCCTGGCGAGAGCGGGCTTGCAGTCCGGCAACACCGTCTTGGGCGAGCAGCGTCAGGAAGCCCGAGTCCGTATGGGGAGCGCCGATGAGATGGCGCCGTCCCGCGGCTGCCTCGACCCACACCTGCGGATCGGTGAGCGCCGCGAGCTCGGCCTCGTCCCGCGGCGGATATCGAATCAGCCGCAAAGTGGACAGTCCGCGGCGAAACGACCCGTCGAAGTAGTCCTCGCGCAGTCCGAGGCTGCGCGCGAAAGAGCGCATCAGCGCCTCGGCGACCCTCTCCATGGAGCGGTAATAGTCGCCGATGAGCGCGCGCCAGCCCGGCAGGCGCTCATCCTGCGGCAACGGGCTCGGCTCACGCAGCGGGTCGCCGGGTGAGCTGATCCCCGGGCCGTGCGCGACATCTGCGCCGAGATCGATGCCTTCCTTGGAGGTCAGGTTGCCGGGCTGCAGAGGGAACCAGCCGCGATAGATGTTTCGGTTCTCGGGCGCGAATTTGCGCCGGTACAGGCGGCGCTTGTGCGCATCGTCAAGGCCGAAGACCGCAAGCAGGCGCGCCCTGCCGGCAGGGCCCGGCACCGCCTCCGGCGGCAGGCCACGGATGCACACGAACCCGCTGTCCCGGGCCGCCGCCGAGAGCGCCCGATCCGGCGCCGCGCATGCGCCCGGATCGGCGCCGAACAGCGGGGCGACATCGACGACGGGGATCATCTCGCTTTGCGCGCTCATCTTCGCATGAGATCAGTAATGCGGCGGCCGCTCATCCTGCGGTGACGGGGCGGGCAGATCCGAATCCCTCGCCTGCATGCGCAGCGCCAGGGCGGCGATCCGCTCGCGCAGCGCTTCGATGTCGCGGTGCTGGCGAAAGACGACATCGCTCAATTCGGCGTTCGCCCGCTCGAGGTAGGCGATCCTGGTC
>JAJZLX010000517.1 GCA_021850555.1 Pseudomonadota bacterium | reverse complement strand
GCCGGCAAGCGGTGCGTCGTGGCCTACGCATCCGCGCAGCGTCAGCTCCAGTGGACGGTCGAGCTGCCGGCCGGCGCCCGCATCAGCGATGCCATCGAGGCGGCGCGGCGCCAGGCGCCGCAGGAGAACATCCCGTGGCAGAGCGCGCCGGTGGGAATTTTCGGCGAGATCCGTGATCGCGCCGACGTTCCGGCCGATGGGGACCGGATCGAGCTGTATCGTCCACTGCGAGAGGACCCCAGGGAAAAACGCAGAGCCCGCCTGAGGCGCTGACCCCCCGGGGCAGGTCGGGTCGCGACAGCCTCTCGGGCGTGATCGGCGCGCGCCCGGGTCTGCCCTAGATCGGGAACTTCTTGACCGAAGGCAGCAGCCCCGGGCCGATGGGGCGGCCCTTGGGGATGTGGTGCAGCGTGAACCGCACGACCTTATCGCCCTGGAAATATACCGTCACCCGGCTCTCGATCGGCCGCTGCACGTAGCCGCGCTTGAAGTAGTAGACGTAATCCCAGCGGTCGTGATTGAAGATGTCCTTGACCATGGGAGTGCCGAGCAGGTAGCGCACCTGGGCGCGGGTCATGCCGGTCTTCAACTTCGCCACGTCGTGACCGTCGAGATAATTGCCCTGCTGAATGTCCATCCGGTACACGCAGCCGGCGAGCAGCATCGAGAGCGCGGCGATGATCATGGCGAGGCGGCGGGGCGCCGGGTTCAGTTGAGCTGGTCGCATGGAGCTCCGATGGGCCATAATGTCACGAGCGGTTCGGGGCGGATCATACCCTCGATCGTGGCATTGCCGCCGTGTTTCTCGCGCGGCCTCATCCGGAGGCAACGACGCCGTGGAAGGCAAGGACCTTCGCAAAGCGGGCCTGAAAGTCACTCTGCCCCGGCTCAAGATCCTCGAGATCCTGGCCGGCAGCGCGACCCGGCACCTCTCGGCGGAGGACATCTACCGCAGCCTGCTCGATTCCCACGAGGATATCGGGCTGGCGACGGTCTATCGGGTACTTACTCAATTCGAAGCCGCGGGCCTGGTGGCGCGCCATCACTTCGAGGACGGCATGGCGGTCTTCGAGCTCAACCAGGGGACGCATCACGATCATATCGTGTGTCTGGACTGCGGCCGCGTCGAGGAGTTCGTGGACTCCGGGATAGAGGAGCGCCAGATGACCGTGGCGCGCAGGCTCGGCTTCGAGATGCGCGATCATTCGCTCATTCTGTACGGCAACTGTCGTCGCGCCGACTGCCCGCACCGCCGCAAGACCGACGGGTAATCGCTCGCGGCAGGGCGCCTGCGTCCTACCCCTTTCGGGGCTGGCGCTTCGCACCCCCAAGGGTCGCTTCCGGCGTTTTTGTCGCACGCCCGCGCAGCCGCTTCTCGGGTGGGCGTGGCGCGCAGCCCGCAACCCCTTCGAGCATCTCGCGCGCGTGCTCGCGCGCCTTGGCCGTGACATCGAGGCCGCCGAGCATGCGGGCAAGCTCCTCGATCCGCTCCGGCGCCGACAGCTCGGCGAGGCTGGTGCGGGTGGTGCGCCCATCGGTCAGCTTGGTGATGCGCAGGTGATGATGTCCCTGGGATGCCACCTGCGGCAGGTGCGTGACACACAACACCTGGCCGCGCTCCCCGAGCGCGCGCAGCTCACGACCGACGATCTCGGCGACGGCCCCGCCGATTCCCGCATCCACCTCATCGAACACCATGCAACGCATTTCCCGGGCACTGCCCGCGACTTCGATGGCCAGCGACAGGCGCGAGAGCTCCCCGCCCGAGGCCACCTTGGCGAGTGATCGAAGCGGCTGGCCGGGGTTGGCGCTGACCTGGAATCCGATCTCATCGGCGCCGTGAGGCGCCGGCTCGTCGCTGCCGGTGACCGCGACTTCGAGCCGCCCGCCGGCCATGCCGAGCAACTGCATGTGAGCCGTGACGGTCTGTCCGAGCGAAGCGGCTGCGGCCAATCGGGCCGCAGAGAGCGCACCGGCTGCGCGCTGATACTGCTCGAGCGCTGTGCCGAGCTCCTGGCGCAGCACCGCCAGGTCCACCTCGGCACTCTCGAGCGAGCCGAGCTCCGTGGCCATCTGGGCAGCGCGTGCCATCAGCTCCGGCGGCACGACCCGATGTTTGCGGGCCAGCTCCTCGATCGCCGCCAGACGGCTCTCAACCTCGTTCTGCCGTGCGGTGTCGAGATCGAGGGATTCTCCATAGCGCTCGAGCTCCCGCGCCGCCTCGCGGATGCGCACTTCGGCTTCTTCGGCGAGAGCGATGATCGGGGCAAGTTGCCGGTCGTGAGCCGCGCCGGCGTGCAGGGCCTGCAGCGCGCGGCTGAGGCTGCTGTAGGCGTTGCCGTGCTCTTGCTGGTACAGCAGCGCGAGGGCTGCCTGGGCCGATTCCGCGAGCCGGCCCCGGTGCATCAGGCGCGAGCGTTCCTCCGCGAGCTGCTCGATCTCCCCGGGCTGCAGCCGCAGCGCCTCGAGTTCGGCGACCTGGTAGCGCAGCAGCTCGAGTCTCGCTTGGCGATCACGCGCGGCACTGTCGAGCTCCAGGGCGCGCGAGCGCTTCTGCTGCCACGACCGGTGCGCCGCGCGTACCGCGGCGAGCTGTGGCTCGAGTCCGCCGTACTCATCGAGCAGCTCGCGCTGGCAGGACGGGCGCATCAGGGACTGAAACTCGTGCTGGCCGTGGATATCGATCAGCAGGTCGCCTGCTTCGCGCAGCAGCTGCACCGGCACGCTGTGGCCGTTGAGCCAGGCGCGCGAGCGCCCATCGGCGCTGAGCACCCGTCGGACGATGAGTTCCGACCCGGCCAGGGCCTGCGTTTCGAGCCAGTCCATGAGCGCCTGGGGCGAGCCGGTCAGATCGAAAGTGCCACAGAGCTCGGCCCGCTCGGCGCCGTGGCGGATCATCTCGGGCCCGGTTCGGCCGCCGGCGAGCAGCTGCAGGGCATCGACCAGGATGGACTTGCCCGCGCCGGTTTCGCCGGTGAGCACCGTGAGTCCGGGATGCAGCTCGAGCTCGAGCTCGTCAATGATGGCAAAATCGCGGATCTGCAGCGCGGTGAGCATGACGGGATCGGGAGCCTCTGCTTCGCGCCCGAGCACTCCCGGAGGGTGAGTCGCATCGAGGCGAATCGGTGGACACGAGCCCGCATCGGGCCCTCGCAGCGCAAGGATAGCGCAGCGGGAGGCTGATTTCGCCTGGGCGGGGAAAGCAGGGCGGCTCAGCGCTCCGTGCTGCCGCGGCCCCAGCGCAGCTTGGAGCGCAGCAACCTGAAGTAGTCGTGGCCGGGAGGATGAAGGAGCGTGATCCGCTCACGGGCGGGTCCGATCGACAGTACCTCCTCGGGCACCAGCGACCCGAGGATCACCCCGTCACAGGTGACCTGCGCTCGGGCATCGGCGCGATCGAGCAGCTTTATTTCGATCGTGGAGCGGCTCGACACGACGATCGGCCGATCCGATAAGGTGTGTGGACAGATCGGCGAGAGCACTACGACGTCGAGGTTCGGCTCGACGATCGGGCCGCCGCAGGACAGCGCATAGGCCGTCGAGCCCGTGGCGCTCGCGACGACGATCCCGTCCCCGGCATGGGTATTGACGTAATGTCCCGCCACCCGGGTTTCGAAGTCGAGCATCCGACCCGTGGCGAGCTTCTGCAGCACGACGTCGTTGAGCGCCAGGGCGCGGGCCGGCTCGTCCTTGGCGCGACGCAGGCACGCCGCCAGCAGCGGCCGCTCGTCAGCTTCCAGGCGTCCCTCGATGGCGGCATCGAGGCAGGCCGGGATATCCTCGGGCATCACATCGGTGAGAAAGCCGAGTCGGCCCCGGTTGATGCCGAGCAGCGGCACCCCGTGGCGAGCCACCAGGCCTGCGGCATAGAGAAGCGTCCCGTCGCCGCCGACCGCGATCATCAAGTCCGCGCGGCGGCCGAGCTCGCCTTCCGGCACGCGCACCGCCGCGCCCCGATCGGCCAGAGCGGCGGCCTCATCGAGCAGCACGGTGATCTGCCGGGTCGCCAGATGCGCCAGCACGGCCTGTGAGGACTCCGCCACGTGCGGGTCTGTGAATCGGCCGACCAGCGCACAGCTGCGCAGCAAGACCATCCAGGAAGCCTCTGATGGGCCTCCGCGCGCGCGGCGGAGGCGGGTTTCGCCCCGGGGTTGGGCACGATACCGCTAGTGTACTCGATTGGCCGTGCCGCGCGCTCGGCGTCGGGCGGGCGGGGCGATGCGAATTTCACAGGTCGACCCGTGGCTTCAGGCGCCGGTAACATCGCAGTGGCGCTTGCTTGAGGCTCGCGGGGGCCGTTTAATAGCTTGCCTGAGGTGCGTTTGGGCTTTGGGGCGCCAGGCGCCGCTTGATGAGGCGGTGTGTCTGGCGCGGCTCGATCAAAGTACACGCAGCGCAGGAATTATGACCCAGGAAAGCCGCGAAGAATTGCTGAATGAGCGGGCGCAGCACCTGCTGCGCGTACTCGTGGAGAGTTATATCCGCGACGGCCAGCCGGTCGGCTCCCGGGCGCTCTCGCGCGAGTCAGGGCTGCAGCTGTCCTCGGCGACCATCCGCAACGTCATGGCGGATCTCGAGGAGCTCGGGTTCGTCGCGTCGCCTCATACCTCTGCCGGACGCGTCCCCACGGACAAAGGATACCGGTTCTTCGTCGACTCGCTGCTGCAGGTGCGGCCGGTGGATGCGGTCGCGGAGGCCGAGATTCGCCGCCAGTTCGAGGTCGGTCCGGACAGCACCAAGGATCTCGTCACCACGGTCTCGCAGCTGCTCTCCAGCCTGACCCACCTCGCCGGCGTGGTCACGGTGCCGCGCGCCGCCCAAGCCTCGATCACCCAGATCGAATTCGTCGGGATGTCGGAAAACCGTGTTCTGGTCGTGCTCGTGTACGGGGAACGCGAGGTGCAGAACCGCATCATCCAGCTCGAGCGCTACTTCTCTCCCGATGAGCTGAAGCGTGCCTCGAACTATCTCAACGAGCAGTTCCGCGGCCGCTCGCTCTCGGAAGTACGACAGGAAATCCTGCGCCAGCTGAGCGAGACGCGCGCGCACCTGAATCAGGTGATGCTGGACGCGATCTGCATGGCGCAGCATGTGTTCGATGCCGGAGAGCAGGAAAGGCGGCTCGAGTACGTGATCAAGGGCGAGACCAATCTGATGAGTGTCGCCGAGCTCTCGAGCGTCGAGCGGCTGCGCAGGCTGTTCGAAGCCTTCAACGAGAAGCGGGACTTCCTGCATCTGCTGGACCAGAGCCTGCGGGCCGAAGGAGTGCAGATCTTCATCGGCCACGAGTCCGGCTTTCAGATCCTCGATGACTGCAGCGTGGTCACCGCGCCGTATGGCTCGCCGGGCTCGGTGTTCGGGGTGCTCGGGGTCATCGGGCCTACCCGCATGGCCTATGAGCGGGTCATCCCCATCGTCGACATGACGGCGAAACTGCTGGGTTCCGCCTTGAATTCCCGCCGTTGACCCCAACCGAGAGCCTGTCGCTCCCCGCCAGAGCCGGGGAGGGGAATGATTTGAGTTGAGATTTCAGGAGGTTCGGGATGGGCATGGGTGAAGCGCAATCGAGCGGACAGGCGGCCGAGGGCCGGACGGCGCAGGGCGCGGCAGCGGCTACCGCCGAAAGCAGCCCGCAGCCCGAAGAGCTCTCGAGACTGCAGCAGGCGCTCGGCGAGGCCGAGCAGAAGGCCCGCGAGCACCGGGAGCAGTATCTGCGCGCCGTCGCCGAGCTCGACAACGTCCGCAAGCGCGCACAGCGGGATATCGAGGCGGCCAATCGCTATGGCCTGGAAAAATTCGCCGCGGAACTGCTGCCCGTGCGCGACAGCCTGGAGCTCGCAGTACGGAGCGCCGGGCAGCCCGCTGTCGATATCGACAGCCTCAGGCAGGGCCAGGAAGCGACGCTCAAGCTGCTCGCCAAGGCGCTCGAGAGGCTCGGGGTGACCCCCGTGCAGCCGCTCGGCGTGCCCTTCGATCCGGCCCGCCACGAGGCGATGATGGCCCAGGAATCCCCGGACGCCGAGCCCAATACGGTCATCCAGGTGGTGCAGACCGGTTACGAGCTCAACGGGCGGCTGCTTCGGCCCGCGCGGGTGATCGTGGCGAAGGCCTCTTCCGGAGCAGATCATTAACCCAGACTCCCTCTGCGGACCTTGAATCATCCCCGGGGGCACCCCACAAACCCCTCGAACGGCATCTGATTTACAGACGGCACTACCCGTTTCAGCAGTATTCGGCGGAGCAGACCATGGCAAAGGTAATCGGCATCGACCTCGGGACCACCAATTCGTGCGTGGCCATCATGGAAGGCGGCAAGCCTCGTGTGATCGAGAACAGCGAGGGCGATCGCACCACCCCGTCGATCGTCGCCTTTACAAAGGACAATGAGGTGCTGGTCGGCCAGCCGGCCAAGCGCCAGGCGGTCACCAATCCGCAGAACACCCTGTTCGCCGTCAAGCGCCTCATCGGACGGAAGTTCGAGGACGAGGTGGTGCAGCGGGATGTGAAAATGGTGCCCTACAAGATCACTCGCGCGGACAACGGTGATGCGTGGGTCGACGTGCAGGGCAAGAAGATGGCTCCGCCGGAGATCTCCGCGCGGGTGCTGATGAAGATGAAGAAGACCGCCGAGGACTATCTGGGCGAGCCGGTCACCGAGGCGGTGATCACCGTGCCGGCTTACTTCAACGATTCGCAGCGCCAGGCGACCAAGGATGCCGGGCGTATCGCCGGGCTCGAGGTCAAGCGCATCATCAACGAACCGACCGCGGCCTCGCTGGCCTACGGCCTCGACAAGCAAAGCGGAGACCGCAAGATTGCGGTGTACGACCTCGGGGGCGGCACGTTCGAT
>JAJZLX010000622.1 GCA_021850555.1 Pseudomonadota bacterium | reverse complement strand
CATGCACCACTTGGCCTTTATGGACCCGCCGCGAGAGACGATGCCGGTCACGCGCGCGGCGGTGAGCGGGACGTGGCGCAGCCGCACTCCGGCGTGGATCGTGAAGTAATCGACGCCCTGCTCGGCCTGCTCGATGAGGGTGTCGCGGAAGACCTCCCAGGTGAGCGCCTCGGCGATGCCACCCACCTTCTCGAGCGCCTGGTAGATCGGCACCGTGCCGATCGGCACCGGGGAGTTGCGCAGGATCCATTCGCGGATGGTGTGGATGTTGCGCCCCGTGGACAGGTCCATCACCGTGTCCGCCCCCCAGCGGATGGCCCAGACCATCTTGTCGACTTCCTCGGCCATCGAGGAGCTGACTGCCGAGTTGCCGATGTTGGCGTTGATCTTCACCAGGAAGTTGCGCCCGATCACCATGGGCTCGGATTCCGGGTGATTGATGTTGGCCGGAATGATGGCGCGGCCCGCGGCCACTTCCGCGCGCACGAACTCCGGCGTCACGTGCTCCGGGAGGCAGGCGCCCCAGGCATTGCCGTCGAGCGCCCCCGGGGCGCCCCGTTCACGCCCCAAGTTCTCGCGGATCGCGATGAACTCCATCTCCGGGGTGATGATCCCGGCGCGCGCATAGGCGAGCTGGGTGCATGCGCCTCCGGCACGCGCCTTGAGCGGGCGGCGCAGGTTGGGAAAAGGCGCAGCTGCGCCGATTGCGGAGGTGAGTCCGTTGTCCTCCGGGCGCACGGCCCTGCCCTCGCCCGGCTCGACATCGGCGCGCGCGAGGATCCACTCCCGGCGCAGCGGCTGAAGTCCCTGCTCGATGTCGATCCGCACCGCCGGATCGGTATAGGGCCCGGAGGAGTCGTACACCACGAGCGGAGGCTCGCCTGCGGAAGGATGGACCGAGATCTCCCGCATCGGCACCCGCACCCCGGCATGCAGCAGGCCCTGCCGGTAGATCTTGCGGGAAGCGGGCAGCGAATCGCAAACGACTCTGGGAACAGCGTTCATCGTGGGGGCTCCTTGCGCGGGTACCGCGAAAGATCCAGCCACGCCGTGAGAAAGAGGCGAGCAACTTTCCTACGCCAGCATGAACTGGATCAGGTTCGAAGGGTCGCCACGCCGCGCCGTGAAGCGCCGTTGGCCTCTCAGCCCCCTGCCGGGGCTCCCCTAGTCTCAAGGCCCCGACGATAGCCCTGCGCCGCGCGCCGGTCAACGGCGCGCGCGCAGGGCATGCACCTCCTTGCCAGGTTGCACCCAACCGCGCCACGGCGCTCGCATGAGCGCTGGCCTCTCGTACCCCCCGAGGCTTTCTATGGCGCCGGCGGGCTCGGCCGGCCGCGTCTTGGCGCGGCGCGAACGAGCCCTGCCCGATCACTCCCGATGGACGGGGGTGTGGTGGCTTGCCTGGCCGCCCTTGCGGCCGGCCTCGGCCGCAAGGCGCCGGTTCTGCGAGAAGCTTCTCTTCTCGTCAGGCACGCTCTGGCCGCCCTTGCGACCGGCGGCGGCCGCGAGCTGACGGTTCTGCGAGAAGCTTCTCTTCTCGTCAGGCACGCTCTGGCCGCCCTTGCGACCGGCGGCGGCCGCGAGCTGGCGGTTCTGCGAGAAGCTTCGTTTGCTGTCCGGTACCGCTCTGCCGCCCATGCTGGCGATCTGGCGCTGCCGGTCCTGACTCATGGATGCGAATCCACGGCCCGCAATACCCTTTTGCGTCTGCGTTCCCTCATGAGTTGGCTGGATCATGAGCATTCTCCTTCGGTGGGGGGGACACGAAGTGATCCGATGCGGCATCGGCCGCACGACATATTATGACCTGACCTGCGTCCTGGGGGTTCCGGCAAAAGGGGTAGGCCCGGCGCCGGTGGTCGGTCCAAGTCTTGCCAATCAGTTCTTTTTCGGCGCCGTAGGCGCCACGTTCGCTGCAAGTTTGCTGTCGATGCCGGCTATTTCCCGTCTCAGTACGACCTTTACATTGGCCGGCGGATTCATGGCGAGGAGCTTGCTGAAGCGCGCGCGCGCCAAGGTGAGATTGCCTTGGCGCAGCGCCGTCGCCGCCCCGAAAAACAGCGCCTTGGGCGAATTCGGATCGAGCGCGAGCGCCCGATCGAAGAGCCGCCCCGCCCGCCCGTCGAGCGAGCTGTCGTGAATCATGATCATCGCCTCGGCTTCGTCGATCAGCGCCGGCGCGCTGCGTCCGCGAGCGACCTTGTCCGCCCGCTCGAACGCGCGCACCGCGAGCGGATACTCCTCGAGGATGTCGTAGGAGCGACCGAGCTTCAGCCAGTCGTCGAGATCGCGCGGATGATCGTCGAGGTGGTGAACCAACACCTCGATCGGGGATTCTGGCGAGGCAATGCCCGGATTGAGCCGCCACGACCAGTTGCTGAACTTCAGGTACAGCGCCGTCGAGCCGCCGGCGAGCAGCACGCAGCTGAGGATCGCGGTCCAGGGCGCGGAGGGCAGCTGCGTGCGCAGCGGCCGGATGAGCGGGATCACGACGAGACCGGCGGCGATCGCGGTGAGCATCGCCGCGGAGAGGATAAATACGATCATCAGTTTTGCTTTCCTGGGCGGGCGACACCGTCATCACCGGGCACATCCTCGTCGTTGTCGTCAGCGGCGGCCAGCGCCGCGCGCCGGCGGATCACCCACCCGGCGCTGACCGCGCCGGTGACCAGCAGCACGCCTGGGGCGAGCCACAGCCAGGCGGTTTTCAACACGAAGGGAGGCTTGAACAGGATGAAGTAGCCGTAGCGGGAGACGAAGAAGTGGCGGATCTGCTGATCGGTCTTCCCGGCCATCAGCATCTGGCGGATCTGCCGGCGCATGTCCGCGGCGAGGCTGACCGGGGAGTTCGCGAGCGACTCATCCTGGCACTGCATGCAGCGAAAGCCGTGGATCAGCCGCTCGTAACGCGCCTGCAACGCGGGAGTCGGCATGCGCGTCGGGGCGATCGCGTGGGCAAAGGGCGCAACGAGCAGCGCGAGCGTGGTCAGGAGCGCCGTGCGCACCGGCGGCAGGCGCCTCATGAGCCCGCCACCGCGTGAGCCGCCGGAATCCGCGGCAGGAAATCCCGCCTCCAGGCCCCCGGGGTGATCGGGCCGATGTACTTGTACACGATGATGCCCTGGGGATTGACGAGGAAGGTCTCCGGCGCGCCGTACACGCCCCACTGGATCGCCTCGAGCCCCCCCGGATCAAACGCGACCTTCCGGTACGGGTCGCCCTCCCGATGCAGGTAGGTGATCGCATCCGAGCGCGTGTCCTTCCAATCAAGGCCGATCAACGGCACCAATCCGGTGCGGGCGATGGCGAGCAGCTCCGGCTCCTCCATGCGGCAGGAGATGCACCACGTTCCCCACACGTTGAAGAGGTACCAGCGTCCCCGCAGCTGCGCCGAGGTGACGAGCTTGCGGGGATTGGCGAGACTCGGCAGCGAGAAGATGGGCGCGGCCTTGCCGATGAGCGGCGAGGGCACGAGGTCCTTGCGCGGAGCCTGGTGGATGCCGAGCGCGAGCAGCGCCGCGATCACCGCGAATACCCCGAGCGGTATGAGGTAGCGGCCCTTCATTCCGTCCGGCCTCCCGCCGACAGCGCCCTGGCCGCCTCCTCGGCGCTCGAGGGCTCGATGCGGTAACGCCTGTCGGTGAGCGCGAGCAGGCCGCCGGCGGCCATGATGAGCGCGGCGACCCAGATATACAGCACCAGCGGCCGCACCTGCAGGCGGAAGCTCCAGCGGCCGTTGCCGAGATCCTGACCGAGCGCGACCAGGATGTTGCTGCCGTCATGGATGAAGATCGCCGAATGCGTGGTCACGATGTGCTGCACCCAATAAGTGCGCTTGGCCGGGTACATCACCGTCACCGGCTCACCGTCGCGCGTGACGATGATCCGCGCCTTCACCCCGCCGTAGTTCGGCCCGTGAACCGCCTCGGTGCCCTTGAACTGGAACGTATAGCCGCCGTCGTGGGCGATCATCCCGTTCCTCAGCGCCACGTCCTGCTCGGCCGTAAAGGCCTGCACGGAGGTGATCGCGAACACGAAGATGCCGAGCCCGATGTGCGCGACGGTCATGCCGAGCACCGAGCGGGGGATCGAGATGCGCCGGCGCAGCCGGTCGATCGGATCGATCAGCGAGGAGATGATGATCCATGCCCCGAGCGTCATGCCCACCGGGGAGAGCACGCCTGCGCCGGTGAATACGCCGAAGGCCACCGCACAGCCGATGACCGCCGCGGCCGCGAGCGCGATCAACAGGACGCGGCCGCGCCCGCCCAGGCCGCCGCGCTTCCAGCGGGCGTGGATCCCGAGCGGCAGCAACGCCAGCAGCGGCAGTATCGACATCAGGAACGTCGGATCGAAGTACGGCGGACCGACCGAGAGCTTACCGAGGCCGAGGGCGAGGGAGACGATCGGCGCCATCTCCCCGGCGAACACCGTGCCGCAGGCGGTCACGAGCAGAATGTTGTTGAAGAGCAGGAAGGACTCGCGCGCGGTGAGCTCGAAGCCGGTCTCGGATTTCAGCAGCGGCGCCCGCCACGCGTACAGCGCCAGCGCCGTGCCGATCATGATGATGAGGAACGCGAGCAGGAACTCCCCGCGGCCCGGGCTCGCCACGAACGAGTGCACCGAGATGAGCACCCCGGAGCGCACGAGGAAGGTGCCGACCAGGCTGAGTGAGAAGCCGAGCACCGCAAGCAGCAGCGTCCAGCTCTTGAACAGACCGCGCTTCTCGGTCACCGCCAGCGAGTGAATGAGCGCGGTGGCCATGAGCCAGGGCATGAACGAGGCGTTCTCGACCGGATCCCAGAACCAGAACCCGCCCCAGCCGAGCGTGTAATACGCCCACCAGCTGCCGAGGGCGATGCCGCAGGTGAGGAACGCCCACGCCGCCGTCGTCCACGGCCGCGTCCAGCGCGCCCATTCCCGATCGAGCCGGCCTTCGAGCAGCGCCGCGCCGGCGAACGCGAAGGCCACAGAGAGTCCGACGTAGCCGGTGTACAGCATCGGCGGGTGGATCGCGAGACCCGGGTCCTGAAGGATGGGATTGAGGCCCGCCCCGTCGGGCCAGGGCGGACTCACCCGCAGGAACGGATCGGAGGTGATGACGGTGTAGAGCAGGAAGCCCAGGCTGACGGTCCCGAGCACTCCCAGCACCCGGGCGGAGAACTCGCGCGGCAGTCGCGCGGTGCCGAAGGCGGCGGCCACCGTCCAGCAGTTGAGCAGGAAGATCCACAGCAGCAGCGACCCGGAGTGCGCCCCCCAGACCCCGGCGATCCGGTAGAACAGCGGCAGCGCGGAGTTGGAGTTGTGGGCGACGTAGAGCACCGAGAAGTCGTTGGCCACGAACGAGGCCACCAGGCACCCGATGGAGGTCGCGACCATGACGAACTGGCCGGCCACGGCGGGGGTCACCGCGGCAGTCCAGCGCTCGCGCCCGAGCGCGGGCCCCGCGATGCCGAAGAAAGCCTGCACGGCCGCGAGCAGCAATGCGAGGATCAGGGCGAAATTGCCGAGCTCGGGGATCATCGGTTGCTCCCGGTATTGGCCGCCAGCTGCTCGATCGCGTGCGACTGCTGCGGTGTATACAGTGCCGGATCGCGCGGGTCGCCGTGACGGATGCCCCACGCTTGATGAATGCCCGGCGGGCGATAGTACTGATTGTGCTTGGCGAGCACCTGATCGGCGAGGAAGACGCCGTCGGGCAGAAGCTTGCCGTGCACGATCACCCCGGCGTTCTCACGGAACAGGTCGGGCAGCACGCCGGTGTAGATGACGGGGACCTCGTTCTTGAGGTCGGTGACGTCGAAATGGATCTCCATGCTGCCGGGCTTGCGATAGACGCTTCCCTTGGCGACGAGGCCTCCCATGCGGAAGGTCTCACCGGGGTGGACCTTCCCGTCCACCACCTGCGTCGGCACGAAGTAGAAGTCGACGTTCTGGCGGAAGGCGCTGAGCACCAGCGCCCCGGCCACCGACACGCCGGCCATGATGCCGAGCACCACCAGCAAACGACGGCGACGTGGGGTCATACCGTGGGCTCCTCGATGGCGGCCCCGGAAAGACGGGTTTCCTCCTGCACGGCGATCCTGCGCCGCGCCGCCTGGTGCGAGCGGCGCAGCAGCCGCTTCGCCCAGTAGATGTTCAATCCCATGACGGTGAAGGTCACCGCGTAGGCCGGCCAGACGAAGGGGGCGTAGCCGCCCATGTCGAGGAAACCGTAAAAGGAATGGAAGGAGCTCATGTGCGAATCGCCTCGCGTACCCAGGTTGCCGTGCGCTCGCGCAGGAGCACCTCCCCGCGCAGGCGCATCATGAGCACCGCGCAGAAGAACAACGTGAATCCCAAGAACATGATGAGCAGCGGCACGAGCATCGAGGGTGGCATGGTCGGCTTGCCTAAATACATGACCGACGGCCCCTGATGCAAAGAGTTCCACCACACGACCGAATAATGAACGATGGGCACGTCGACCAATCCCACGACCGCGAGGACCGCACTGATCCGATCGGCCCTCTGCACGTCCTCGAACGCCGCACGCAGACCCATGTAGCCGAGGTACATGAAGAACAGGATCAGCTCGGAGGTCAGCCGCGGATCCCAGGCCCAGTAGGTGCCCCACATCGGCTTGCCCCACAGCGACCCGGTGACGAGCGTCGCGAGGGTGAAGGAGGCTCCGATGGGCGCGCTGGCGGCCGCCACAGCGTGCGCCACCTTCATGCGCCAGATGAGCCCGATGCCCCCGGCTACCGCCATGATCGTATACACCATGAGCGACAGCCATGCACTGGGGGCATGTACGTACATGATGCGGTAGCCATCGCCCTGCTGGTAGTCGGGGGGGGCGAGATACAAC
>JAJZLX010000082.1 GCA_021850555.1 Pseudomonadota bacterium | reverse complement strand
AATTGCAGTACGGAGCGGGGAGCTTCGCGATGCGGATCGGCGGCGGTCCGGCCATTGCGCGTTTCGTCGCAGCCGTCTCGAGCGCGAGGCAGCTCGTCGATCATTTCCGGGCGGCTGGGGAGAAATACGACTACCACTGGGAGGAGCGCTGGGTCCGCGACGAAGGCTATCTGAAAATTGTTCCGGAAACGGTAGGACGCCTGCTGCGCGACACCGGCCTGAGCGCGCAGGCAATTGATTACTTCTGTCTTCCTGCAATGATTCCCGGCATTAGTGGTGCGGTTGCGCAAGCCGTGGGTATCAAGCCGGAGGCCGTGGTTGAGAACTTCGTTGCGAAGTGCGGAGACATCGGCGCTCCGCATCCGCTCATGATGCTCGGTGCCGCACTGGAGCAGGCCGGTCCCGGCCGGAACCTTCTCGTGGTGGGATTCGGTGGCGGATGCGACGCGCTTCTTTTCGAGACCACCGATGCGATAGCGACTTACCGGTCCGCGTGCTCGGTGAGTGCCGCGCTCGCACAGGGAAAGACCGAGAATAACTACACCAAGCTCCTCTCATTTGCCGGCGAAATCGGCCTGGATTGGGGCATGAGGGCGGAAACTGACGCGAAGACGGCGCTGACCCAGCTTTATCGAGCCCAGGAAGAAGTCATGCGCTTCACCGGGGGTCAATGCCAATCGTGCGGAGCCATCCAGTTTCCGAGCCTGCCTTCGTGCGTGAAGTGCCGCTCGACGGAACCGCAGACGCCGCATTGCTTGGCGGATGAGCCGGCGAAGGTGGCGACCTTCACGGCGGACTGGCTGATGTTCTACCCGGCTCCACCGCTCTATGTGGGTCTTGTACAGTTCGAGAATGGCGCGCGAGTTCTGATGGAGATGGTGGAGGTGGATCCCTCTCGGTTCGACGTCGGAGTTCCGTTGCGCATGGTGTTTCGCATTAAGGAGAAGGACGGGCGGCGCCATTACAACCGCTATTTCTGGAAGGCGACTCCCCGTTCTTGAGTCCATGCGTGCGTATGACAATGGAATCCATTTATGGCTATCGGCATTAGAGACAAGGTTGCGATCGTCGGCATGGGCTGCTCGAAGTTCGGCGAACGGTGGGATTGTGGTACCGAAGACTTGGTGTGGGAGGCTTTCCAGGAGGCTCTGGGGGATGCCGGGATAGGCAAAAGCGAGATCGGCGCGGCGTGGTACGGTTCTGCGTTGGATCGGATCAATGTGGGCAACTCGGCCATTCCCCTATCAACTGCGTTGAGGCTCGAGGGTATTGCGGTGACTCGGGTCGAGAATATGTGCGCCACTGGAACGGAAGCGTTGCGCGGTGCAGCGTATGCCGTGGCCGCTGGTGCGGTGGATATCGCGCTGGCCATAGGGGCTGAAAAGCTCAAGGATACTGGGTACGGAGGGCTGCCAGTACAGACAAAAGGCACGCTCAACGACCTGATCCTGCCGTACTGCTCGGCGCCGGCTGGATTTGCACAGCTTGCAGCCGGCTATCGGGCACGATACGGCGTCAGTAAGGAGGATCTCAAGCGGGCGATCGGCCGTGTCTCTTGGAAAAGCCACCAGAACGGCGTGAAGAATCCGAAAGCGCATCTCAGGAAGGCGGTGGAACTCGACACGATCCTGAATGCGCCGATGATCGCCGATCCCCTAGGACTCTATGATTGCTGTGGCGTTAGCGATGGTGCAGCATGCGCAATCGTTACGACACCGGATATCGCGCGTGGGCTCGGGAAAAAAGACATCGTCACCATTAAAGCGATGCAGCTGTCACTGAGCTGCGGACGCGAGACCAGTACTTCGGATTGGGACGGTAGCTGCGTGCGTAATACAAGAATAGCGGCCAGGAATGCCTACGCGGAGGCAGAAATCCGGAAGCCTCGCGAGCAGATTGATATGATGGAGGTTCACGACTGTTTCTCAATCACCGAGTTGGTGACGATGGAAGATCTCGGGATATCCGACGACGGCGGTGCGATACGCGACGTGCTCGACGGATTTTTCGATGCCGATGGCGGAGTTCCTTGCCAAGTAGATGGTGGCTTGAAGTGCTTCGGCCATCCTGTGGGCGCCTCAGGTCTGCGCATGGTGTACGAGAACTACCTACAGCTTCTGGGCCGCGCGGGCTCTCGGCAACTGCGCAGTCCAACCTGCGCGTTGAGTCACAATCTGGGTGGTGTGCCGTATAACAGTGTGGCGGCAGTGGCCATCGTTGGCTTGCTCGCCTGATGTGGTAGGGGTACTTGGCATGGCGGGTCTGTACTTTGAGGAGTTCAAGGTGGGTACGGTGTTCCGGCACGCGATCCGCCGGACGGTGACCGAGTCGGACAACGTGTTCTTCACGGCGCTGACGCACAATCCGGCGGCCATTCATCTCGACGAAGAGTATTGCAAAAGAGAGACGGAGTTTGGCCAGCGGCTGGTCAATAGCGCATTCACTCTTGGACTGATGGTCGGGATTTCAGTGGGGGATACGACTCTCGGTACCACCGTAGCCAATCTCGGGTGGGACGAGGTGCGCTTCCCTAAGCCGCTGTTTCATGGAGACACGGTACGGGTGGAAACGGAAGTTCTTGAGCTGCGTCCGAGCAAGTCCCGGCCACGGAACGGCATTGTGATATTCGAACATCGAGCTTATAACCAGCATGACGTCCTCGTTGCACGCTGCAAGAGATCGGCGCTTATGCTGATGCGCGCCGCATGAATATAGAGTGCCGCTGTTTGATTCCGGGATGCCAGAATCCGGATGCGTCAATGTCGTCGAACGAGCCGGTGATGTGCAGTGGCACGCCCCGCAGGAGATGGTAGAGGTGTCACGCGGTCTCGAGTGTCGGGGTATGACTTGGTCTCAGCCGGTGCGGATGCGTGCCTGACCGGTGATCGCAACGGCGCCACGTGAGGTGGCGGCCTCCAGGGCAAGCAGTACCGAGTTTGTTTTTAGGACTTCGAGTCGTGCTCGGCACAGCAGGGTTTCGCCCACGGGGACAACGCCGACGAAGCGTGCGCTGAAGTGACCAAGGTGCTCGTACCCGAAGCGTGCGGTGAGCATGCGGCCGAGCAGAGCCATGCCGAGCATTCCGTGGGCGATGACGTCGTCGAAGCCAGCCCTGCGGGCAAATTCCGGGTCCAGATGTAGCGGATTAAAGTCCCCCGAAGCCTCGGCATAGCACGCTAGCATCTCCCGGGTGATGGGTGCGCTGCGGAATTCCGCCACTACGCTGCCGGGTTCGGCTGAGCCCAGATCCACCTCAGGTCCGATGATCATTGGGCTTGGTACACGGATTGCGGACGAGAATCAGCTGGCGGGAGCGGCCGACGTCGGTGCCATCCTCGCGCGAGATCCGGGATTCGATCACGATAAACTCCATTTCCCCGTTGCGTTTGTCGTAGATGTCGGTGACTGTTCGCTGTACCTGCAACTTGTCTCCGGCGTGGATCAGCGCGAGATAGTCGAACTGCTGTTCGGCGTGCAATACTCGAGCCAGCGGCACACCCATCGTTTCGAGAATGCGTCTCGTGCTGTTGTTCTCGCCTTCCACAGCCTTCATGAAGGTCGGCGGCGCGCAGGTGCCGCGCTGGTCTAGGCCGATCGCCTTCGCGAAGCGCTCGATACGTTCCGCGCTGGCCACCACGGTGAAGACCGGCAGGGCGTAGCCAAGGAAGCGGCGGTCGATGGCCATCAGGCGCAGAGGGCGGCTAGCGGACGGAGGAATCGATCGAGCGCCTCGGGTACAGCGAACAGAGTGGCATCTTTGCGTGCCGCCGCATCGGCCTCGGCGCGTAACCGCTGGGCTCCAGCCTGTCGGACGTAGTTGTACGGCCCGCCCGTCCAGGACGGAAACAAGCCGGCGTTCACCACTGCAGCATCGGCCAAATCAGGGTGCTCGATACCGCCCTCACCCCATACTTTGATGGCGGTAAATGCTACGGCGAGCACGCTCTCGTCTTCATTACAACCGAGCACCTCCAGCTGCTCGTGCGTGGCGCGCAGCCGCGGAAGCAAAGCTTCTTTTCCGGCGGCATAGGGACTGTCCGGATTCAGCAGGCCAAGCTTGGCCGCTTTCTGGCGGTTGAGGAAGAGCGTACGGACCATGTTGCCGGCCACCGGATCGCGCATCAGTTCGACGAACACGCTCATTTCGTGCTCGCCCGCCTCAGTCATCGGTAGCCCCCAACCGCCGATCACACAATCCATGATCGCGCGATAGGCAGGATAGCGGCGTAGCTGGTACCCGGTGATGCCTGTCGCCGCAGCGATCGCTGTGTGGGCTCCTGGAGTGCTGAAGTCGAACGGCGTAGGGTCGAAGCACGCGCCCTCACGGTCCCATGGTGCCAGGTGGCCGTGCAGTGTCAAGGCTCGCCGCTTTGCGGTCTCAATTAGGCGCTCCGCCGGCACCACTTCATCGACCAAGCCCAGCTTCAGCGCCTCAGCCGGCCCCACCGGCTCGCCGGTCAGCAGCATGCGCAGACCGGGGCTGGCGCCGATCAGGCGGGGCAGGCGCTGAGTGCCTCCTGCGCCAGGAAGAAGGCCAAGCTTGATCTCCGGCAGGCCAAGCTGGATCGCCGGATCGTCTGCGACCACTCGCGCCTGGCACGCTAGGCACAACTCCAAGCCGCCGCCGAGCGCCAAGCCGTTGATCGCGGCGATGAAGGGCTTGGGGTGCAGCTCTAGTCGGCGAAACAAGCGGCCGAGGTGCCCAAACAGGTCGTGCAGTTCCTCGCTCGTGCCGTCGCGGGCGCGCTCGGTGAATATCTTGATCATTTCCAGGTCGGCGCCGGCGAGGAAGGCTGATTTGCCGGAAGTCAGTACCACCGCCCGCACTCGCGGTTCCTCCGCGGCATGGTCCATGAGCTTCGCCAAGGCGTCCATCAGATCACTTGAGAAGACGTTCATGGCTCGGCCGCGCATGTCAATGCGGGCGAGCAGTACGCCGTCGGGGTCGATCTGAGTATCAATCGTCATCGCTGGACTCTTTTTGGTAGTGTACCATACTATATACAAGATTCCAGCCGACCAGTCGATTGTCGGTCCAAGGACAGCCTAGTGCGGGGAGTTTCATCGATGAGTGGTGTATTAAGCGGTAAAGTTATCATTATTACCGGTGCGGGGCGCGGCGTCGGGGCGGAGATTGCCAAACTGGCTGCACGGGAAGGCGCCAAGGTCGTCGTCAACGACCGTGGCGTGAGCCAGACTGGGGAGGGCGGAAGCCTTGACCCAGCCGAGGATGTAGTCCGGGCGATCCGTGCGGATGGTGGTGATGCCATAGCAGACGCTTCCAATGTTGCCAGCTGGGACGGCGCCCATTCCCTGTTTGGGAAAGCCGTCGAGACCTATGGCGCCGTCGACGCCATCGTCAACAACGCGGGCATCCTGCGTGACGTCATTTTCCACAAGATGTCGGAGGCCGAGTGGGACGCGGTGCTTGAGGTGAATCTCAAGGGTTGCTTCAATGTTTCTCGCGCTGCGGCACCGCATTTTAAGGAGCGGCAAAAGGGCGCGTTCGTTCACATGACCTCCACGAGCGGATTGATCGGAAATTTTGGCCAAGCCAATTATGCGGCCTCCAAGATGGGGGTGGCGGGGTTGTCAAAGAGCATCGCGCTGGATATGCAGAAATTCGGCGTGCGCTCCAATGCGGTCGCTCCATTCGCCTACACACGCATGGTCAGTTCTATCCCCGACACTCCCGAGAACGCCGAGCGGAACCGCATCAACAAGATGATGACTGCGGACAAGATCGCGCCCTTCGTTGTGGCGCTGTGCAGCGACGGCGCCAAGGACGTCACTGGCCAGATCTTCGGCGTGCGCCGCAACGAGATCTATCTATTCAGCCAGCCGCGGCCGCTCCGCTCGGTGCACGCAGGCGAGGGCTGGACCCCGCAGACCTGCCTCGACGTCGCGCTACCCGCGATGCGCAAGTCCTTCTTTGCCCTAGAGCGCTCGTCCGACGTCTTTACGTGGGAGCCGGTCTGATGACCTCAAATGACCATGCAGCTCACTGGCTGTCGCGTGCGGGCGCAGAGGCCTGCAGTCGATGGATGCCGCAGCCATTACCTGAACAAGTATCTCAAACATGAGCAAGCGGGAAGTCTGGATCGTTAGTGCCGCACGCACCGCCATCGGTAGCTTCGGCGGCACTCTCAAGGACACCCCCATGTCCGAGCTTGCCGTGACCGTAGTGCGTGCCGTGATTCACCGCGCCGCTATTGACCCAGCCGAGGTTGGTCACTTGGTGATGGGCAACGTGATTCCTACCGAGCCGCGCGACGCCTACATCAGCCGCGTTGCGGCGATCGAGGCCGGCATCCCAAAGGAGACCCCAGCTTTCAACGTCAACCGTCTCTGCGGCTCCGGTCTCCAGGCCATCGTCTCGGCTGCTCAGGCTATTCAGCTTGGCGATTGTGACGTTGCGGTCGCCGCAGGCGTCGAGTCGATGAGTCGCGGTCCCTACATCGTGCCGTCGGGCCGCTGGGGCGCACGCCTCGGCGATACGGCGATGGTGGACTATATGAACGGGATCCTGCACGATCCATTCCAGAAGATCCACATGGGCATGACTGCCGAAAACGTAGCAGTGATCTACGGCGTCAGTCGCGAGGCGCAGGACGAGCTGGCGGTGGAGAGCCAGAGGCGCGCTGCGCGGGCTATCGCGGAGGGGCGCTTCGTGTCACAGATCGTGCCGGTCGCGGTGAAGACCCGAAAAGGCTCGGTGCATTTTTCTGTGGACGAGAATGTGCGCGGTGACTCCAATGTCGAGACGCTGGCGAAGATGAAGCCGGTGTTCAAGCCGGGCGGCACCGTCACTGCCGGAAACGCCTCCACCCTCAACGATGGTGCCGCCGCGGTG
>JAJZLX010000058.1 GCA_021850555.1 Pseudomonadota bacterium | reverse complement strand
ACCGGCACCTGAACTTCTTCCAGCACGAGTGCGAGCTCGAAGTGAGGGTTCCCCGGGTGAAGCTGCCCGACGGCAAGGTCATGCAGATCACCCCGCCCTGGAGCGGCAAGCTCTCCGGGTTCACGCTACTGTTTGAGGCGTTCGTGCTGCTGCTGGCCCGAGAGACGGCCTTCACCGGAGCGGCGCGCATCAGCGGGCTGTCGATCCACCGGGTGATGAGCCTTTGCGAGCGCTACGTGGACGAGGCGGTCAGCACCGCGGACTTCAGCGAGGTACGCCGGCTGCGATCGATGAGACCTCCCGTGCCAATGGCCACGACTACGTCAGCCTCTTTGCCGATGCCGACCCCGATCCCGAGCGCCGTCGAGTGCTGTTCGTCGCCGAGGGCCGAGAAGCCGATGCAGTGGGCGCCTTTGCCGCCAACCTGCGCGCCCATGGCGGCAAGCCCACCGAGATCGCCTCGATCAGCATCGACATGTCCCCGGCGTTCATCAAGGGTGTCCAGGAACACTTTCCCAAGGCCCAGATCACCTTCGACAAGTTTCACGTGATCGCCCATGCCTCTGAGGCGATCACCGCGATGCGTCGTGAGGAACAGCAGCGCGATCCGAGCCTCAAGGGGCTGCGCTGGGTGCTGTCGAAAGACCGCAGCAAGCTCACCCACGCCCAGCGCGCTGAACTTGACGGCCTGCTCTCGCGCATGACCACCACCCGCACCGCTCGTGCCTGGCACTATCGCGAACAGCTGCGCGACATCCTCAGCCGCAAGCAGCCCACCGTCGTCGCCCGGCTCCTGAACGCCTGGTGCACCAACGTGCTGCGCTCCAAAGTCGAGCCGATGAAGAAGGTGGCCGAGATGATCCGCAGTCACTTCGACGGCATCCTCGCCTGGGTGCATTCTCGCCAGACCAACGGCTTCCTGGAAGCCATCAACGGGTTGTTCCAGGCGGCCAAGCGCAAGGCGCGCGGATACGTCCGTTTCAAAACAATCCGCACCGTCATCTTCATGATCGCAGGCAAGCTCGACTTCTCCAGAATCAACCCCCACGTCGCAGCGTAGCCCACTCGTTTTTCAATAGAACCGTATACAGTATCGCTGTAAAGCCACACTGTGATCGCGATTGGTTTCTACGAGGAGTAGGGGAAGCCCAAAAACTCTGAGATCGCTAAGGCTTTATCCGGGTGAGTGTCGAACCATGCCTTCGTCTGCTCCCTAACCTCAATCCTAAGCTGGGCAGCAGAGCGCTTCTGTTCGCAGATTTCCGCTTGAATCGCGTCGATTCGCGCCAGCGCCGCGCTCACGTGCTCATGGACGGCGAAGATGAATGCTCGACCGAATACTTCTTCCTCTGCACAATATTTGGTGGCCATACGGCGCCTCATGCCTGCCTGAAACGGAATGGCAGTTTAGGCCATTTTGTCGTCATCTGCCCCTCACCATCACAGGTGCACTGAACGCTCCCCTCGCATGACCGACCATCCACATGAGTCGACGGCACCTTTTGAATAATCGTCGACCGGCAATTCATGAATCGATGGCATTTCCCGGCGCCGACGCAACCCCGTGCGCGATCGGCGGGAATCGACCCTGAGCGGTCGTTCGCGCAAGCCTTGGCGCGCCGCGTGGTAATTGTAGAAGCTCACCCGATCGCCGTGGCAAAATGCGAAGTTGTCCCCTTCACGGGACGGGCAGCAGATGTCACCGCCTTCCCCGAAAGCTTTCGACACGTTTGACATGCCCCCGGATTTCCCCGCCGGCCGGCTCAACGCGAGCTACTTCCATCTAAGAACGCGCGCGGCGCTGCACAGAGCTACGTTCGATCATTTCGGTGGCGCCTGGCATGCGATCGCGTATCGCTTCCGCGCGCTCGCAGATTATGGCCAAGACTTCACCGCCTCCATCAAGGTGCATGGCGCCGCGCCTCCATCCGACGAGCGCTATGATCAGGAGCAGCTTCTGTTCGGCCTGTTCAGCAACGCCTTCTCGGGCTTTGAGGCGTACTTCTACGGAATGCACGCGGTCGGAGCTATGCTCAAGCCTGCCGACTTCTCGCTGGCCACTCCGGATCTCATCCGCGTCACTCCGCGGTCTGTGCAGAAGGCTTACGCGAAGGCGTTCGCCGGGGACGCCGTGCTCGGTGTATTCGACACTGTGATGGCGGATCCAGAATGGAACTCACTGCGAGAAATCCGAAATATTCTGACGCATCGCATCGCTCCCGGCCGGAGCATCAGCGTCAGCATGGGCCCGGAAGTGGAGCCCCCAACAAAGTGGAGGCTGAACGACATCGTGCTCGATGAAGACACGGCGCCGCGCGCTCGAAAGGAAGTCGTCCGGCTTCTCGACTTGTTGTTGGGAGGCGGAGCGACCTTCATCACGGCGCAGCTTCCTTGATTGGAGCGAAGGTCCATGGGCAAAAAGAATTTCACAAAGATTCCCGGCCACATCCGCGCGCGCGTGCATGCGACAGACATGGACGAGGTCATCGTCGCGGCCCTGCGTCACATTCAGCCGAGCGACATTCCGAACTATGCGGATTTGGGCCTGCGCTTGGTCAACGGGCAGCTCCAGGTCGCGCAACCATGGCTCCCGTATCCCAAGAACGGCAAATTCTCCGATGCGAACGTCAACGGCCGAGAGATCGTGCGGCGAGACCTGCCGAAGATCGAGAAGACGTTTTCGTGGGAAACGCCGAATTTCGGTGACGCCGTGACCTATGGCACGCACACGCATTATCAGACTCGCGAGGTGTATGAGCGCGAGCTGATTCCACCGAAGGGGATCACGATGAGTGCAGACCTCCTAGAGGCCCGTGCGGACGGAAGCTTCTTGGTGAAGTTCACCGTTGATCAGCCGCTAAGCAAGCATTCGCCGAACTTCGAAGACGACTTGCTCTACAACTTGAATATTCTCCAGGAGAACCTCGGCACCGTCAGTCTCTTCGCGCTGCAAGCTACGCTCGAAGACTACAAGGCAACAATCCGGCTCACCTGGCAGATCCTTCCGCCGGGACAAACGCCTGAGCAGATCGTCGCCCAGATGCTCGAAGGCAAGCAGCCCATTGAGGCGCAGCGGCGCACGCTCATGCTGGCGAGGGTGACTGCGCTCGCGAAGCTGGAGCCACAGTGCTACATCGCGGGTTCAGATGCGTTCATTCGTTACTTCGGTGCGAAGTTCGGCGACGACTTTGTTGTCTTCGAGAATCCGTGGTACGGCAACGCGCTTTACATCATGTTCGAGCGGTGGGAAATACTAGCGCAGCGGAGCCGAATTGACCTGCTTCGTTCACGGCGCGAAGGATTCGAGCGTATCGAACATCGCAACGGATGGGAAGAGAGGCTGATGCATCGCGTGAACCTATATCGAAACGCGCAACCTTAGCGAGATCCTCACGCCTTAAGTCCAGCCTTATCCCTACATACATGTTTAGGCTATCAGAGGCCCGCACTGTCTGCCCCTGAGGTTATCTAAGTCGCTCTTAGGGTACGACCGCTTTTGGCCGACGGCAGTCATCGGAGTATCCCGTGTGAGAAATGAGAGCGCCCCTCCGATTCCCTGTGACTGACGGCTAGACGAGAATGGTCTGCGATTGCCTCGCGACCGATGTGTAATGCACAACTGTCTTCAGAGTGGCTCTCATGACAGCTCGATCACACGCTGACGCCGTGAATGATATTGCCGAGCAGCGCCTCCACTTCACGTGCACCCTCCTCGTTCTGAGCGATGATGAGCGGCGCTTCGGAGTTGAACTTCCAGTGTGGGTGGATGAGAAACCGTGCTGCATCTTCGTGAAACGCTTCCCGAGCGAGCTTGAAGACCCGCTTGATGTGATCAGCCAGATCCGGGTCCTCTAGCAGCTGCGTCAGGTGATTCAAGATCTCACGCTCACGCGATTGGTGAGCTTTGAGCTCCTGGATGACCTGCTGAAAGGTATGCTTTTCATCGTTCATAGCTTTCTCCTTTGGGCTGCGATGCAGCCGTCTTGATGTGCGTCAAACTGATGGGGCTGCGTGAAATGAGCGCGCTCGCCCGGCACCCCGCCCTCCCTGCGAGGGGACCGGGTCCCGCGGCCAGAGTGACTCGCTGTGTAGGCTGGCTGCACGAAATCATCCACGAAATGAATAGTTCACTGTACCAGGCGCGTGTTATCGCCCCTTGCGCCGCCCCCGGGTCGGGTGAATATTGCGCGTCCAGAGTGTGAGGGCCCGAGAGGCCAGATTCTGCGCCTGTCGGGTCCCTACCCGCCCGTCATCGGTCAAATAGCACCAGCGTTTCCCCTCCCGGTGCTGATAGCGCGTACTGCCGTCAGTGCCGTCGGGATAGGCTGCCTGGTATGCGGCCACGAGGGCGCGGGCCACGACCTTCTTGCGCGGCAGGGCGAGATCGGTTTCGCCGTAGAGGCGTTCGAGCAGCCGAACCGCTTCGATGCCGCTCCATTGGAGCTTGAGATTGTTCGGACCGTTGGGACATATCGGCGGAGCCGCGATACCCAGTTGCTTGGCAAATCGGCGTACGTCAGACAGCACCGCCCTGCAGCCGCACACCCCACAGGACCAGCCTTTGAGGGGATCTTTGACCCGGGCGTCTCGGGTGATCCACCCATCGCCATCGAAAAGCCCCCGGATCAGGTGACGGACGAGATCGGATCGGAGCTGGGGTAGCGGCAGATTGCGCGTGGCGCGGCCGGGGACGACCCCGAGCGCCGCGAGGTCGCGGGCTAAGCGGCTGGAGTAGACGATGAGGGACAAATCGTCATGGTGTTTCGTGGTGCCGCGGTGAGTGAGCACCGTTGTGGTCGGTTTGATGGTCGCTGCGCTTTCGAGCAGATCTTTGAGTCGCTTGAGGGCCCAGCGGTCACGGCGCTGCACGATGTATTCGAGGCCTTCGTAAACTTTCGTCTTGCGGTTGTGCACCCGGCGCATACGGATCCTCGGCTTGGCATCCGCGATGAGCAGACCCAGCAGATGCGCTTTTTGGGGGGTATCAATCACCGCAAACGCTCCCGGCTGCCCGAGCGCGATGGTGCGGGCCGGCACGTGTCCGGCCCGACGGTGGGTGCTGTCGTGAGTGTGCAGGCCGAGTCGCCTGAAGTGTCCCCAGAGGTAAGACGCGCTGCAGCGAAGCGCGACAGAGAGTTCGGCCAAGGTCAGGCCCGCGCGGAGGTAGAGCGCGTTCGCCTCGCGCAGTGCTCGGTCGCGGGCTTCTGCGGCATTTCCCCTCGGCGCACTGCGTAGCGCATTGAGACGTTTAAACGCGTGCGCGCGTCGGATGAGGTCGGTCGGCGCGGAGTGAGTGTTCGAGTGGTGGTCGAATGGATTCATGGAAAGCCCTCGGGCGGCCGGCCAAACGAGCCGACGCCGGCTGAAAAGAAAGGAGCCCACGGAACGGTCAGCGGGTCGCTGCCGTTGCGTGGGCTCCGTGGGATCACGAGCATCAAGGCGCTCGGGTCGATCTGGCGCTAGCGCCGCCCCGGAAAGACGATGACGTTGGTTTTGGCGGCCGCCCTGTTCTTGGGGTCCAAGGTGCGCGCGGGCTCCGGGGTCGGGCGCGCCCGTCGCGACCGCCCCGGAGGGTTCGGGCCGGATTCGGTTTCATCGAGACGGTCGACGATGTGATCGACGTTCATCTGCGTATAGCGCAGCAGCATCGCAAGCGTCTTGTGCCCGGTGATGCGTTGCACTTCCATCACCGTGAGGCCGCGCTCGAAGAGGCGTGTGGTCGCCTCGTGACGCAGGTCGTGGAACCTGAAGTTTGTGATCTTTGCGCGCGAGCGGATCCGGCGCCATGCGGCGGTGATCGCATGTGAAGTAGTTGGGAAGACAGGCTCGTCTTCCTTCTCTCGGGGCAGTTGCTTGAGAAGCTCGACCGCCCGTTCGGTGAGCGGCACGGTCCGATCCTCGCCGTTTTTCGTATCACGCAGGAGCATCGTGCGCCGCTGCAGATCGACATCACGCCACAGCAGGAGCAGCAGCTCGCCCTTGCGTGCCGCGGTTTCCACGGCGAATCGCACGATGATCGGGATCACCCGGTTGTAACAGGTCAGGAGTGCCTGCTCGAAGCGCTCGGACTCTTCGGCGCTCAGGCGGCGATTGCGCCACTTGTCCGCTTTCGGCTGGCGCACATCGGCGATGGGGTTCGTCAGATACGGCATCCCCCAGTCTTTTCGCGCGATCGTGTACAGATGACTGATGAGCGAAAGATCGAGGCGCACCGTAGAGCGTTTGAGGCCTGCTTTGAGACGCTCATTACGAAACGCGACGAAGTGCTGGGAGGTGAGCGCGGAAAGTTTGAGCTTGGCGAGTTCGCGGCGGCGCCATTGGCGGATACGCCGGCGTTCCTGTTCATGGCCTTTCTTCTCGCCCGTGATCTCCCGCTCGTAGCGCTCCAGCGCTTCATCGAGGGTGGGCTCGACGCGCACGTTCGGGATCGTGTCGCGCCCGGCGCGCAGTTCGCGCTCGATGCGCGCGGCCCACTCGCGCGCTTCGGCTTCGGTATCGAAGGTACGGGTCTTCTGTGCGAAGCCCGGGATGCGCACGCGGGCGCGCCAGGTATGCTGGGTTCGTTGATCGATCGCGGCCATGAGAGGTCTCCGGTGCAGGGTGGGAGACCCGTCTAGCGAGGCGCTTTAAATTCTGCGGAGCGTGTCGGGCACTGGTCCAAATGGGTCCAAATGGCCCACTTCGACACACTCCAGTCCGCGCGATCGAAAAAAACAACCTGTAAAATCAGGTAGTTATGGTGGCCAGGGGCGGAATCGAACCACCGACACGCGGATTTTCAGTCCGCTGCTCTACCAACTGAGCTACCTGGCCGCCGGAGAGGGGCCGCGTATTACACCGAGCTGCGAACGCAGCGTCAAGGCG
>JAJZLX010000132.1 GCA_021850555.1 Pseudomonadota bacterium | reverse complement strand
TAGGGAAAGGGGCGAGCTGCGCAATCGCACGCTCGGCTTCGTCTACCAGTTCCATCACCTGCTGCCGGAGTTCTCGGCGCTCGAGAATGTCGCCATGCCGCTGCTGGTGCGTCGCATGAGGGTGGCCGAGGCGCGCGAGCGGGCGCGCGAGCTGCTCGAGCGCGTCGGACTGGCGGCGAGGCTCGCCCACCGGCCCCATCAGCTCTCGGGCGGGGAGCGCCAGCGCGCGGCGGTGGCGCGCGCCCTGGTGACGCAGCCGAAGATCGTCCTCGCCGATGAGCCGACCGGCAATCTCGACGGGGCCAATGCCGAGCAGGTGTTCGAGTTGATGCTCGAGCTCAATCGCGAGCGGGGCACGAGCCTGGTCGTCGTGACCCACGACCCGCGGCTCGCGAGCCGGATGGACCGGATCTACGAGCTGCTCGATGGCAGACTGGTGGAGCGTGTCAAGGCTAGGCGCAGTGACGCGAGCGATAGCGCCGTCTCACCTGCCAGCGCCACAGCAGCCGCAGACCCACCCAGCCGATGAGCCCGGCCACGACGGAGCAGGTGAGGCAGCCGACCAGAAACGGCCGCCACACCGGCCCGAGGCCGTATTGAAGCCACTTGAAGCTCAGTTGAAACGCGAAAGGGTGCGCGGGGGTGCCGAGCAGCAGCGTCCCCACCCGGTAGGCGAGATAGTAGAGCGGCACCATGGTGAGCGGGTTGTTGACGAGCCAGATCGTGGCGTAGATCGTCGGCACATTGAGCCGCCAGGTGAGCGCCACGAGGCCCGCGACCAGAGAGTGCACGGGCAGGGGGATGAAGGCGATGGCCAGGGCCCAGCCCAGAGCGCCCGCGACGGCCCGCCGGTGCACGGCCCACAGCCGCGGGTCGAGCAGCCGGTCGCCGAACACGCGCACCATCCGATGGTTCTCCAGGAACTGGGGCGAGGGCAGGATCTTCTTCAGCAGGCGGCGCGGCATGTTCCGTGAACTGTATCATGGTGGTCCCGGCGGCGCTTCGGGGGAGGACCGCCCTCCTGTATGATGTGCGCTCGCCAACCAGTGGGGTCGATTGATGTGGGAAATCGTGCGGGCCGGCGGCCCGCTCATGTGGCCGATCATTTTCTGCTCGATCGTCTCGGCGGCGATCGTGCTCGAGCGGCTCTGGACGCTGCAGGACAAGCGCGTGCTGCCGGCCGAGCTCCCCCAGAAGGTCTGGCATCTCATCGAGACCGGCCAGGTCACCGATAAGGTCATCGCGGCGCTCGAGCAGCATTCCCCGCTCGGCCGCCTCCTCGCCGTAGGACTCGCCAACCGCCACCGCTCGCACGAGATGCTGATGGAGCGCCTGGAGGACGCGGGCCGGCATGTGGTGTACGAGCTCGAGCGCTTTCTCAACACGCTCGGCACCATTGCGGGCGTCTCCCCGCTCCTTGGTCTGCTCGGCACCGTCACCGGCATCATCCGCTCGTTCGACGCCATCCGTGCCGGAGGCATGGGCAACCCGGAAGCGCTCTCCGGCGGCATCGCCGAGGCGCTGGTGTGCACCGCGGCCGGGCTGTGCGTGGCCATTCCGTCCCTGATCGCCTACCGGTACCTGCGCGGCAAGGTCGAGCGCCTCGTCGTGGAGATGGAAAAGCACGCGCTGCGCATGGCGGATGCGCTGGAGGACGCGGCCAGCGTGGGGCAGAGCGGGCCGGCCCGCGCCGAGGCCCCTGATGCCCCCGCCACGGCGCCGGTGGCCGCACGCCTAGTGCGCACATGAACCTCAATCCGCGGCGCCACGAGGAGCCGGAGATCAACGTCGTCTCGCTGATCGATGTCGTCCTGCTCCTGGTGGTGTTCTTCATGCTCTCGAGCAAGTTCTCGCAGGAGGGGCGGCTGCAGGTGCGCCTGCCCCATGCGAGCGCCGTGCCGAGCGCGACCTCCCAGCCCGAGCCGCTCGTGGTCACCGTGACCGAGAGGGGCGATTACCTCGTCAACGGCCGCGAGCTCATCAATTCCAGCCCCGATACGCTGCGCTCGGCGCTGATCAGGCAGGCGGGCGCCGATCGGGACATGATCGTCACCATCCGCGCCGATGCGCGTGCGACCCAGCAGTCGGTGGTCACGGCGATGGACGTGCTCGGGGCGCTCGGGTTCGTGAGACTGCAGATCGCGACGATCAAGACCCACGGGGAGGGCGGCTCTTGAGTCGAGGCGGGCGATCCCCGGCGGAGCAAAGCGCCGCCGCGACCTACCGACGCCTGCTCGGCTATCTGAAACCTCACAAGGGCGTGTTCGCCCTGGGGCTCGCGGGCGGGGCGGTGTACGCGGCGAGCACCGCCGCCCTGGCGTATCTCGCCCAGCACCTCGGCGACACGCTCGCCCATCCCGATCCGCGCATGATCCTGTGGATTCCGGTCGCGCTGGTGGTGCTGTTCGTCGGCCGCGGCATCGGCAACTTCACCCAGACCTACTTCATGGGCCTGGTGGGCCGCAACGTCGTCAAGCGGTTCCGCTCCCAGATCTTCGGGCGCGTGCTCGATCTGCCGGTCGCGTTCTTCGACCGGCATGCCACCGGCTCCCTGCTCTCCCGGCTCACCTACAACAGCGAGCAGGTCGGCCGGGCCTGCACCTACTCGATCGTGATCCTGGTGCGCGCCGGCCTCACCATCGTCTTCCTGATCGGCTATCTCATCTGGCTCAATGCCCGTCTGACGGCGATCCTGCTCGTCGTGGGCCCGCTCGTCATCTGGCTGGTGTCGGTCATCAACCGTCATTTCCGCCGCTATGGCCGGCGCATCCAGGACTCGATGGAGGATGTGACCCGGCTCGCCAAGGAGAGCTTCGAGTCCCAGCGCCTGGTGAAGGTCTACGGGGCGCAGGCGCACCTCGATCGGCAGTTCGAGGAGGTCAACGAGCAGAACCGGATCTCGAACATGAAGTTCATCCTCACCAACGGGCTGTCCAATCCCACGGTGCAGATGGTGACCGCCGTCGGCGCGGCGATCGTGCTTGCGCTCACGATCCGCAGCCGGGTGCAGGGTGAGATGACTCTCGGGGAGCTGCTCGGGTATTTCGCCGCACTCGCCAGCCTCTCGCAGCCGGTGCGCGAGGTGGTGAGCCAGTCCGGTCCCATCCAGCAGGGCGTCGCCGCCGCGCAAAGCCTGTTCGAGTTGACTGACGAGCCGGGGGAGCCGGACACCGGCACATACCACATCGAGCGTGTCCGCGGAGACGTCGAGTATCGCGCCGTCGGGTTCTCCTACCCGCAAGGTGCGGGCGTTGCGCTGCGGGAGGTCTCGCTCCGGGTTCCCGCAGGCTCGAACATCGCCATCGTCGGCCGCTCGGGCAGCGGGAAATCGACTCTGGTGAGCCTGCTGCCCCGCTTCTACGACGTCGCCTCCGGCTCCATCCTCATCGACGGGCGTGACATACGCGAGTACGACCTGAAGTCCCTGCGCAAGCAGATCGCGGTGGTCAGTCAGGAGGTCACGCTGTTCGATGACACCATCCGAAACAACATCACTTTCGGCCGCCAGGTGCCGGAGGAAGCCGTTTTGCGGGCCGCCGAAGCCGCCCATGTGCTGCAATTCACCGCCGAGCTGCCGGAAGGGCTCGACACACTGATCGGGGACCGGGGGACGCTGCTCTCGGGCGGGCAGCGCCAGAGGATCGCCATCGCACGGGCGCTGCTGAAGGATGCGCCCATTCTCATCCTGGACGAGGCGACCTCGGCGCTCGATACGCAGGCCGAGCGTCACATCCAGGCGGCGCTCGTCAACCTGATGCGCAACCGCACGACCTTCGTCATCGCCCACAGACTCTCGACCGTGGAGCAGGCCGATCGCATCGTCGTGCTCGACGCAGGCAAGGTGGCCGAAAGCGGCTCGCACGCGCAGCTGCTCGAGCGCGGCGGCCTGTACGCGCAGCTGCACCGGCTGCAGTTCAACGACTGAAAGCACGGCAATGATCGAGGCGTGGCTGAACCGGCACTGGTACGGCACTGCACGCGGTCCGGTGCTGCAGCCTCTCGCCTGGCTCTATGGGGCGGCGGTATCGGCGCGCCGCTCGGCGTTCCGGCGGGGGTGGCGGCGCAGCCGCTGCGCGGGCGTCCCGGTGGTGGTGATCGGCAACCTGACGGTCGGCGGCACGGGCAAGACACCGCTCGCCATCTGGCTCGCCATGCAGCTCACTCGGCGCGGAGTCCTCGTCGGATTGGTGTCCCGGGGCTATGGGCGCGCCTCGAGCGGGGTGCGGGTGCTCGAAGCGGGCGCGAGCTGGCGTGAGGTGGGCGATGAGCCGCTGCTGCTGCATCGGCGCACCGGTTGCGCCACCGCGGTCGCGCGTGATCGGGTGGCCGCCGCCGCCGCCCTCATCGAGCGCGGGGCGCAGGTCATATTGGCCGATGATGGCCTGCAACATCTGCCGCTCGAGCGAGACTGCGAGATCGTGGTCGTCGACGGCAGCCGTGGCTTCGGCAACGGCCGGCTGCTGCCGGCGGGCCCTCTGCGCGAGCCGCTCTCCCGGCTGCGCACCGTGGACGCCCTGGTCGTCAACGGCCCGCTCGAGCACCCCTCGCTGCGCGCCGGCGAGGGGATCGGGGAGGCGATGCGGATGGCATTGGTGCCCGGGCAGCCGCGCCGGCTCCTTTCAGGGGAGTCCCGCCCGCTTGAGTCCTTCGAGGGCAGGGTGCACGCCGTTGCAGGCATCGGGAACCCCGAGCGCTTCTTTCGCGAGCTCACCGCGCACGGCCTCACGCCGGTTCCGCACCCGTTTCCGGATCATCATCCCTTGAGCGCCGCCGAGCTCGATTTCGGCGACGACCGCCCGGTGCTCATGACGGAAAAGGATGCCGTAAAATGCGCTCAGCCCGCGGACCCGCGCCTGTGGTATGTACCGGTAGAGGCGTGCTTCAGCGATGCCGACGCGCAACGGCTCATCGGGCTCGTGATGCGCAAGATCGAATCACCCTCATACTTCGGGAGTCAGCGCCGTGGATGCCCGCCTGCTTGAAATACTCGCCTGTCCCCTGTGCAAGGGCAGCCTGCTTTACCGGCGGGAGGCCGAAGTGCTCGTGTGCCGCATGGACCGGCTCGCCTATCCCATCCGCGACGGCGTGCCGGTGATGCTGGAGGAGGAAGCCCGCCAGCTCCCCGCCGACGATCCGCTGCTCGGGCATTGAGCAGGACGATTCCGTTGTTTCATGTCGCCATTCCGGCCCGCGCGCACTCCACGAGGCTGCCCGGCAAGGCGCTGAAGCCCCTGCGCGGCAAGCCCATGATCCAGTGGGTGTACGAGAAGGCGAGCGCCGCGGGCGCCGCCGATGTGCTGATCGCGACGGACGACCCGGCCATCGTGAGCGCCGCGCGGGCCTTTGGCGCCGAGGCGCGCCTGACGGGGCGCCAGCACGCCTCGGGCACCGACCGCATTGCGGAGCTCGCCGTGATCGAGCGGTGGGCGCAGGAGGATATCGTCGTCAACGTCCAGGGGGATGAGCCGCTCATTCCCCCGGCGATCATCCGCCAAGTGGCCGCGCTGTTGGAATCGCATCCCGAGGCGTCGCTCGCCACGCTCGCCACCCCCATCGAATCGCAGACAGAGCTCCTCGACCCCAACGTGGTGAAGGTCGTCTGTGACGAGCGCGGGCGGGCGCTATATTTCAGCCGCGCGCCCGTGCCGTGGAATCGCGACGCGCCTTCGGCCAGCCCGGCCGCCCCGTCGCCGCTCACGGGCGCCCGGCGCCATGTGGGCCTCTATGCGTACCGGGTGGCGGCGCTGAAGCGCCTGGCCTCGCTGGAGCCGACCGCGCTCGAGGCGACCGAGAAGCTCGAGCAGCTGCGCGCGCTCGGTCATGGCATGATCATCCAGGTGGCCGACTGCCGGGAGCGCCCCGGTCCGGACGTCAATACGGCGGAGGACCTCGAGCGGGTGGCGGCGCTCATCGGCTGAGCGGGCCGGCGCTTGAGATATCTTGAGGTCGGGCAAGTTATGTTACGACGCCGGCGGAACTTCGAGGTCCGGCGGGGCGTCAACCGGTTATGCTAGGGCGTATCGTGCGCGGTAGGGCGGCAGGCCGTGGGTCGGACATGAAGGGTTTGTGGATATCGGGTGTTTCCCGCTGGCGTGGCGCCCTGGGGCTCGCGGCTCTGGGGGCGCTCCTCGGGCTTTCAGGCTGCGCCACCGTCCCCGAGCAGTCCGCTCCCGTGGCGTATCGCCTGCGGCGGCCCGATACCACGGTCTACGCGTATCCCATGCACCACCAGTCGCGCCAACAGCAAAGCCGCGACCGTTACGAGTGCGCGGTGTGGGCGGTGCACCAGAGCGGATTCGATCCCAGTGCCCCGGGAGTGCCGGTGTACGACCGGGTGACCGTGCAAGGCCCGCCGCCGGGCACCGATACCGCCATCGGGGCCGTGGCGGGCGCGGTGCTCGGTGCGGCGATCTCCAATCCCTGGGACCGGGGTTCGGGGGCGGTGTTCGGTGCGCTCACCGGCGCCATGATCGGCAGCATGGGTGATGCCGCCAATGCCCAGGCGAACCAGCAGGCCCGCCAGGAAACGAGCGACCAGGCTTACCAGGCGCAGCGGGCCCTGGACCACAAAGCGCGCAACTACCGCCGGGCGCTCACCGCGTGCCTGCAAGCGCGCGGGTACAGCGTCAAGTAGCCCGCCCGGCATCCCCGGCGTTTGAAGCGTGGCATTCGCTGCGGCGGGCTGAAAGCCGCCGCAGCGGGTCAGTATGGCCGCCCGTCAGCGTCCTCTGGACTGGCGCTTTTCGCGCTTTGCCGCACGCTTCTCGCCGAAGGTTTTCGCCGGCTTCTTCTTCGTCTCCTTCTTTTTATCCATGCCTTTGCTCATGGGACTCCCCTTGGCCTGTTTGGAAGGTGGATCCGAGTATACGTCCTCGCGGGCAGGCTGTTCTACGTTGGATTGTCGATGGGCGCCG
>JAJZLX010000288.1 GCA_021850555.1 Pseudomonadota bacterium | reverse complement strand
ATGAGCCGGTTCGGCCAGAACCGATAGCCGGTGCCGATGTAGCTTGAGACAAGAAAGATCGTCGCCGGCGCACCGTGCTTCACCAGCACCGGCAGGGCGAAGTCGTAATTGTCCCGCCAGCCATCGTCGAAGGTGATCGCGCAGGCGAGCCTCGGCAGCGCCGCCCCCTGCTTGGCGCGGCGCAGCCACTCCTCCAGGTGCACCAGCTCGAAATGGCGCTTGAGCTCATTGAGATGCAGATCGAGGGTCTCGGGAGAGACGTACATCCCGGGCTGCTCGCTCTTGCGCTGCGGGGAGTCCTTCGGCAGCACGCGGTGATACATCAGGACGATGAGCGAGCCCGGCTTGCGCCATCGCCAGGTGAGGGGCGCGGTGCGGGCGATGGTTTGGACCACGGCCCGCTTGGCGATTCTCTTCACGGCGCTCACCAGGGCAGCGCTCCGCTGATGAGGGGACCCAGGGTGTTGGCGACCCCGAGGGGCAGGCGCTGCCAGAGCGCGCTCGCGAGCGCCCTGCCTTTCCCCTTCTCCTCCCCATGGGCGCTCTGCGCTGCGCTCGGCTGCCGCTCCCAGCGGTACCAGTACAGGGGCACGGGCTCCGCGCCCCACTGGCGCTTGAACCGGTAGGTGCCGCTATCGACGGTGGAGCGGCCGAAGTCGAACAGGGTGCAGCCCCGGCTCACCGAGAAGGAGAGCAGCTCCCAGTAGAGCTTCATGTTCAAGCCCAAGGGCTTGGCCTTGGCCCGGCAGGACGCCCACGGAACCTCGCCCCTACCCTGCCAGAAGGTGAGGAACGCCGCGGCCGCCGGCTCCCCGTGCCAGTCGATCACCACCAGCTGGCAATACGGCTCGAAGCGCTCGAGGATGGCCTCGAAGAAGCGCTTGGGGTACACCGGGGTGCCGAGGTCGCGCATGTTCTCGGCGAACACGCTGTAGAAATCCTCCAGCAGCGCCTTGGTTCCGGTGCGGCACTCGACCTCGACCCCTTCCCGCTCGGCGCGCTTGACCTGGGAGCGCAGCTTCGCTCCCAGGCGCTTCGACAGGGCCTCGAAGCTCCCCGGCAATGAGAGCTGTAGCGTGATCTTGTCCTTGCGCAGCGCCCAGTCGCCCGGACGAGCCTGGATGTCGCGGAACTCCAGGTAGCGGCAGCCGAGCTTCTTCGCAGCCTCGGCGGCACAGAGCATCATCTGCCGCGCGACCTCCGAATCCGACGTCAGCGCACCGCCGTAATTGTAAAACGCCACGGAGGTGGCGAAATTGCCGAGCAGGCGGCTCTTCTGCTGGATCACCGGCAGCACCCCGACCAGCGACCCGGACGGATCGCGCGCCTGCACGAAGAGCGTCCGGTGCCCGAAGACCTCGCGCGCGAGCTCGGTCCAGCCGCTCAGGTGATAGAGACTGGCGCCCGCAGCCTGCAGCACGAACGGATCCCAGTCCGCGCCGGAGGTCTCCTCGACGGACAGCCGGCAGTCGCTCGGGTCGACCCCGGCTGGAGCGGCCATCAGTCCCGCTCCCAGGCGGTCGCGCACGTGACCGCCTGAAACGCGCGCAGGCGCGCTCCGGGTTGATGAGTCCCCTCGGCAGCCCTCCGTGGCCCGCGCGTCCATGGAAGCGTCTGATGCGCTTTCAGGCCCATAGCTCGTTGCGACCGAAGTAAAGGTAGAACGCGTCGTTGTCGATCATCTGCACCCTCAGGGTCTCCCGGGGAACCGGCACCTCCCCGGCGCTACGTAGGTAAATCGGCAGGGTCAGGCGCGCCTGAAAGCCGCAGGCGTCGAAGACCTGCGACAGCCAAGGATCGCTCGACCAGGCCACGAGCTCCGCCAGTCCGCCCCGGCTCTGGGCCTGTCGGACCGCGCAATGCGCCAGGGCGCGCCAGTCCGCGGGGTCCTCCGAGGCGAGCCACAGGTCGGCGAGACGGGCCTGTCCGGGCGCGTAGCTCAAGACGAAATATCCCAAGGCCCGCCCGGCCTGCTCGAGCGCATAGAGCTCGACCGGGACGATGGGACAGGCCAGCAGGTGGCGAAAGAGATCCGGGGAGCGCCCGAAGAGCACCGTCCCCGGACGGCTGTCGGGCAGTGCGTCCGCGATCCGCGCCGCCTCCTCGGCGCCGATCCGCCGCGCCTGCCAGCGTCCCACATCGGCCCTGGGCGCCGACAGGGACCAGAGCAGGCTTCGCGCCATGCGCGGGGGCACCTTCCAGCGGGCTTGGCCGGGTCGCTCCGCGATGCGGAGCGCAGAGAGCGTCCGAACATACCCGGTGACCGTACCGCAGGGACGATAGCCGATGAGCGGCATGATCCTGAGCGTCTGGCCGCTGCCGCCGATGCCGAGCAGGAAGTCGCTCGTGCACGCGACCTGCTTCATCAGCAAGACACCGGCGCCGACCGAGTCGCGGCGCGCGGCCCAGTCGATCATGTGGATGACTCGCCCCTGGCCGGCGCCCCAGCGCAGCGTCCCGGGGCAGGCGGCGCCGTGAGCGAGGATGTCCTTGCCGTCGGTGAGCACGAACGAGCGCGGCGCGGGCCAGTCCGCCCGCGCCTGCCAGTATTTCCAGTGCAGGTGCGCGGGGTCCTCGTGCGGCTGAAGACCCGCCTGTTTCATCAAGGCGACGATGGCCGGCCCGTCCTCGGGGGTCGAGGGCCTCATCCATCGGCCGCCCGCTGCTTCGGGGGCGCGGATCTGAGCGGATGCCACTGGCGGGTATTCCTGGTGCACGCGGAACGAATTTCACAGATTGCGTGCGGTTTCGCCTCCCGCACCCGCCTATGGTACAAAATGCGGCACCGAGACATTGGACGATGGATGCGGCGGAGCAGCCTCCGCCCGGAGGCGCCGGAGCAGATGTCGGACATCACCACTCCCGAGGGCTGCGAGCCTTCCGCGACCGCGAAACCAACCGCCGCGACTCGCTCCCGCAGCCTGCCGCAAGCGCCCGTCTTGAGCCGTCTGCTGACGGTTTACGGTCTTTGGACCGCGGCCGCCGTCCTGTATTGGCCCAGCGCGGTAGCGCTGAATGCGCTGTGGACTTCCTTCGCGCAAAAGGAACCCTTCACGCACGGTTACCTCGTGCTGCTCCTCTCGCTGTGGCTGATCTGGCGCGACCGCAGGCAATTGGCCGCGGTGCCCCTTCGACCGGTGCCGCGGGCGCTGATTGCGCTGGCGCTGTTGAGCGCCCTGTGGGTCTGGGCCTGGCGCGCGGTGATTCAGGAAGCGCATGTGATGCTGCTTCCCCTGATCCTGCTTGCGGCCATCGTGGCCGCGCTCGGCTGGCGCGCCGCGCGCATGCTCGCGTTCCCGGTCGGGTATCTGTACTTCGCCATGCCCATGTGGAGCGCTATCAACGGCTACGTGCAGACGTTGAGCGCCAGAATGTCCGCGGTGCTCATCTGGATCACCGGTCTGCCCGCGTATGTGCAGGGTGTCTACGTCCACCTGCCCGGCGGAACGATCGAGATCGCCGGCACCTGCAGCGGCTTGCATGAACTCATGGTCGGGCTCGCCCTCGCCACCTTCTACGGGGAGATCTGCAGGGAGCCGCTGAAGCGCAGGCTGAAGTTGATCGGCGTGATGGGCGCTCTGTCGCTCCTCGTCAACTGGGTGCGGATTTTCACGGTGTTCGTCGCCGCGTACTTCACCGACATGCGCAGCTCGCTCGTGAAGGATCACTACTGGCTCGGCTGGTGGCTGTTCGCGGCGGTGTTCGCGCTCTTCCTGTGGTGGGCGGAACGTAGGCCTGCGACGGGCGACAAGCCGCAAGGCCCGCAAACACCTCGGGCGAAAGAGCCTGCCCCCGGCCGCCCGCTCAAGCTTGCACCGGTGGCGGTGGCGCTCGGCGTGATGGCCGTGCTGCCGGCACTCGCCTACGCGATGGACTGGGCGCACTCGGGCGACCCCGCGGTCGGGATCGACTGGCCCACGGCGCCTTCCGGCTGGAGCGGACCTCGACCGGTTAGAGGTGGCACGTGGCGTCCGCATTTTGTCCGTCCCGACGGCGAGTCGCTGGTGAGCTACACCAACGCCGATGGAGAGCGGGTGGAAGCGTTTTCGGTGGCGTACCGGGCTCAGACTCAGAACGCCAAGCTGCTGAGCTACTGGAACCATCTGTTGGGCGAGAAGGGGCGGCTGCGCAGTGAATCGGTGCGCATCGTGAGCTCACCCTCGGGGCAGTGGAGGCAAACGCTGGCCGTCGGTGCTTCCGGGACCCGCTCGCTCATCTGGGTTCGCTACCGCGTCGGCGACCGCTTCTTCGTCCGGCCACGCGTCTCGCAGCTCTGGTACGGACTAGCGGCGCTGGCGGGGCGGCCCCTTTACTCGCTGACGGCGCTGCGCGCGGTCTGCACGCCGGACTGTAAGGCGGCCCGAAGCCGCCTGAGCGCCAAAGCGATGGATCTGCAGCCGTCCTTCCGGTAAAGTGATCAACGAGGGTCGAGGCATACTCGATCGGCAGTAGAGCCAAAATGCCCTTCCCTGACGAGCACGGCGCGAACAGCATTTAGGTCCGGTCGACGCAATTGCACTGCCGGCCACGACATGAGCCACCCGATCTCGGACATCAGGTTGTCCACGTTCCGTCAGCACCTGTCAGCGCTCAATATCTGCCACGAGAACATCGAAGGCAGAACTATCGGCTGATACCACCTTCGAGGTACTGCGGCAATGACACCTCCGAGCCGCAAGCCGCCGCGCGGATCACAACGCCTCCAGAGGAGTAATCAGCCATGAGAACCATGATAACGCGACTCGGCTTTGCGGCATTGCGAGCGGGCATCGCGCCACCGGCACAGCGGCTCGTTACTCGGTACCAGGAACAGTGGGCATTCAAGCGGCTTCTTGAGCGACTGCGCGTCACGCTGCTTCTCGACGTGGGCGCGAACGATGGCAGTTGGGCGCAGAGCGTCCGGCTGATGGGCTACAAGGGGCGGATCGCATCCTTCGAGCCGAATCCCACCGAATACGAGAATATCCGCTCGCGAGCCGCGGGCGATCCCGACTGGACCGCCGAATGCTGCGCCCTGGGAAGCGCCGAAGGCACCCTATCTTTGAACGTGATCGACAGCAACTCGGTGTTCAGCTCACTCCTGACTCCCACGAAGACGCCTCCGGTATCCAAGGTGGTGCCAGTCCCGGTTCATCGACTGGACGGGACATGGGACAGGTTCGTAGGCAACAACGACCGGGTTTTTCTCAAAACCGACACCCAAGGCTTCGACTTGCATGTGCTGCAGGGCGCGGGAGACAGACTCAAAGACGTCGTCGGACTGCAGACCGAACTCAACGTCGTCAAGCTATACAAGGATTCCCCACACTACCTCAGCGTGCTCGAATTTCTCGAGTCGAACGGATTCGAAGTCACCGAGTTGCGCCCGCTGCATCACACTAAAGAAGGTTTCATCCTAGAATTCGACTGCTTCGCGGCACGCGCATCCGCGCTCGCCACCGCAGCAGGCGCACGTGACCCCGTTAGCGCCTCATTGGACGCATGATATTCGAGACACTCGATAGCCGCTCGTACAGGTTTCTATCCGAGGGACCTACCGTCATCTTCCACTGCAGCACTGAACAACCACTCCGTTGGTTATTCATTCGCGTCACGCCCATGAAGACCGCCATCAGCACCGAGAGCAGCATCAGCAGCGCCTCAAACTCCTCGTGCAGGGAGTGCTTATTGACGCTCGCCACGAGAGCAGGCGCGCGCGGCTACTCGCCGGCCTCCACCGCCATCAACCCCGAGAGCACCGCAAGGCGCTCGGCCGGTGCCATCCGCGCATAGCGTCGAGCCCAGCTCTCGGCCCTGCGCTTGATCGTCTGGCGGTCGGTGTGGTTACGCCCCGGATAGCGCACCCAATGCACCCGATCTGGCCGGAAGTTGAACCACAGCTTCTCGGTGCGCACCCCGGCCTGGTTCATCACCTGCAGCTCAACGCTCCCCCACCCCGAGAGTTGCTCATCGTACAGCGCCGAGGGGTAGCCGGAGAGGATCACCGGGCAGGGCAGCTTCTTCAGCAACCCCAGCAGCTCCAGGTGATCGCGATCTTCGTAGTCAAAGCGGTAGCGCCGGCCCGAACTGCGCGTCGCGTGCAGATACGGCGGATCGCAGTACACGAGTTCCCGCCCCTGATAGGCAAAGTCCGCCAGGAACCGGTGCGCACAGCCCTGTACCAGCTCCACCGGATAGGGACACTTCAGTCACGACATCCAGGTCTTGCTCGCAACCACGTTGCCGGACCGCCGCGCCAGTCAGGAAGAGGTGATGAGGCAGATCCGCGTTCGGCAACAACAGCGGCAAGCGCTGATCGATGCTGCAAATCGGGCTCATGGTGCAAGGCCTTGATCTTCATGCATTTCAACGTGACAGATCAGAAGTAACCATCCTCCGGAAAAGCCGGAGGCTTTCACGTCGCGGGGCCCCTCAAAGGGGCCATTCCCGCGACGTAAGAGGAAGAAGAGCCATATGCCCAACCTTGTCGCCGCTTACCATACACCCGTAGACCGGGAGCCGCTTCAATCCTCACGCAGTCAACGGCGCATCTTCGCCCTCGGACGGACTTCTCCTCTTGCGACTGCATACCGCAGGAACCGTCAAACTTCTACTGTCACCCCGGCAGAGCCGGGGGTTTCCCATGTGACTAATACCCGCCCATGCCTCCCCCGAACCCGGGCATCCCCTGCAGGGACGGCTGCATGGGCCGCTCGCCGAACAGGTCGTAGGTCACGTAGAGGCCGACGCGATCGTCCGTGAAGGAGGAGGCCAAGAAGCTCGAGACGCCCGGCGAGCCGCTTTGCTGCCAGCGCTCGATGTACACCCAGATCATCGTGCGGGCGAAGCGCTTGGAAACGGTCAGCTGGATGGTCTCGCGGCGGGTGTTGGCATGAAGCTGCGAGTACCGACTCCAATATCCCTGCGCCTGCAACT
>JAJZLX010000269.1 GCA_021850555.1 Pseudomonadota bacterium | reverse complement strand
CTCTCGGCCAGGAAGTCCTGGATGGGGCCGGCGCCTTCGGGCTCCCCGATTGCGCGCTTGTCGGCATCGCGCCGCCCCATGAACGCGAAATTCTCGGGCAGCACGGCCAGGCGCGCCTCACGGGCGGCGGCCGTCTCGAGCAGCGTGCGCGCCGCGGCGAGATTGGCGCGCACATCGGGCCCGGAGTTCATCTGCAGGGCTGCGACGATCGTCATCGGGGAAGCCTACTCCGTCCGCCGCCCGCGCGCCTCACAGCGCCACGACATCGAACTGATCCACGCCGTAGAGCGCCTCGACCTGCAGCCGCACCGTACGTCCGACCTGCCCCTGCAGCGCCGCCAGTGCGGCCGATTCCGCCTCGAGCAGCCGATCCACCACGGTCTGATGCGCCAGCACCAGCAGCTCCCCGCCCGCGCGCTCCTGGCGCAGCAGCTCGCGGAAAATCTCGTTGCAGACCGTCTCGGCCGTCTTGACGAATCCACGCCCTTCACACGCCCGGCACGGCTCGCACAGCAGATGCGCCAGACTCTCGCGCGTACGCTTGCGAGTCATCTCGAGCAGCCCCAGGGGCGAGAAGTTGACGATGCGCGTCTGCGCCCGGTCCGCGGCCAGCGAGCGCTCGAGCGCCGCGAGAATCTGCCGCCGATGCGACTCGGCGTGCATGTCGATGAAGTCGATGATGATGATTCCGCCGAGATTGCGCAGCCGCAGCTGCCGGCCGATCACTTCGGCCGCCTCGAGATTGGTCCGGAAGCAGGTTTCCTCCAGATTGCGGTGACCGACGTAGCCGCCGGTATTGACGTCAATGGTGGTCATCGCCTCGGTCTGGTCGATCACCAGATGTCCGCCGGACTTGAGCATCACCTTGCGTTCGAGCGCCCGGTTGATTTCGTCCTCCACGCCGTGCAGATCGAATATCGGCCGCGCCTCGTCGTACAACTCGATGCGGGTCGAGGCCCCCGGCATGAACTGCTCGGCGAACGCGCGCATGGAGCGGTGCGTCTCGGGCGAATCGACCCGCACCGCGCCGACTCCCCGCGACAGCTCATCGCGCAGCAGCCGCAGCGCCAGGTGCAGATCCTCGTGTACCACCGAGCCGGGCGGCACCTCGGCGGCGCGAGCGCGCACATGCTGCCAGAGCCGCTCGAGGTAGCCCATGTCCTCGCGCAGCGCCTCGGCCGACGCGCCCTGCGCGGCGGTGCGCAGGATGTAGCCGCCGCCGGCCTCACCGGCCCGCAGCTCGCACACGAGCGACTTCAGCCGGATGCGCTCGGCTTCGTCATCGATCTTCGCCGACACGGCCACGCCCTCGCCCGCGGGCAGGTACACCAGGTAGCGCGCCGGCAGCGTGATGAACGTGCTCAGGCGCGCACCCTTGCTGCCGATCGGGTCCTTGATGACCTGCACCAGCAGCTCGTCGCCGGGGCTGACCAGGCGGCGCACGTCGATCGCAGCGGCCGCCGCCGGCGCCAGTTCCGTCTCCTCGAGCGGCGGGCTGACGATATCGTCGATATGCAGGAAAGCGGTTCGCTCCAGACCGATGTCCACGAATGCCGCCTGCATGCCCGGCAGCACGCGGGTCACGCGCCCCTTGTACAGATTGCTCACCAGCCGGCGGCGGCCGGCGTGCTCGATGAAGATCTCCTGAACGACTCCGTCTTCGATGAGCGCGGCACGCATCTGGCGCGGCCCGACGTTGACCAGGACCTCGATCACGCGCCGCGTCCCTGCCAGTAGGCAAGACCCGCCGCGCGCAGCAACTCGGCCGTCTCGGCCAGCGGCAGGCCCACCACGGCCGTGTAGCTTCCCGAGAGCGACTCGACGAACACGGCACCGAACCCCTGGATGGCGTAGCCGCCTGCCTTGCCGGGCGGCTCGCCGGTCTGCCAATAGGCTTCCCGCTCCGCCAAAGTCAGCTCCCGCAGGCGCACCGACGCGGCACTGAGGCGTACCTCGAGGCTGCGCTCGGTCGCGAGCGCCACGGCCGTAATGACCTGATGGACACGCCCGGAGAGCCTGCCCAGCATGGCCAGCGCGTCGGCCCGATCGACCGGTTTGCCGTAAATCGTGCCCTCGAGCACCACGGCGGTGTCGGCGGCCAACACGGGCAGCCGCTCGCGGCGATTGCGCACGCTCATCGCTTTCTCGAGCGCGAGCCGCTCCACGTAATCGTGCGGCGACTCCCCGGGCAGCGCCCGCTCGTCGAGATCGGCCGCCACCGCCTTGTGCGGCACACCGATCTGCCAGAGCAGATCACGCCGCCGCGGCGAGGCGGACGCGAGGCAGAGCACAGGGGCGGGAAGTTCCAGGCTCATCACGCCCGATGATACGGGTGATGGGCGTGGATGCTAAGGGCTCGGTAGAGCTGTTCGGCCAGCACGACGCGCACCAGGGCATGCGGCAGGGTCAGAGCCGACAGCGACAGCAGAAGATCGGCCCTGGCGCGCACCTGCGGCGCAAAGCCGTCCGGCCCGCCGACCATGATCGCGAGGTCACGCCCCTCGCGCATCCGCTCGGCCAGCCAGTCCGCAAATCTCGGCGTGGTCATTTGCGTGCCGTGCTCATCGAGGGCCACCAGAAACTCCCCGTCCCGCACGGCCGCGAGGAGTCTGCGCCCTTCGGCCTCGAGCGCCGCGCGCACCTCCCCGCCCGCGGCACGCCGCCCGGGCTCGATCTGCACGAGTGTCAGCTTCAGGCCCGGGCCGAGACGGCGGGCATAGTCGTCATAGCCCTGGCGCACCCAGGCCGGCGCACGAGTGCCGACCGCCAGCAGCCGCACGCGCATCCGCTCACCCTGCTCGAACGCCGCTCAAGTGCGCTCGGCCGCCTGCGCCGACGCATGCACCGATCCAGGCTCCCCCGCGGGGGGCTCCCACAGCCGCTCGAGCGCATAAAACTCGCGGATCCGCGGCAGCATCACGTGCACGACGATATCCTGCAAATCGACCAGCACCCACTCTCCCTCGCGCTCGCCCTCCGTGCCCAGCGGACGCATGCCGCTCGCCTTGGCCTGCTCGATCACCCGCTCGGCGATCGAGCGGACGTGACGATCCGAGGTGCCCGACGCGATGATCAGCGTATCGGCCACGTCGGTCAGGCCGCGCACGTCGATCACTTGGACATTGACGGCCTTCATGTCTTCGAGCGCCGCTGTCACGACGCGAAGCAGCGCTGCGGATCCCTTGGGTGATCCCTTGGGTCGGGAGCGGGAGCGGGAGGACGTGCCGCGGCGGGCGGCGGGGCGGGTGGTCATGTGTCCTTAGAATAGCACTCGCTGTCGAGCAGAATACGCCGCACTTCGTCCGGCACCAGGTAGCGGGGGTCGAGGCCCGAAACGATCAGCTGGCGCAGCTCGGTGGAGGAGATCTCCAGCTGCGTCACCGCGTGCACGTAGATCCGCCCGGCGCTGCGCTCGTGCAGCTCGCGGATCGAGCCGGTGCCATGATCGACCATCACCTCGCCGAGCGGACCCATGGTCGGGACCTTCCAGCCCGGACGATGGGCCACGACGATGTGCCCGAGCTCGAGCAGCTCCCGCCAGCGGTGCCAGTGTGGCAGTCCGAGAAACGCGTCCATGCCGAGCAGCAGGCACAGTGAGCGCCGGGGATACTCCCCGCGCAGCTCCGCGAGCGTGTCGACCGAGTAGGACACTCCGCTGCGGCGGATCTCCCGGTCATCGACCGAGAAGGCCGGCTGGCCGGCGACGGCGGCCCGCACCATGCGCAGCCGCAACTCGGCGCTGGCGAGCGGCTGATCGCGATGCGGCGGGTTGCCCGTGGGGACAAAGCGCACTTCCGCCAGGTGCAGCAGCTGCCACAGCTCGAACGCCGTGCGCAGATGGCCGTAGTGAACAGGGTCGAACGTTCCGCCGAAAACACCGATGGGCTGCATGATGTCCGTGCATCTGGCCGTGCGCGGCACGGCGATTCGGGCGCTATTTGAACATGGATTGGGGCGTGGGCAACGCCGGCTGCGCGCACAGTTCGGCCGCGAGCAACGCCATCTCGTCCCAGGGATCGCCGCGCAGTCGACCCTTGATCATGCGGTCCGCGCGCGCCGCGCGCAGCATCAGGCTCGCAAAGGACAGGCGCGCGCAGCGGCCAACGGCCGCCTCGAGCGCCGCACTGGAGCGCCGCCTGCCGCCCGCGGCGCCGGGCCGGGCCAGCACCGCGGCGCCGAGATCCCGCAATGCCTTGATCAAGGCCCACAGCACGAGTGTCGGCTCGGTGCCCTCGGAGCGCAGTCCCGCGAGCACGCGCAGAGCGCGCGCCGACTCGCCGGCGAGCGCGGCCTCGGAAAGCCGGAAGACGTCGAATCGCGCACTGTCGGCGAACCCCGCGCGCACCGCACGGCCGTCCCCGCACGCCGGGTCACCGAGCAACACCAGCTTGCGCAGCTCCTGATCGGCGGCGAGCAGGTTGCCCTCGGTCCGCTCGGCGAGCAGTTGCAGCGCCTCCGGAGCGAGATTCACACCGAGCCGCCGGCTGCGTGCGCGCAGCCAGGCCACGAGCTTGCCGAGTTCGACCGGCCACACGGCGAGCCATGCGCCGTGCGCTTCCACCGCCCGGACCCACTGCGCCGACTGCGCGTCACGGTCGAGGCGCGGGCTCAGAATGAGCAGCAACGTGTCGGGATCCGCGCGCTCGAGCAGCGCCACGAGAACAGCCGAGCCGCCTGTCCCGGGCCGCGCACTCCCGAGCCGCACCTCGAGCAGCCGCCGCGCCCCGAACAACGACAGATTCCCCGCCGCCGCGCGCACGTCCTCCCAGTCGGCGGCCCGCTCGATGAAATGCACGTCCCGCTCCGTGAATCCCGCGGCGCGCGCGCGCGCGCGCACCGCATCGGCGGCCTCCGCCACGAGCAGAGGCTCGTCCCCGGAAACCAGGTATGCCGGTAACAGCTTCTCGGCGAGGTGGGCCGAGAGCGAATCTGAGGTGAGTTTCAAGCACGCGTGCCGCTGGTTCGACAGCGATGATTATAACCGCGCCGCGCGGCCAGGCACGGCAGGGCCGGCGCACTCCCGGGGCCGCCGATCTGATAGGCTGCCGGCATGATGAGCGCCTCGCACTCCAGAGCACCGGTGCGCCGGCTGTACCCGCCGCTCAAGCCCTACCGCACCGGCCGGCTGCGGGTATCGGACCTGCACGAGATCTACTTCGAGGAGAGCGGCAACCCCGCAGGCAAGCCCGCCGTATTCCTGCACGGCGGCCCGGGCGGCGGCACCGATCCGAAGATGCGCCGCTTCTTCGACCCCCGGCGCTACCGGATCGTGTTGTTCGATCAGCGCGGCTGCGGCAAGAGCCGCCCGCACGCGGAGCTCAGGGAAAACACCACATGGAACCTGGTCGAGGACATCGAGCGGCTGCGCGAGCACCTCGGCATCCATCGCTGGCTGGTGTTCGGCGGCTCCTGGGGCTCGACGCTGGCCCTCGCCTACGCCGAGACCTACCCGGCACGCGTCACCGAGCTGGTCCTGCGCGGCATTTTCCTGCTGCGCCGCTGGGAACTGGAGTGGTTCTACCAGAGCCCCGGGGGCGCCGCGGCGATCTACCCGGACCTCTGGGAACGCTTCATCGACCCGATCCCCCTCGAGGAGCGCACCGACATGATGCGCGCCTATTACGCCCGGCTGACCGGCGATGACCCGGCGGTGCGCGCCCGCGCCGCGCAGGCATGGTCGAGCTGGGAAGGCGCCACGAGCTACCTGCGAACGGCGGTCGATTACATCGCGAAGTTCGAGAAGAACGCCTACGCGCAGGCCTTCGCGCGCATCGAATGTCACTTCTTCGTAAACCGGGGATTCTTCAAGATGGATGGGCAGTTGCTTGCGGACGTGCAGCGCATCAGGCACATCCCCGCCGTCATCGTGCAAGGGCGCTATGATGTCGTGTGCCCGATGCGCAGCGCCTGGGACCTGCATCGCGCCTGGCCGGAGGCGCAGCTGCGGATCGTGCCGGACGCCGGTCATTCGGCGTTCGAGCGCGGCACGCTGCACGAGCTGGTCAGCGCGACCGACCGGTTCGTATAGCGCGCATCGCTCATGATCCTTTCACTCCTGTTCGGTCGACGCGCTGGGGCACCCGCCCGGCTGCGCCTCGCAACGGCGGCCGCCATGCTCCTCTGGTGCTCGAGCGCGCTGCTGCCGGCGCGTGCGGGCAGCAACGTGGCGGTGCTCTACGCCGGCTCGCTGATCAACCTGATGCAAGGATCGGTCGCTCCAGCGTTCGATCGCGCGAGCGGCGATCATTTCCGCGGCTATGCCGGCGGCTCGAAACTTCTGGCCAACGAGATCGCCGGACATCTGCGCCGGGCCGACGTGTTCCTCAGCGCCGCGCCGCAGGTGAACGCGCGGTTGATGGGTGCGCAGCACGGCGATTGGGTGCGCTGGTACGTCACGTTCGCGCAATCTCCGCTGGTCATCGGGTACAACCCGCACAGCCGCTTCGCGTCATTGTGGCATTCACGGCCCTGGTACGTCGTGCTCCAGAGGCCGGGCCTGCGCATCGGCCGCACCGACCCCAAGCTCGATCCCAAGGGGGCTCTCACGATCGAGCTGATGCGGCGGGCCGAGGCGTATTACCACATCCCGGGCCTGCTGCGGCGAGTGCTCGGCGGGCCGGAGAATACCGCCCAGGTGTTCCCCGAGGAGACGCTGATGGGACGGTTGCAGTCCGGACAGCTCGATGCCGGCTTCTTCTACTCGACGGAGACCTCCGCGGCCGGCATCCCGTCAGTGACGCTCCCGCCCGCGATCACGCCCAAGGCGCTCTATACCATCGCGCTGGTCCGAGACGCGCCGCATCCGCGCGCCGCAGCGGCATTCATCGCGTTCCTGCTCGGCCCCCAGGGACGCAAGCTGATGCGCGCACACGGACTGGCGCTGCGGCGGCTCACGCTCACCGGCGATGCGCGCGCCGTGCCGCCGCCGCTGCGCGGCCTGCTGCGCCGGGCAGCCCCAACG
>JAJZLX010000372.1 GCA_021850555.1 Pseudomonadota bacterium | reverse complement strand
GCTCGCCTCGATTTCCCCCTCCAGCACGCTGCCCGGGGTGATCCGGCCGCCGACGATCCGCACGCCGATGTCACGTGCGATCGTGCCGTGCAGCCGCAGCGGGCGTTTGCGCTCGCCGTTGGATGAATGGAGGTTCCGCGGCCGCATGCGCGCAAGTATACGCCGCGCCCGGTCCTCCTGCCGGTTGGAGTGTCGGGATGAGGCGGGTGTCATACGCGTCGGCGGATCTATGCGAGCTGCTCGTCGAGAAGCGTGTCCGTTGCCCGGTAGCCCGAGAGCGCATAGAAGAGCAGGAAGGCGTAGCAGGCCCAGGGCAGCAGGTAGGACAACTGCAGCCCGATGTGATCGGCGAGCACGCCCTGCAGCTCGGCGAGCGCTCCTCCGGCGACCGCCATGATGAGCAGCCCCGAGCCCTCCTCGGTCAACGGTCCCAGGCCGCGGATCCCCAGGGTGAAGATCGTCGGCCACATGATCGAGTTGCACAGCCCGACGGCAATGAGGCTGCCCATGGCCAGATACCCGCTCGAAGAGATGGCGATGCCGACGAGCACGAGCGCGCCGATCGTGACCGCCGCGAGCATGCGCTGTGGAGCCACGCGGCGCAGGATCCAGGAGCCGAGGAAGCGCCCGACCATGGCCCCGCCCCAGTACAGCGTTAGGTAGGCGGCGGCGCGCTCGTGACTCATCGCGCCGATCCCGGGCATGGAGATGAAGTTCACCAGGGTCGAGCCGATACCAACCTCGCAGATCATGTAAAGGGCTATGGCCGGCACGGCGAACACCAGGTTGCGGTGCCTCCAGAGGCTGTGCTGTGCGCGCGCCGAGCGGGAGGCGCGTCGTGTGTCCTTGCCGAGATCCGGCAGGCGCACGCGCCAGATCAGTATCGCCAGCGCGAGCAGCACGGCCGCCACCAGCAGGTAGGGCAGCTCCACCGTTCCCACCTGCGCGGCGCGCTGCCGGGCGGTGAGGGCGATCGCTGCGCGCGCGGCATCGGCTGGGCCGCGTCCGAGAATCAGCAGCCCGCCGAACAGCGGCGCGAGCATGGTTCCGGCGGAATTGCAGGCCTGCACGAGGTTGAGGCGGCTCGAGGCGGTCTGCGGCGAGCCGATCACCGCGACGTACGGATTGGCCGCCACCTGCAGTAGCGTGATGGAGGAGGCGAGCAGGAACAGCGCCACCAGGAAAAGGCCGTAGGACTCGAGGGCGGCCGCGGGGATGAACAAGGCGGCGCTGCCGGCCATGCCGAGCAATCCGATGACGACGGCCAGCTTGTAGCCGGTGCGCTCGAGCACCTTGGCGGAGGGCAGCGCCATGACGAGGTAGCCGAGGAAGAACGCGAGCTGAATGAGCAGCGATTGTGCGTAGTCGAGCCGGAATGCCGACTTCAGGTGCGGAACCAGGATGTCGTTGAGGACGGTGGCAAATCCCCACATGAAGAACACGCTGGCGAGCACCACCAGCGCCGCGGTGTAGGTCCGTGGCCCGCCGGCGCTCGCGCCCGCCGCGTGTGGATCGACGCCAATGGAAACTGCCATCGTAAGGATTCCCGGTCGCGAGACTCGACTCCGCGGCGGCGGAGTCGAAGCCGTGGTCCGCTATTAACTCATACAATAGAGAGAGGCGCTGTTGCCTGTCAAGTCCGGCGCCGCGCCCGCCGCCGGCGGGTGCGCGCTCAGCTTGCCCCGCCCGTGCGCTGCCGCCCGTCGAGTCGATGCGGTGATCGGGCGAGCTCGGCGTCGCGAAGCTCGGTGGGCAACAACTCCTCCGGGAAGCCCTGATAGCACACCGGGCGCAGGAAGCGCTCGATGGCGAGGGTGCCGACCGAGGTGCTGCGCCCGTCGGAGGTGGCCGGGAACGGTCCGCCATGCACCATCGCATGACAGACCTCGACGCCGGTCGGCCAGCCGTTGACGATCAGCCTGCCGGCCCTGCGCTCGAGCGCCGGCCGCAACGAGCGTGCGAGCGGCAGATCCGGCCCGTCCATCTGCAGTGTCGCGGTGAGCTGACCTTCCAGCCGCTGCACGACCGCGAGGACTTCCTCGAGGCCCGCGCAGCGCACGATCAGCGCCGCCGGACCGAATGCCTCCTCGGCGAGCCGTGGATTCGCGAGCAGCGTCTGCGCCGGGACCGAATAGAGCGCGGCGCGCCCGCAGTTCGGCCCGCCGGCATCGGCGCCGCGGGCAAGAAGGTGGGCGCCCGCCCCCAGGCGCTCGAGCGCGTGCAGATAGCTCTGATGGATTCCGGGGGTGAGCATGACCGCCGGCTCGACGGCGGCGATGGCCGCGCGAGCCGCCTCGATGAACTGCCCGAGCCCCTCGTGCTCGATCGCGAGTATGAGGCCGGGGTTGGTGCAGAATTGACCGACACCCAGGGTGAGCGAGGCGACAAACTCCCGGCCCAGGTCGGCGGCGCGCGCCGCGAGCGCGCCCGGCAGCAGGATCACGGGGTTGACGCTGCTCATCTCCGCAAACACAGGGATCGGCTCCGGCCGCGCCGCGGCCGCTTTCATCAACGCCAGTCCGCCGCGGCGCGAGCCGGTGAATGCGACCGCGTGTATGCGCGGGTCGACGGCCAGCGCCGCCCCGAGCGCCGTGTCCGGACCGTTGAGCAGGGAGAACACTCCATCGGGCATCGCGGTCTCGAGGGCCGCGGCCACGATGGCGCGCGCGACCCATTCGCCGGTGCCCGGGTGCGCCGGATGGCCCTTGACGACGATCGGGCATCCGGCGGCGAGAGCGGCCGCGCTGTCACCGCCCGCCACGGAGAATGCGAGCGGAAAATTGCTGGCACCGAACACCGCCACCGGTCCCAGGGGAATCCTGCGCTGACGCAGATCCGGCCGCGGCACGGGCTCACGCTGCGGCAAAGCCGGATCGGCGCGCAGGCCGAGCCAGTCCCGGGCGCGCAGCTCCGCGGCAAACAGACGCAGTTGCCCGACCGTGCGCGCCCGCTCGCCGGTCAATCGCGCCAGCGGCAGAGCCGTCTCCTCGTGCGCGCGTTGCAACAGCGGCTCGCCTTGCTCCAGAATGTGTTTGGCGATGCACTCGAGGAACTCGGCGCGCCGCTCCGGCGTCATCGCCCGATACGTCTCGAACGCCGAGCTTGCGAGCGCGCAAGCGGCGTCGACCTCGGCGGCGCCGGCAGCACTGAATGCGGGCGCGAGCGCCCGGCCGCTCGCGGGGTCGATCGCGTGAAAACTCACGTCGGTGGCTCGGCGCTTCAGGCCGATGAACAATTCTCCGGAAAGGGCCATTGGGTCGGTAATCTCCTATGACAGCAACGTATTCGGATTTGAAGGATCGGGTCGTTCTCGTGACCGGCGGCGGCTCAGGGATCGGTGAGGCGATCGTGCGAGAGTTCGCCGGGCAGGGCTCCAGGGTCGCCTTCCTCGATATCGCGGCCGAGCCGTCCGAGGCGTTGGTGCACGAGCTCGCCGGTGCGGGAATCGCCACGCAGTTCGAGTGTTGCGACCTCACGGACGTTGCCGCCCTGCGGCGCTCGATCGCCGCGATCAGCGCGCGATCGGGACCGATCGAGATCCTGATCAACAACGCGGCAAGCGACGAGCGGCACGCCACGGAGGACGTCACTGAGGAGCTTTGGGACCACCGTATCGCCGTCAATCTCAAGCAGCAGTTCTTCTGCGCCCAGGCGGTGTTGCCCGGGATGAAAGCGGCGAAGCACGGCTCGATCGTCAATCTGGGCTCGATCTCCTGGATGATCGGCCAGGGCGGCATGGCCGCATACACCGCCTCGAAATCCGCGGTGCTCGGGCTGACGCGCTCGCTGGCGCGCGACTTCGGCCCGTTCGGGATCCGGGCGAACGCGGTCGCGCCGGGCTGGATCATGACCCGCAGGCAGCTCGAAAAATGGGTCACGCCCGAGACGGAGCGGGAGATCATGGCCCGTCAGTGCCTGAAGCGAAAGCTTCAGCCGGCGGAAGTGGCGAGCTTCATCGCCTTTCTCGCCTCGGAGGCGGCAAGCGCCTGCACCGGACAGCAGTACATCGTCGACGGCGGATGGGTATGAGGACTGTATAATCATATAATATGATAAGTATACCCTGCACAGTGCGGCTCGTCACGGGGCCCTGAAGATACGCTCTCGCCGGGATCGACAGCCGGGAGCGGGCCCGGCGGACCGATGCGGTCCGGTGTTTTGCACAACCTCGCTACCGTCGCGGGATATACTTGTCACCATAACAGCTGGCCCGAAAGACACTCCGTGCCCCCCCCGAGCATTCCCCGCGACCGCAGTCTGACCTACGGCCTGGTGGAATCGCTCGGCCAGCTCATCGTCACGGGCGAGTTCGACGCCAAGCCCTTTCCGACCGAGGGGGAGCTCTCGCGCCGGCACGGCACGAGCCGTTCGGTCACCCGCGAGGCGGTGAAGATGCTGACGGCCAAGGGGCTGCTGCAGGCCCGGCCGCGTCAGGGCACGAGCGTCACACCGGAAGAGCATTGGAATCTGCTCGATCCTGATGTGCTGCGCTGGCTGCTCGAGCGCAAGTTCTCCTTGAAATTGCTGGCCGAGTTCACCGAGATGCGCCTGGCCATCGAGCCGGCCGCCGCTGCCCTCGCGGCACAGCGCGCCGATGCCCCTGCGCTCGCCAACATGCGCGCGGGCTTCAAGCGGATGGTGGCCGCGGCGAAGGGCGAGGACGAGACGGTGGCCGCCGACATCGCCTTCCACACGGCGGTGCTCGCTGCCACCGGCAACCGGTTCTTCGCCCAGCTCGACCCGCTCATCAACACCGCGCTCAGGATCTCGATCCGGTTCACCAACCGTATCAAGGGCCGCGCCGCCGACATCTCCCAGCACGAGGAGGTGCTCAATGCGGTCCTCGCCGGCGACCCCGGGCGGGCATCGGACGCCATGCGCGCCCTCATCGCCGAGGTGCTCGAGCTGATCGCCGCCGCCGGCGCCGGCTCTCGCAAGGGGGTGCGCCGTGCCTCCTGATCGCGCCTGCTGGCTGGCTCAAGACAGGCAGTGCGGTCTAAATTATCAGACTAATAGTAGTTTTTGATGCACGCCTGCCGCTCGGGCCGGCGAGCGCGGAGCTCTTCGTCCTCAGCCTGAGGATGCAGCCCGGGCCGGATGCCAGTGCTGCACGTTGGGCGCGAACGTCGGCGGGCGAAATGCCCGGGCGGCGTGCTCGTAGGCGTACGCAAATCCCAAAAGACGCGCTTCCGACCACTTCGGTCCGATGAATGACAGCCCGACGGGAAGGCCCTGGACTTCACCCATGGGGACCGTGATGTAAGGGTAGCCTGCGATGGCCGGCAGGCTGCTGTCGCCCGGGCCGATGCCGGCATCGCCGTTCACCAGATCGATCACGGCCGCGGGATTCTGCGTCGGTGAGATCAGCGCCTCGACCCGGTGCTCTTTCAACAGCCGGTCGATCCCGTCGGGACCGGCGAGGCGCAGGTTCGTCGCGCGCGCCTTGAGGTAGGCGGGATCCGTCAGTCCCTTGGTACGCTCGGCCTGGATGAACAAACCCTGGCCGAACCAGGTCATCTCCCGCGGGTGTGTCTTGTCGAAGGTGATGAGCTCGCGCAGGGTGCGGGTTTTCACCGCCGGGGGAGAGCCCGCCAGATACGCATTCAGATCCGCCTTGAATTCCGTGAGCAGCACGAGGTTCTCGTTCTTCTCGATCGGCGCCATGTGGTAATCATCGACATTCACCAGGGTCGCCCCCTGCGCCTTGAGCAGCGCGAGCGCCCGATCGAATACGGCCAGGGTCTTTGGGGTGAAGTTCTTCAGCAGAAAACGCGCGACACCGAGGCGCACGCCCTCGAGCGCGCGCGGGTTGAGCGCCGCGACGTAGTTGGATCGATGGGCGTTGGCGCCGATCGTGGCGGGGTCCAGCGGATCGGTGCCCGCCATCGCGGTAAGCAGCATCGCCGCACCTCGCACGGTGCGGGTGATGGGGCCGGCGGTGTCCTGAGTGCGGCTGATGGGCACGATGCCGGCCCGCGACACCAGTCCGACGGTGGGCTTCAGGCCCACCACCCCGTTCATGGAGGACGGGCAGCTGATCGAGCCGTCCGTCTCGGTGCCGATGGCCGCCGCGGCCAAGCCGGCCGCGACTGCGGCGGCGGGACCGGAGCTCGAGCCGCAGGCGGTGCGATCGAGCATGTAGGGATTGCGGGTGAGTCCGCCGACCGCGCTCCAGCCGCTCACGGAGTGGTTCGAGCGGAAGTTCGCCCACTCCGAGAGGTTGGCCCGGCCCAGGATGACCACCCCGGCGCGGCGCAGATTGCCGATCACCGTGGCATCCACGCGCCGCACGTTCTTCAGCAGCGCAAGCGAGCCGGCCGTGGTCGCCAGCCCCGCGATGTCGATATTGTCCTTGACCAGGATCGGCAGCCCATCGAGCGGCCCCAGGGCATGGCCGGCCGCGCGGCGCGCATCTGAGGCGCGCGCCTCGGCCATGGCGCGCGGATTGAGGGAGATCACCGCGTGGATCTTGGGGTTGAGCCGTTTGATGCGCGCCTCATAGGCGGCAACGAGCTGTTGGGAAGTGACCCGATGTGAGGCCAGGTCCCCGGACAGCGTCGCGAGCGATGCGCCGGTCAGGTCCGCGGCGGTGAGGCCGTGCGCGGCCGCACCCGCGGCGAGGATCAGGCACAGCAGGCCGGCGCCAAGGGCGATTCTTGTGTTCATGCGTATCCCCCGCTTGATGGCGCCGGAGATTATCGTGGAAAAAATCCGCCCGTGCGACAGCCTACCCCGGGGACGGCTCATCGCCGGCGGCGCCCGCCGTCAGTCGGGGCGCTCGATGAGGATCCGCCCGTTCTCGATGCGCACCCCGTACGTGCGCAGCGGCTCGTAGGCCGGGGGCGTGAGCGCCTCGCCGGTGCGCAGGCAGAAGCGGGCCCCGTGGCGCGGGCAGACGATCTCGCAGGACTCGACCTCGGCGCCCTCGAGCCGCTCGCCGTCGTGCGTGCACACATCGTCGACCGCA
>JAJZLX010000055.1 GCA_021850555.1 Pseudomonadota bacterium | reverse complement strand
GGCCGTGCCGATCTTCTCGCACGTCGATCACGGGAACACGACCGACGATACGACGCACATCCGCACCTGGGAGAGCCTGCGCAAGCTCACCGGCACCGCCGACTTCCTGTACGTGGCAGATTGCAAACTCGCGTCGGCCCAAAACCTGTCCCATATCGCCACCCACGGCGGGCGCTTCGTGACGGTCATCCCGGACACCTGGCGCGAGCATGGGCAGTTCCACACCTGGTTGCGCAGCAACGCCGCCCCCTGGCTCGAGGTCCAGCGCCGGACCAACCCCAGGCGCAAGGACGGGCCACCGGATATCTATCGCGGCTACGAGCATCCGCTGCGCACGAGCCAAGGGTTCCGCGTCCTCTGGTACTTCAGCTCCCAGAAGGAGGCCCTCGACCGCGCCGCGCGCGAGCATCGCATCGCGGCCGCCCAGAAGATCCTCGAGGACAAGCAGGTCGAGCGCTTCATCCGCATCGAGGTGTCCCTCCTCGAGGAAACGAGCTTCTCCCAAGCCACCCACGGCCGTGCCGGTCCCCGCACCGCCTACATCCGCCACGCTCATCAGCGACCGGTACTGCACTGGCAGTCCGACGCCCAGGCGCTCCTCGATGAGGCGCGCACAGATGGGGAGCGAGTCTCGGACTCCGGCTACTCCTCCCTGCCTCAGCGCTGCACGCGCAGGAGCTTTGCGAAACTCGGGCTTGTAATTTCGCCGTAGACCCGTATCCGAAAGCGCCGCGCCACCTCTGGGTGCTGGCGCACCGACACTCCGGACAACACCAAGTAGCCCAATAGCAATGTGGCGTCCCACGCGGGTATTCTGAGCCGGTCCGATGACTCCCGTCACGTCGTTCCTGGTGCTCGTCTGCATCGCCGTTGGGCTCGCCGTCTGGAACTTCGTTGACCTGTCAGCGTTAGTGTTTCTCGCCGCCGCGCGTCCGATAGCCCCGTCGCTCACAATGGCCGATGTCTGGCAGACGTTCGTGATTCTGAGGCTGGGACAACGTTTATGCCCGAGGACTTCATGAACTCGGTTTTTCGGCCAGCAATTGCGCGAGCGTCCGATAATCTATTTTCCCGCTACCCAGGAGTGGAATCTGCGCAATTTCCCGAACGATGCGGATATTGTGCAACCCTGACAGTCCGCCCTGTTGGATAGTCCTGTTCACTTGCGCCCGCTCCAATGGCCGACTCGTCCACAAGACCAGCTCCGGGTGGACATCATTGGGCGTTGGCACTACGGCCAGGCACGGAACGGTGTCCTCGGGCAGCGCGTAGCGGCGTGACAACACCGCTTCGATTGCCGGCAAAGAGACCATTTCTCCACCAATTTTCGCAAACCGCGTGAGGCGGCCCATGAATGTCACTCGGTTCTGGGTGTCCGCCTTGACTAGATCGCCGGTGCGGTACCATGTTTCACCGTCGAACACTTCGAATGGCGATGGACCGGTGTCATGCAAGTAGCCGCCAAAAATGCTTGGACCTCGCACCAGGAGCATCCCGGTCCCACCAACCTCAACTCGCTGGTGACTATCGATATCCGCAATGGCCGTCACAACCGAGGGCATCGGTTTGCCAACGGTTCCGGGCTGAACGTCGTCTTCCCGCATCACGGCCAGGATTGGCGAGCATTCCGTGATGCCGTATCCTTCCAAAATCACCGCCTGCGGACAACTTTTGCGCACGGCCTCATAAACTTCCGAAGGACACTTCTCGGCGCCGGTCACGCAGATACGCAGCGACCTTAAGTCATTCGGCCCGCTTGCACGCACGATATTCGCGATGAACGTCGGGGTGCTCGGCAGGAGGGTAGGGCGATACTCGGCAATGATTTTGCTCAGTACCGCGACGGCGTTCGGATCCGGGTGATGTACCACTCTTATACCGGAAAGCAGCGGCAAGAGCATCGTACCGGTAAGGCCGAACGAATGGAATGGCGGCAAAATACCCAGAAGACTGTCGTTCTCGTAAAGAGTGAGACAGGAGAGAACGTCGCGAACATTGGCCAGCAGATTGGCGTGCGTAAGGGGAACTGCCTTGGGCAGCGCCTCCGAACCACTGGTGTACAGTACCACCGCGGTATCCACCGCTGTGATCGGCTGCAGGCTGCGCCACGAAAGGCGGGCGCGCAATGCCGCAAAGAGCTTTTCGTGCCAACCGATTTCGGCGGCCACCGTCTCGATCCGCACCAGGCGGTCTTCAACCGCCGTGAGATCGAGTCCCTGAGACGCAAGACGTCGCAGCAACACGTCCGCAGTCAGTACCTTCTGTATCCCGACTATATCCAGGCCCGCCTGGACGGCTCGCAAGCCCGTTGTCCAGTTGATCATGACCGGGATTTTGTCGGCAAAAAGCGTCGCGAAGAAAACCGTATCGGCAGCCACTGATGCGGGCAGCAGTATTCCGACATACGGCCCCGGAAGCGCAGCAATCTTGCCGCGCAAGGCAAAGATCGCAGCGATCATCTGACGGTAGGTGCGAATTCCCTGACGCATGTCCGCGACGATCACGCGACCCGGAGCTCGGCGGGCCCGAGCAAGAAATACCTCCTGAAGGGTGTTGCCGTCGGGGAGTTGCAGCCTTACCTTGTGCGGGGATGCCAGCCATGCACTCGGTGGCTTGGGAATATGCACGTCTATGGACTCGGGAGATAACTGCCCACAGGCCGCGCGGATGACATCCCCCACGGTGCGCAGCGCTTCGACGCCGGGAACCGCAACTGCGAACTCCTCCTCCAGCCAAAGGATCAACGCGACGGTCGCGAGACTGTCCATGCCCAAGTCCTGCGCCAAGCCCAGATCCTCTTTCAGGGATTGCACGCCCGTCTCCTGCTGAAGGTGCGCCACCACAATCTCTCGTGTCGCCGCTGGAGCGTCCGTCGATGAGTGCCTGCCAAGCGGCTTTAGCTCCGGAAGGTCCCGGCAGCCGCCTTTCTCCCACAGGCTGTACGGCAGATAGCGCGCCGGTGGAGCGGCATTGTTGTAGAACCTGTCGAGATAGGCATTGAACTCGAGGCGGTCTGCATGCCGCGGCAGATCGTCGGGCTCGCTGATCTCGACCCGTACGTCGCGCTTGGGCGCAAAGAACACGCCGCTGGCGAGATTTTTCAGCGCATGGCCCCAGAGCCCGTGCGTCAAGCTCGGCGGCTTTCCCGTCGCCCAACTGAAGCTGCTGCCCCAAAGTCCCGTGGTCCGTATCAGCACGACTCTGATTTCCGGCAATTGCGCGACGATAAAATGCGCACCGCTGACGCCGCCGAGCACCTCGAGACGCTGTCGCATGAGCCTTCCGGCCGGGTAGAACAGCACGTTCTCGCCGTTCTTCAGCGCGTCGATACACTCCTGCAGCGACTGTTGCACCGCAGCGGCGTTATCGCCTTCGAACTGCGCAAGCGTCGGAATCTGCAGAACCCCGAATAGATTAGCCGCCATGCGAACCATCGGCAAATCAATCCGCTCCGTTGCGGCCAAAGGCCGAACAGCGAACCACCCATGCAGCCAGGCGATGAGAATGACCGGGTCGATCAAGGCGGGATGATTCGGCAAGAACAGAATCCCGCGCGTCCCGCGCCGCCGTACGCGCGCCGCACCGTCGAGCGTCATGCGATACCGGAGGGCGAGGATACGCCGCCCCAACAGGCAAAGCCCCTTCGCGAGCCAGGACGCCCGGCCTGGCTTGCGACGTGCGAACATCCCGGCGAGAAAGGCGGCGGCGGCCAATGTAACGAGTCCAAGGAATATAAAGGCGCTGGTGGGTTCCATACTTCCGGACATCGGAATGTACACCGCACTGCCGAGCAGTAGCCCCGCGGACCCCGCGAACCCCGAGGCTGCAATCACCCGACCCCGTCGTTGCGGCGTTGGACGGGTCTGGAAAAAGCTCGAGAGCGGCACTAACATCATGCCGCCTGAGGCTCCAGCGCAGATGAGCATCGCAAGCAGATACCCGAGGCCGACGTCCGCTGGCAGCAGCGGGCTGATGCCGGACAGGAGCAGAGACAGGCCGAGCCCGGCGGCGGCTATCGGCGTGCTCCACAAGCCGTCGTCGTCGCTGACGATGACTCTTTTGGCCGTCAACGCGCCCGCCACCACGCCCAGTAGTTCAGCGACAACAAGATAACTTGTGGTCGCATCATTCAAGCCGAATTCCACGATGCCCATGGCATTGATGAACAGCACCTGCAGGACGGCAACGAACCAGAAATAGGCGATCGCAAGCATAGCGCCAACCATCGGCCGATCGCCCCGAAGGCTCCACAAGTCCTTGAGCGAACTCAGCGGTCCTCCCCAGGGAAAGGGCTCCTTCGGATCACCCGCCGGGCGACTCGGTATCCCGAAGCTTACAGCGAGGCCGATGCACCCGATGAGCGCCATGGAACTTGCCACCAGCAGGCGGTTCGCGGGCAGGCCGTACAATGTTCCCTTAGTGTTGAGCGCGATGCCGGCGACGGTGATACCGAGTAGTATGCCGGCGGTGGTCGCTGATGTAAGGCGTGCGTTCGCATGGACCACGAAGCTTTCGGGGTAGATATCGGGTATTGAGCCGTTCAGTGCCGGACTGAAAATCGTGGCCTGAACCGCCATGAGAAAGATCACCGCGATGATGAGCGGCCAATCGAGGGTCAGTATCCCCACGCCACCGATGCAAAGGAACACGAGTTCCAAGACTTTCGCAACGATGACCACCCGGCGGCGAGGGTACCGGTCGGCCAACCAACCCGCTGGTGCCGCGAAGAGCAGAAACGGTATCGTGAAGACCATCGCAATGACACCCTGAAGGGCGCCATGGTGATGAGAAAGGGCGAGCAGGCTGACCGCCTGTTTATTTAAGTTATCGTTGAAATTGCCGAGCGTATAAGCGGCCACCAGGGCGATAAAGCTCAGCCGTCCGCGCCGAATGACCGCCGCGGCGCTTGACCCGGGTCGGGCACCGGGAGAGGCGTTGGCCGGATTATCGATCGGCATTGCAGGTATTAGAGCGGCCCGAATATCATGAGTCACCGCTCGCTGGTCGGGGGGCGCAGCCGAGGATCTCACCGGCCGTGGGCCGGAAAATGGACGACGTTCCGGTGTGCGTTGATCCCGCTACGTCAGAAATGCCGCCCTTGAGCCGTGCGCAGACGCGTCGACTTAACCGGACGAGAAGCCGCATGATCGGGTGGTCACGCTCGGGCACGTGCGCGGGTGAGCGAGGCGCCGCAGGGCGCACGACGATCACGAGGTGCTAGGCGGCGGAACAGGCTGGTCATGCCGCGGCGCCAGTGGCTCGCCGTCTGGTTTGAGCGTTTGATTGACTGCCATTGCTAGAGCCATGAGCTTCGCTGAGGGATTCATGCTGTCGACCATCGAACTTGGCAACAGAATGGTCGCGCCTCGTTGCAGGGTGGTCTCGTAGATGATATTCATGGCGCGAAGCTGCAACGCCATGGGATGCTCGGCATAAGTGTCCGCCGCAGCGACGAAACTGCCCGCGATCGCGGCTTCCGATGACCCGAGGATCACTCGCGCCTGTTTTTCGCGCTCGGCCATGGCTTGGTGGGCCATCGCGTCCTGCAGGGACGGGGGGATGATGACGTCGCGGATCTCGACAGAGCCGACGGATACCCCCCACGGAGCGGTCTTTAGGCCGATCGAGGCCTTCAGTTGGTCGTCCGCGTCCTTCCGATCGGACAGCAGCTTCGCGAGCATCGTCGCGCCGATCATCTCGCGAAGCGAGGTCTGGGCCACCCGATCCAGCGCCTGACGGTAATCGGTGATGGCGAGAGCCGCCTTTTGCGCATCCTCTACGTGCCAGAACACCACCGCATCTACGTTCACCGGCACGGTGTCCTTGGTCAAAGTCTGCTCGGCATTGAAGGCGGTCGTCTGAATACGTGTGTCGATGATGGCCGTAACCGAATCGATGATGGGGATGATCGCGAAGAGCCCCGCTCCCCGGACACTCTGCAGTTTGCCGAGTCTCAGGATTACGAATTTCTGCCACACGTCGGCCAATTTGATCGACGCGGAGACCAGCAAGGCGACGGCGAAAAACACGAACGCGAGATAGACGTTGATGAAGTACCCGGTCGCGGCTCCCGCGGCGATGCAGAGAAAAACCAGGAAGGAGGTGACCGGATTCATGTGTCTTTCTCCGAGTGTGCACTCTGGAGAACCGGAGCGTACGCGGTACCGACACAACCCTCTGTGCGCTTGCGTACCCTCCCGCGCCGGGTGTGAATTGGAACAGGCAGGCCCCAGTTTTGGCAATTCGGCGCAGCGGCGGTTGAGTCGTCGATGAACGACACTCGCGGTGGTATCGTCAGCTTTGCGTGAACCTGCGATAGCCGTATCTTGGCCGGCTCGATCCCGGGACTGCAGCACTCGTATTGCACAGCTGTGCGTGGGCCTGGGCGTGGGCAGGGTCGTTCTTTGCATGGGTGGGGAGGACTGTTGTGAGGCGCGGCACGCTTCGTTCCCGCTTCGGCTTCGCGCGACCAGGGGTTGGCGTAAAACGACAGGAATTGGTATTGAGCGTTGTGGCACTTTGGACGCCGCTCTTCTTCGTCACCCCCAAGCGCGGCCCCGCGAGCAGCCGAAGAAGTCCGCCGCGCGCGATCTGATCGTAGTTGATTCTGTTGATCCACGCATGGCTCCGACAGATCACCTGCGGCGTACCCAGCGAGGTTTTCCCCGTAGTCCACGGGCCGAAGCCGCTTGTCGGCCCGGCGCATCCCTATTTGCCGGGCCAGACAAGCGGGCGAGCCCAGCGAGCGCCGGTGGACCCACGGGGAAAACCCATTTTTGGCCGAAATTTGAACAGGCCGGACTGCGGGGCACAGCTGTAATTCCCTGGAATTTCAGACCTCCTGACATAGCCGCTTTCCGCGGCTGAAAGTCGGGGGGTTTTGCCGCTGGGGGTGCGGACCAATACCTGTCCGGTTTTTTGGCCTGAGGGTATGTAAGCCCCCGATATGGCGGGCCTTTTTGGCGGGAGTTTGCGGACCGAAACC
>JAJZLX010000592.1 GCA_021850555.1 Pseudomonadota bacterium | reverse complement strand
CAATGTCGCGATCTGGCTGTGGTTCACCGTGCTGTTCGCGAACTTCGCCGAGGCGCTGGCGGAGGGGCGCAGCAAGGCGCAGGCAGCCAGCCTGCGCGGGCTGAAGCAGACCGTGGAGGCGAAGCGCCTCGCCGACGCCGCCGATCGCTCCGCCTTCACGCGGGTGCGCGCCGACCGGCTGCGCAAGGGCGAACTGGTGCTGGTGGAGGCGGGCGATTACATTCCGGGCGACGGGGAAGTCATCGAGGGAGCGGCTTCGGTCGACGAGAGTGCCATCACCGGGGAGTCGGCGCCCGTGATCCGCGAGTCGGGCGGAGACTTCTCCTCGGTTACCGGCGGAACACGCGTGCTGTCCGACTGGATCGTGGTGCGCGTCACCGCCAACCCCGGTGAGACCTTCATCGACCGCATGATTTCCATGGTCGAGAGTGCCAGGCGGCAGAAAACCCCCAATGAGATCGCCCTCACCATCCTGCTGGTGGCCCTCACGCTGGTGTTCGTGTTCGCCACGGCGACCCTGTTGCCGTATTCGCGCTACAGCGTCGCGGTCACCAGGCTCGGCACGCCCGTCAGCATCACGGCGCTGATCGCGCTGATGGTCTGCCTGATCCCGACGACCATCGGCGGCCTGCTCTCGGCGATCGGAGTCGCCGGCATGAGCCGGATGATGCAGGCCAACGTGATCGCGATGTCGGGCCGCGCGGTGGAGGCGGCCGGTGATGTCGATGTGCTGCTGCTCGACAAGACCGGCACCATTACCCTCGGAAACCGTCAGGCCGCCGCGTTCATGCCCGCCGCCGGCGTGACCGAGGAGGAGTTGGCGGGAGCGGCGCAGCTTGCCTCGCTCGCGGACGAGACTCCCGAGGGCCGCAGCATCGTCGTGCTCGCCAAGCAACGTTTCAAGCTGCGCGAGCGTGACCTGACCTCGCTCCACGGCACCTTCGTGCCCTTCTCGGCCCACACCCGCATGAGCGGCGTCGACATCGCCGGCCGCCAGGTGCGCAAAGGCGCCGCCGACGCCATCCGCAGGCAGGTGGAGTCTCTGGGGCAGGTGTTTCCGAAAACGGTGCTCTCCACGGTGCAGGAAGTGGCGCGCCGCGGCAGCACGCCGCTGCTCGTGAGCGACGGCCCCCGCGTGCTCGGTGTCATCGAGCTGAAGGACATCGTCAAGGGCGGGATCAAGGAGCGTTTCGGTGAGCTGCGCCGCATGGGCATCAAGACCATCATGATCACCGGCGACAATCCGCTCACCGCCGCGGCGATCGCCGCGGAGGCGGGAGTCGATGACTTTCTCGCCGAGGCGACGCCGGAAGCGAAGCTCGAACTGATCCGCAGACACCAGTCGGAGGGGCGCCTGGTCGCGATGACCGGCGACGGCACCAACGACGCGCCGGCGCTCGCGCAGGCCGACGTGGCGGTGGCGATGAACACCGGCACCCAGGCGGCCAAGGAAGCCGGCAACATGGTCGATCTCGACTCCAATCCGACCAAGCTGATCGAGGTGGTGGAGATCGGCAAGCAGATGCTGATGACCCGCGGATCGCTCACCACCTTCAGCATCGCCAATGACATTGCCAAGTATTTCGCCATCATTCCGGCGGCCTTCGCCACCACTTATCCGCAGCTCAACGCGCTCAACATCATGCGCCTGGCCAGTCCCTTCTCGGCGATCCTCTCGGCGGTGATCTTCAACGCCCTGGTCATCGTCGCGCTGATTCCACTCGCCCTGAAGGGCGTGCGCTACCGGCCGCTCGGCGCCGTGACGCTGCTGCGGCGCAATCTGCTGATCTACGGTCTGGGCGGCATCCTCGTGCCGTTCGCCGGGATCAAGCTCATCGACATGTGTCTGCAGCTCGTCCACCTGGTCTGAGAGGTACGCCATGAAAGACATCCTCCGGCCGGCGATCGCGCTGCTGATCGTCATGACCGCGATCACCGGCATCGCGTATCCGCTGGTGGTCACGGGTGTGGCGCAGGTGCTGTTCCCCGTCCAGGCCGCCGGCAGCCTCATCGTCCGCGACGGCAGGCTGATCGGCTCGCGTCTGATCGGCCAGCCCTTCAGCGATCCGAACTACTTCTGGAGCCGGCCCTCGGCGACCGGTCCGCAGCCCTACAACGGTCTTGATTCGACCGGGTCCAATCTGGGGCCGCTCAACCCGGCGTTGATCGATGCGGTGAAGGCGCGCATCGCGGCGCTGCGGGCCGCCGATCCGGGCAACCGCGCGCCCATACCGGTGGATCTGGTGACCGCCTCGGCGAGCGGTCTGGATCCGGACATCAGCGTGGCGGCGGCCTATTACCAGGCCGGCCGGGTCGCCCGTGCCCGCGGCCTGCCGCTGCCCCGCGTGCGGGCATTGATTGCCGCTCATGCAAGCGGTAGGTTGCTCGGGATGATCGGCGAGCCGCGCGTCAACGTACTGGAACTCAACCTGGCCCTCGAGCGGATGCATTGAACGGACCTGCAGTCGCGCCGCACCTCGCCGGCGAAGCGCGCCGGCGCGCGGGCGATTGCCGCGATGCCCCATCACACGCATGAGCCGCACCGATCCCTTGGGCGAGACACGACCTGATCCGGATCAACTGCTGGCGCGCGTCAAGGCGGAGGAGGCGCGCGCGGCCCGCGGTCGTCTGAGAATCTTCTTCGGCGCTTCCGCCGGAGTGGGCAAGACCTTCTCCATGCTGGAGGCGGCGCGCGTCGCCCGGGCTGGCGGCAGCGACATCGTGATCGGCTACCTCGAGCCGCACGGCCGCCCGGAAACCGAGCGTCTCGCCGAAGGGCTCGAGCGGCTGGCGACGCTCGCGGTGAGTTACAAGGGAATCCTGCGCCAGGAATTCGATCTCGATGCGGCGCTCGCGCGCCGGCCGGCCGTGCTGCTGGTCGATGAGCTCGCCCACTCCAACCTCACCGGCGGCGTGCCCCAGCCGCGTCACCCCAAGCGCTGGCAGGACATCGAGGAGCTGCTCGAGGCGGGCATCAGCGTCTGGACCACGGTCAACGTCCAGCATCTCGAGAGCCTGAACGATCTCATCTACCAGACCACCGGTGTCCGTCAGAGCGAGACCCTGCCCGACAGGGTGTTCGATGAAGCCGACGACATCGAGCTGATCGACCTGCCGGCCGACGATCTGCTGGCGCGGTTGCATGCCGGAAAGGTCTACGTGTCGGAAGCCGTGGCCGGCGCCGTCGAACGCTTTTTCCGCAAGCCCAACCTCATGGCGCTGCGCGAGATCGCGCTGCGCCGCGTTGCCGAGCGTGTCGAGGCCGCCTCGCGCGCCATGCGCTCGGCCGGTCCCGGCGCGCGCATCGCCGGCGATCACATCCTGGTCGCGGTCGGACCGGACCTGCAGGCCGAGCAACTGGTGCGGACCGGCAAGCGTACCGCGGATGCGTTCGCCGCCCGTTGGACGGTCGTGTACGTCGAGACGCCGGCGCTGTTGCGCCTGTCGGATGCGGACCGCAACCGGCGCATTGCGGTGCTGCGCCTGGCGGAATCGCTCGGGGCGGAGACCGTGACGCTCGACGGACCCTCGGCCGCCGCCGCGCTGCTCGAGTACGCGCAGATGCGCGGCGCCACTCGCATTCTGGTCGGCACGCCCAAGCGGCGCGGCTGGCGCGCGTGGGTCCGAGGCTCGACGTCGAGCACGCTGGTCAAACGGGCCAAGGGATTCGATGTGGTGGTGGTGGCGCCGGCGGATGCGCTGAAGCCACGCACCTCGCCGTTTCATATGGCAGGACCCGCTCCCGAAGCGGCGCTGCGCCGGGACCGCTACGGCTGGGCCGCGGGCATCAGCGTGCTGTGCACGCTGCTCGCATTCGGGATGTATCCGCACTTCAAGCTCTCGAATCTCGCCATGGTGTATCTGCTCGGCGTCACGGTGGCCGGGCTGAGGTTGGGGCGCGGCCCCTCGGCGCTGACGGCCGTGCTCAACGTGCTGATTTTCGATTACTGCTTCGTTCCGCCGCGCTTCACGTTCGCCGTGTCCGACGTGCAGTACTTCGTGACGTTCGGTGCCATGCTGACCATCGGCCTCGTCATCGCGACTCTGACGGCCAACGTGCGTCAGCAGACGCGGGTTGCCGGAGCCCGCGAGCGGCGCACGGCGGCCCTGTATGCCATGAGCCGCGAGCTCGCCGTCACCCGCGGCATCGAAAGCATGGCGAGTGTCGCGGTGCGTCATGTGGCCGAGGTGTTTCAGTGCCGGGCGGTCGTTCTGCTGCCGGACTGGGAGGGAAAATTGCAGCGTCCCGCGGGCCCGGCGCTCGAGAATTCCCTGCGCGGGGCGGACCTGGCCGTTGCGCAGTGGGTCAACGACCACGGCCGGCGCGCGGGTCTGGGCTCGGATACGCTGCCGGCGGCGCCGGCGCTGTATGTGCCGCTCGGTGACGAGAGTCGTGCCACGGGCGTCCTGGCGGTGCTGCCGGTCAATCCCCGCCGCGTGCTGCTGCCAGAGCAGAGCGACCTGCTCGATACCTTCGCCAGCCAGATCGGCCTGGCGATCGATCGGGTGCGCCTCGCGGAAGTGGCCCACGCCTCCAGCCTGGCCGCCGAGCGGGAGAGTCTGCGCAACACGCTGCTCGCCTCGATCTCACACGACCTGCGCACGCCATTGGCGGTGATGGTGGGGGCGGCGAGCACTCTGGCCGAGCGAGGCGAGGTGCTCGAGGCAGCCCAGCGGATCCAGCTCGCCGCGTCCATCGAGCTCAAGGCCCGCGAGATGGCGGACCTCGTGTCGAACGTGCTCGACCTGATGCGCTTCCAGTCCGGACAGGTGGCGCTGCGGCGTGACTGGCAGTCGCTCGAGGATCTCGCAGGTGCGGCGCTGCAGCGGCTCGATGAGCGTCTGAAGGACCATCCCGTGGAGCTGCATCTGCCGCGCGACCTGCCCCCGGTCCACGTGGATGCCGGCCTCGTCGTGCAGCTGTTCGGGAACCTCTTCGATAACCTGGCCAAGTACACCCCGCCTGGCACAAGCGCCTCGGTGTCCGCGGCGGATGAGGGCGCGAACGTGCGCGTCGTGGTGGAGGACGACGGTGCGGGCTTCCCGCCAGGGGATCCGGAACGGCTGTTCGAGAAGTTCCAACGCGGCTCGGGCGAAGGCGCCGTGGCCGGCGCCGGCCTGGGGCTCGCCATCTGCCGTGCGATCGTGCGGGCCCACGGCGGCGAGATCGAAGCGCATCGGGGCGCAGGCGGGGGCGCGCGGTTCGAGTTCACCCTGCCGGCGCGGGAGCCGCCCGCGTGACCGAAGCCATGCACCAGGTGCTGGTGATCGAGGACGAGCCGGCGATCCGCAGGGTGTTGAAGGTGCTGCTCGAGGCCGAGCGCTATCGGGTCATCGAGGCCGATTCGGCGCTGCGCGCCGAAATCGAGGCCCGCACGCACAAGCCGGACCTGCTGCTGCTGGATCTGGGGCTGCCGGATGGGGACGGGCTTTCGATCATCCGGCGGGTGCGCGCCTGGTCCCCCGTTCCCATCATCGTGCTGTCGGCCCGCACCCAGGAGGAACAGAAGATCGCCGCCCTGGACGCCGGCGCCGACGACTATGTGACCAAGCCTTTCAGCGCCCCTGAGCTGCTGGCGCGCGTGCGCGCGGGCCTGAGGCGCAACGTACGCGGCCCCGAGCCGTCCCCGGTCCTGCGGCTCGGCGCGCTCGAGCTCGATCTCGCCAGGCGCGAGACGCGCAGTCCCTCGGGAGAGGTGCGCCTCACGCCGCTCGAGTACCGGCTGCTCGAGTGCCTCGCGCGGCATCTCGGTGCGATCGTGACCCAGAATCAGCTGATCCGCGAAGTGTGGGGGCCGGAGCGGCTCGGGGACTCGCGGGGCCTGCGGGTAGGCATCATGAGCCTGCGCGCCAAGATCGAGCCCGATCCGCGCAAGCCGCGCTACCTGATCACCGAAGCCGGCCTCGGCTATCGTCTGCGCGCCGATGAGCCCTGAGGTCTAGGTCAGCGACACGACCAGCTTGGCGGAGTGGCTGCGCCAGTTGATGGGGATGACGAACGAACGGCTGCCCGGCTTGTGCGGGATCCGCGGCTGGTCTCCCGTGAGCACGCTCGGCACCGAAATCACGAAGTCGTGGCCGAAGTCACGCCGCGCGTTGCCCGAGATGGTGTTGGCGACCTCGCCTACCAGGTCGAGCATGCTCTCGTGGCTGAAGTCGTTTTCCTGCATCTTCATCAACAGCACCGTCAGCATGGCCCGCGGCGCGGTGAAGTACACCACGCCCTGCCGTTTGCCCGAAACGGTGATGATGCCAGTGTAATCGTGCACCGCCGGCTCGCCCTCGAGGAGGTAGGGCGAGCCGATGGTCGCCGGCTGCTGAGCGGCCACCTCGAAATACCGGGTGGTGCCCTCGACAAAGGTCTTCAGTTCCTCTTCCCGCAGCATCTGCGCGCTCTGTGCTCTGCAGTCCGTGGTCAGGATATCAGCTCGGCGAGGGCATCATTGAGCTGCCGGTCGGTGAACGGCTTGTGCAGGAAGCCGTTCGCTCCCTGCTCCATCGCCTGCACCGCGGTCGCCTTGTCGGTGAGCGCCGAGATGACCAGGATGCGCATGGCCGGCTTGAACTCGATCAGCCTGCCGATGCACTCGATGCCGTCCATCTGCGGCATGGTCAGGTCCATGGTGACGAGGTCCGGATCGGTCCGCCGGGCGAGATCGAGCGCCTGCACGCCGTTGCTGGCCGTGCCGACCACCACGATCTCCGCGAACTGCTGCGAGCGCTCGATGCGTCGTCGCATGATGTTCGAGTCATCGACGATCAGCAGGCGCACCGGCCGTGTGTCGCCGCCGCTGATGCCCTGCTCCATGCCCATTGCGGTCCGTCCGCGCCGACGCTCAGGCGACCGCTGGGGCCTGAACGGCCTGCGGCAGGGCGATCTTGAAGCGGGTGAATCGGCCCGGGTGGGTGCTCACCCCGATCCGGCCACCGAGTCCGTACACGGTGCGCGCCACCACATCCATGCCGACGCCCCGCCCGGCATCCATCGAGACTTCCTCCCGGGTCGAGAAGCCGGGCCGG
>JAJZLX010000632.1 GCA_021850555.1 Pseudomonadota bacterium | reverse complement strand
ATAAACAGCTCGCTTGCTGCGGCGAGGCGCCGTTCTACACCCTCGGTCCGCTGACCACCGACATCGCTCCGGGCTACGATCACATCACTTCGGCGATCGGTGCGGCGATGATCGGCTGGTATGGCACCGCCATGCTCTGTTACGTCACGCCGAAGGAGCACCTCGGGTTGCCTGACCGCAACGACGTCAAAACCGGAGTGATTACCTACAAGATTGCCGCCCATGCGGCCGATCTCGCCAAGGGGCACCCCGGTGCGCGCGCGCGCGACGATGCGCTCTCGCGCGCGCGATTCGATTTCCGCTGGGAGGATCAGTTCAACCTCTCGCTCGATCCGGACACCGCCTGCGGGTTTCACGACGAGACGATGCCGAAGGAGGCGCACAAGCTGGCGCATTTCTGCTCGATGTGCGGACCGAAATTCTGTTCCATGCGCATCTCGCACGAGGTGCGTGCGCAAGCGCGGGAACAGGGTCTGAGGGAGATGGCCGAGAAGTTTCGTGCCGCGGGCGGGCAGCTCTACGTGCCCGCCGGCGAGGAGAATTGAGTGGTGCGCGCCACCGTGATCGGCGCCGGTGTCGCCGGACTCGCCTGCGCCCTGGAGCTCGCCGAGCGGGGTGCGCGCGTGGAAGTGCTCGAGCGCAGCGCCCAGCTCGGCGCAGACTCATGTTCCTGGTTCGCCGGCGGCATGCTGGCACCGTGGTGCGAGCGCGTCCACGCCCCACCGCTCATCGTAGCGCTCGGGGATGAGGGCTTCGCGTGGTGGGGTGAGAAGTACCCTGCCATGGTGCGACGTGGAACTCTGGTTCTGGCGCATGGGCGTGACGGTGCGGAGCTGAACCAATTTGCCCGTCGCACCGAGCATTACGAGTGGCTGGATGCCGAGGGGATTGCCGCGCTCGAACCTGATCTTGCCGGGCGTTTCGAGCGTGGTCTGTACTTCAAAGGCGAGGCGCACATCGATCCGCGAGCGGCACTCGTGGCGCTCGCCGAACGGCTGCGCACGCTCGGCGGCACCATCCGTTTCGCCACCGCAGCGGATTCCGCCGCCGCACAAGATGGCCAGTGTGTGCTCGACTGCACCGGGCTTGCGGCCCGAAACGTGCTCACGGATCTGCGCGGGGTCAAGGGCGAGATGCTGCATGTGCGCGCACCGGATCTGACTTTGACTCGCCCGGTGCGCGTGCTGCATCCGCGCACACCGGTGTATGTGGTGCCGCGGGAGGCGGGACACTACATGATCGGCGCGACCATGATCGAGAGTGACCAGGCGAGCCGTATCACTGCCCGCTCGATGCTGGAGCTGCTTGGGGCGGCCTATGCGTTGCATCCTGCTTTTGGCGAGGGGGAGATCCTCGAGATCGGCACCGGCGTCCGACCCGCCTTCCCCGACAACCTGCCACGGCTCGTTCGGCGCGGCGGCACGCTCTACGTGAACGGCCTGTTCCGTCATGGATTTCTGGCCGCTCCAGCCTTGGCGCGCCGTGCCGCGGCATACGTGCTCGAGGGGCGCGAGGCCCCCGAGGTGATGCAGTGAAAGTTCAGGTCAACGGCGAGTGGCGCGAGCTGCGCGCCGCCGACCTCGCCGCTGCGCTGAGCGAGCTCGGCTTCGAGCACGCCGTTATCGCAACGGCGGTCAACGATGAGTTCGTGCCGGTCGGAGGCCGAGCCACACTCGCCCTGAGTGAGGGCGACCGGATCGAAGTGCTGGCGCCGATGCAGGGAGGTTGAATGCTCGCGCTATACGATGTGCCACTGGGCTCGCGTCTGCTGCTTGGGACGGCACGCTATCCGTCTCCGGCCGTCCTCGCCGAGGCGGTCAAGGCGAGCGCAACCGAGGTGGTCACCGTGTCCCTGCGGCGCGAGTCTGCGGGCGATCGGGCCGGCCAGGGGTTCTGGTCGATCGTGCGGGAGCTCGGGGTGCGGGTGTTACCCAACACCGCGGGTTGCCATTCGGTCAAAGAGGCGGTGACGACCGCGCACATGGCTCGCGAGGTGTTCGGCAGCACCTGGCTGAAGCTCGAAGTGATCGGCGATGGGGACACCCTGCAGCCGGATGTGTTCGCGCTGGTCGAGGCGGCCCGCGTCCTGTGCGCGGAGGGTTTCGAGGTGTTTCCCTATACCACCGAGGATCCGACCGTCGCCGAGCGGCTGTGTGCGGCGGGCTGCCGGGTGCTGATGCCCTGGGGCTCGCCCATCGGCTCCGGGCGCGGCCTGAATAACCTGTTCGGCCTTAAGGCGTTGCGAGCGCGCTTCCCGGAGGTGCCGCTGGTCATCGATGCGGGGATCGGTGTGCCCTCGCACGCGGCCCAGGCTCTCGAGCTCGGTTTCGATGCCGTGCTGATCAATACGGCGATCTCGCAGGCGGCCGACCCGGTGCGCATGGCGCGCGCGTTCGCGCAGGCGGTCGCCGCCGGACGGCAGGCACATCAGGCCGGACCGATGGAACCGCGCGAGATGGCGGTGCCCTCGACACCGATCGTGGGCACGGCTCTGCTGCGTTGATGCTGGGGCGGGTCTACCCCATCGTCGAGAGCGCCGAGTGGGTCGGCCGATTGCTGCCCTGCGGTGTACGCCTGATACAGCTGCGGATCAAGGATCGACCGGAGGCGCTGCGCGCAGAGATTCGTGCGGCCCGCGCGCAGTGCGTACACGCCGGCGCGCAACTGGTGGTCAACGATCACTGGCAGCTCGCGCTCGAGGAGGGGTGCGATTTCGTTCATCTGGGTCAGAGCGATCTGGATACGGCCGACATCCCGGCGCTGCGCCGTGCCGCGGTGCGTCTCGGGATCAGCACGCATGACGAGCGGGAACTCGAGCGGGCGATGGCGCTTGAGCCCGACTACCTCGCACTCGGGCCAATTTATCCGACGCTGCTGAAGGCCATGCCATTCCCACCGCAGGGATTGGCTCGCATCAGGACATGGAAACGGCGCATCGGTGCGCGGCCGCTGGTGGCCATCGGTGGATTGACACTCGAGCGTCTGCCCGGCGTGCTCGCGGCCGGCGCGGATTCAGCGGCGGTGGTGACGGACATTGTCCGCAATCCCGATCCCGAGGCGCGCATGCGCGCCTGGGTGCGCGTGGGGCAGGCGGCATGAGTGATCGCTATGTCCGCCAGACTGTTCTGCCTGAGATCGGCCTTCAGGGGCAGGCGCGATTGCGCGCGGCGGCCGTACTGGTCGTCGGGGCCGGAGGCCTGGGTTGTGCGGTGCTGCAGTATCTGTGTGCCGCGGGTGTCGGCCGGCTGCGGGTGGTGGATCCGGATCGGGTGGATGTGACCAACTTGCATCGCCAGCCGATCTATCAGATGAGCGATCTCGGGGCGCCCAAGGCCGCCGCGGCGGCCGAACGCCTGATTGCGCTCAACCCGGACGTCGCGATCGAGGCTGCCATCGAGCGGCTGACCCCGCAGAATGCCGCACATTGGTGCGGATGCGCCGATATCGTGGTCGATGCGGGCGACAGCCTCGCGCTGACGTACATTCTGAGCGATGAGTGTCGCCGACTCGGCAAGGCGCTGGTCAGCGCCTCGGTACTGGGCCTGTCCGGCTATGCCGGGGTGTTCTGCGGCGGCGGCCCGAGCTATCGCGCAGTGTTTCCCGAGATGCCGCGGCGAGCCGGCTCGTGCGCGCAGACCGGTGTGCTCGGCAGCGCGGTGGGCGTGCTCGGCACGCTGCAGGCTCATCTGACGCTCGCGCAGGTATTGGGGCTCGATCCGCCCGTGCTCAGCCGGCTGGTGACCGTGGACCTCGCCAGGCTGCGATTCGGGGGTTTCTCCTTCTCACGGGTCGCGGAGCCGCCTGAGCCGCTGCTGCGCTTCATCGCCCCGAGCGAGGTGCGACCGGAGGATGTCGTTGTGGACTTGCGCAGCTGCAGCGAGGCGCCCGTTTCCCCGTTTCCCGGCGCCCTGCGGCTCGCCGTCGAACAGATGGCCGGTCAGGCGCTGCCGAGCGGGGTGCGCATCGTGTTGTGTTGCCGTTCGGGCATTCGGGCCTGGCGGGCCGCGCGGTTGCTGCTGGAGCGAGAGGCGCGCGACGTTGCGCTGATCGCGCTTGGGGAGTGACGGTGCCGCGGCCGATCGTGCTGGTGATCGCCGGGACGGACAGCAGCGGCGGAGCGGGGCTTTTGCGCGATGCGCGCACGCTCGAGCGGATGGGCGTGGATGTTGCGTGCGCGGTCACGTCCGTGACGGCGCAAACCGACGCTGGCGTGCTCAGCGTGCACCCGGTACCGCCGGCGCAAGTGCGTGCACAGATGGTCGCGGCATTGAGTGCGCGGGCCATCGGCGCCGTCAAGATCGGAATGTTGGGCACGCAGGCCACCATCGAGGCGGTGGCCGAAGTGCTCGAGGAACGTCGTGGGAGCGCGCCCGTGGTACTCGACCCGCTGCTGTACGCCTCCTCGGGTGCGGCGCTGCTCGAGGTGGCCGGTCTGGCTGCGCTGCGCGCGCGGCTCTTTCCGCTCGCGACGCTCCTCACGCCCAACCTTCCCGAAGCCGCCTATCTGGCCCGCGGTGGCACCTTCGGAAGCGCGGTGTCGAGTCCGCGGGAAGCTCGCCTCGATTGGGCAAATGCGCTGCTCGCCGAGGGCCCGCGGGCGATACTGCTGAAGGGCGGGCATGACGAGGGACCCGAAACGAACGACGTGCTGGTGCGTCCCGGGCTCGCGCCGTTGTGGCTCACCGCCGTGCGACTCGATGTCCGCATGCGTGGCACCGGCTGCGCGCTGGCATCAGCAATCGCGGGGGCACTGGCCTCAGGGGCGGATCTGGTCCAGGCGTGCCGGCGGGGGCGTGCGCACGTGCGCGAGCTGCTCGGGCAGGCTCGGGCGGATGCCCCGGATTCCTTATGACCGCGCACATGCCGTACGGTGAACGCCCCAAGACCCTGTTCCGATAAGGACAATCACCCGCCACGTCTCCGGCGATCCAGCGACCCGCGTTTCAGGTATCGTCGGCGACGCTTATCCAGCGCCGCGCCAGGGGCTCGACGGTGGTGGCCTGTACCAAGATGCTGAAGATCGCCACCACGTAGGTGGCGGTGACGATCAGCTCGCGGGCAGGCCCCTGGGGTAACGACAGCGCGAGTGCGATGGAGAGCACGCCGCGCAGCCCCGCCCAGGTCATCAATTTCACGAAATGAGGCTCGAAGCGCTGGAAGCGCCGCAGGAGCGCGGTGGGCAGCGCGACGCTCACGTAGCGTGCCGCCAGTACCAAGGGCAGGGCCAGAGCGGCCGGGAGCAGGTACTCGCGCACTGCGCCCGCGAGCGCCGTGAGCTGCAGTCCGACGAGCCCGAAGAGCAACAGATTGAGCAGATCGTCGGCAAGCTGCCAGAACTGATACAGGCGCTCACGCACCGGCGCCGGGGTCGCGAAGCGGCGGCTGTCCGCACCGACCACCAGGCCCATGACGACGATGGCGATCGGTGCGGATATCCCCAGGCCCGCCGCGGCGTCGTAACCGGCGGTGGCGAGCGCCAGGGTAATCAGGATCTCCACCGACGGGCTGTCGACGCTGCGCAGCAATGTCACGGCCGCAAAGCCCACCAGGACACCGAAGGCCAGACCTCCGAACACTTCACGCGCGAACAGCGTCGCAATGTGCGCGGTGGAAGGCAGCTGTGCACCCGTTACGCCGAGCAGCGCGACGAACAGCGCCACGCCCGTGCCGTCGTTGAACAGCGCCTCACCGGTAATTTTGGTGAGCAGCGACAGTGGGACACGCGCCTTGCGCAGCAGGCCGAGCGCCGCGATCGGATCGGTGGGGGAGATCAGCGCGCCGAACAATAGACTCTCGCGCAGCGTGATGGGTAGGCCGAGTGCGCGCGTGAGGTAGAAAAACGCCCAGCCGATCACGGCCGTCGAGATGGCGACCCCTGCGGTGGCGAGCACCAGCACCACCCAGCGCGCTCGGCGCAGCGCATGCAGGTCGACGTGCAGGCTTCCGGCGAACAGGAGCAGTCCGAGCAGGCCGTGGAACACCAGTTCCGGGAAATTCACGCCGTGTGCCACCTGCTCGCCCCAGGCGGACACCCGCGGTACGAACTGGCCGACGATTACGGTGACAATCGACAGCAGCATCGCCACCACCGTGATGCCGATCGAGTCCGGCAGGCGCACCAGCTTGTGATTGGCATAGGCGCTCAAGGCCACCACGGCGATGACCGCCGAAATCAGCGTAAAGACGGGCATCGGGCGCGCGGGCTCCCAAGGCTGCTACGGCTCGGACGAGACAGGAGGGAATTATGGCATGTCTGGGCGCGGCTCGGCCGTCGGTCGGACGGTCAGAGGTGCCGCGCCGAAGCGCAAGAGGTCCGGTGTTCGTGGTCGAGGGTCAATCGCGCGGTTCGGCGTGCGCGGACCACCCGCCGTAGCCTCATTGGCGGCGCTGCGGGGTGCGGCGAGCGCGGCCGGCAGCCTGCCGTGCGCGCCAGAGCGCGGGGCGATTCGCCCCGCGCCGGTCAAAGCTGGGACGGCGTTAGAAGATGCTGCCGACCAGGTCGCTCGCGAGCCCGAAGCCCGCGCCCATGCCGAGTCCCGACATGATGCTGCCCAGGAAACCCCCGCTGCTGCCGGCATAGGACTGGGATGACCAGCCGCGCGTCTGGTAATTCGGCTGGGGCTGGGAATCGATGTGCGTCTCAAGGCCGTGAATATACTCCGCCATCTGCTGGATGAGCATCACGGCCGACTGATTCTGTTGCTGGATCGCGAGGGCGGTTTCGCGCAGATCGAGCAGCAGCTCGCGAGACAGCGCAGGGTCGCTCAGCTTGGCTTGCAGCTTGTCGGCCAGCGCCTTGACGCTCTGGGCGACTTGATCTGCCTGTTTCTGCAGCTGCACGGCCTGATTTTCGGCGGTCTGATAATCCATCATGTGCTCCGGTGATTTTCGGGACGACAGGGCCGAGCGCCCGCGGATTGGACCCCGGAGCCACCCGGCCGGTTCCGCGAATGATGGGGCCGCAGTCAAGACGGTTCAAGGCCCGTACGGCCTCAGCAGGGAACGGCAGCGCGGATCACGG
>JAJZLX010000142.1 GCA_021850555.1 Pseudomonadota bacterium | reverse complement strand
TCACGTAAGCGACGATACCGTTCGGATGCTTCCCTATTGGCCAGGCCGGAGACCAGAATGCGACGTGCATTGCCCTTTAACCCGTCGAGCCCGCGCTCAGTGCAGCTCAAACGCCGAGAGGCTGGCAGAAAGTCACGGTGAATTGCGTAGTTTACGGAAAATCCCCCGCATGGGAAAGTGCGTCGGCGCCGCGCGTGCGCAACCGGCCTCGCAATACGGCCGAGAAAACGCCTGGTCGCCTGCCGCGCCGGACTGAGCGAAGCCGAGCCGCAAGAGGTTGTCATTGCGCAATCGCCAGGCATACTGTCCCGCCAAGAAGGCTGGCCCGAGATCCGCGCCAGCCCGCGGAATCAGCCGTGAATACGGCAGACGCTGATTGCGCCAATGTCATCGAGGCGTCGAGATAATGCCGCGAATCCCGGCCGTGAGCTGATGTACCATGTCGGTCATTAGAACGAACTTGATGCAGTTCATGAAGAGCACCGTGCTGCCCGATCTGGTCCTGGGGGGGCTGGAGCGGGCGCGTGGAATCTCATATCCGCACGGGCTGATCGGCAGGCGCAACTTTCCCGTTCCCTGCCCCCGCCGGGGGGGGGTTCTCGTCATTGCCGCGCATCCGGACGACGAGGTTCTCGGCCTGGGGTTTACCCTCATGAAGCATCGCACCGATGGAGACGAGGTCACCGTCGCCTTCACGACCAACGGAGGCGGAAACTGGCGGGGTGACAGATCGAGCCAGGATGCGCTCGCCGCCAGACGATATCTGGAAGCGTGCGAATCTCTTGGCGTCATCGGAATCTCCCCGCAAAACATACTCAGCCTCGGATTCCCGGATGCGGGGCTGCGCCGATACATGCCGGAGGCGGCAAAGGACATTGCGCTTCTCATATCGGCACACCGGCCGAAGACCCTATATGTCCACGCCATCGAAGGCGGCCACCGGGATCACGACGTGACGAGTTTTCTGGTTCAATGTGTCGGGCCCCGCCTGGGCGTCGAGAACCTGTACGAATGGGCTGAATACAACAGGGAGGCCCCGCTGGCACGGCCTCTTGTCAATATCCGATTCCCGGCTGATCCATACGTCGCGGACCATCCTTTTTGGCGCACTTCCTGCACGGAAGCCGAGCGGAGCCTCAAGGAGAAGATGTTGACAAAGTACGTCTCGCAGGCGGCATTGATCAGGAATTATCCTTTTGATCAAGAGGTGCTGCGTCGGGCAAATCCCATCCACCTCATGTCGCGACTGAAGTACTTCACCAATCTTTCCGGCACCACGCTTCGATATCTTCGCGCCTCCACGCTCTGCGATGTCTCATCTGCGCAGTTGCACTGACGCGGATGGCATCTTGAGGTGATTGCCGCCGTGGGTGCGCCGGAAAATCACGACGATGTCTCGGCGGTGCCGATATTTCTCGTCGGCTCCGAACGCTCGGGCACCACCATGCTGCGCCTGATGCTCGATCACCATCCGCAAATCGCTTTCAACCAGGAGTCCGAGTTTTTCGTTACCCGCATCTCCGACGCAGGCGATTTTCCGCAGTTGGACGCATACCGGAAATTCCTGTCGGAGGATCGCGTTTTTCGCCACAGCGGCTTTTCGATCGACGAGACTCTCGGGTATCGCGCGCTCTTGAATGACTTTCTGCGGCAGAAGCGCGCGAGACTCGGCAAGAGCATCGTCGGGGCGACGGTACATTATGATTTCCGCAAGCTCCGCTATGTTTGGCCTCGCGCGAAGTACATATACCTGTTCCGCGACGGACGCGACGTGGCAATCTCCGTGGTTCAGATGGGGTGGGCGGGCAATGAGTATGTCGCGGCCAATACCTGGCTCAGCGCAGAAGCCGAATGGTCGCAAGTGCGAAAAACGCTGATGCCGGCGGAATGGATCGAGGTTCGATACGAGGACCTGACTGAAGACCCGCGTTGCCAATTGCGCAGGATCTGCGACTTCGCGGGCGTCGAGTACAGCGAGCGGATGTTCGACTACGTCAAGACCTCGACCTATTCGTGGCCGGATCCGAAGAATAACCACAAATGGCGGCGGACGATGCCGCGCAAACGCCTGCAACTGCTCGAGGCGCGGCTCGGACCGCAATTGCAGGAGCGCGGATATGAAATGAGCTCGGCACAGGTCGCACGACCGGGTCGTGTGCGTGATGCGTGGCTGAGCGTGCAGTCGAGACTCGGGATATTCAGATTTCGAATTGTCCATTTCGGGCTTGGACTCGTGATTGCCGAAACGCTTTCGCGCAGGCTCGGCTTGCCCGGCATGAATCTTGCGGCCCGGCGCGCCATCGACCGGATCATCGACCGGAATCTGAAATGACAGCCGCCGCCCGCGCTGCGCAGCCGCGGCCGGCTCGCGACAGCCGTACAGCGAGGCTGCGTCTCATCTCATATGCTGCAGGCAGATCAGGCTCAGACCCGACGCCGTGACGGCAGATTCGGGACTCGCGCCCGCGACGGCCAGGACCATGACGGCAATCGCCGGCCCGTCAGCACGCGCAGCGCAGCGCCTAGCCGCAGCAGGATGGCACTGACTCTCCCTGCCGGAGGGTGATGATGCGCGCCGGCACGCCGACGGCGGTCGCCCCGTCCGGAACGCCCTGCAGCACCACGGCATTGGCGCCAATGCGCGCGTTATCGCCGATCCTGATGCCTCCCAGGAGTTTTGCCCCACTGCCGACCAGGACGTTGCCACCCAGTCGCGGGGCGCCATTGGCGTTGTACGCGAGCGTCACTTGCTGCAGGATGAAGCAGTTCGGACCAATCTCGCTGTCGGGGTGAATGACGATCCCGTTCGGATGGGGAATCATCAGGCCGCCCTCGATGCGGGAATTGAGGGGAATCTCCGCCCCGGTGACAAGGCTCCAGAAGCGATGCCGCAGGACCGCAAGCCTGCGAAGCAGTCCGCGCCAGGGCCACCTGGATCCTCTGTGGCGCTGATAGGAGCGGATGCTTGCCAGCAGCGATCGCGAGGGATCCCAGGAAAGGACCCGCTTGGCTTCCCGGGACCAGTCGGGAACACTCGGCGAAGGAGCGGCGCGGTCTGTTGAGCCCATCGTCACCGAGACGGCTGGAAAACCCTGCGCAGACCCCGGGCGAGTATCGGGGGCAGGAGGTCGGCAGCCAATTTGCGCATTCGCTGACCCGGCGTGAGCCTGAAATCGGCCTCGCCCCTGGCGCGAAACAACGTCGAATGTCCTCCCGTGATCTCTTCAGCCGGCCTGCCGTTGGTGTAGTAATACAACGCAAGCGATTTTCGAGTCATGCCTTCCGGGCATTGCAAAGGATCGGGATGACCGTGATACGTGAAATCCGTCGTGCTGAAAATCATCACGCGATTGAACAACGGCAGCACCTTCGCTTCGGCCCCGGTCATCTGCCGATTCCAAAGCTCCAGATGACCGCCGTACTCCTCACGCCAGTTCTTGTTGAGATACACCAGCATGTTCAGGCGCCGGTCCAGACCGTACTGCCGGTGCCTGTTGAAGTCCGCATGCACCCCCAGCTTGCCTCCACGCACGATCTGATGCAGGCCACCGCCTTCGAAGCCGGGATCGGGAATGAGGTGCTCGATTCCGGTGACGGCGCTCAAGAACTCCAGGAACGTCTTCGAGTTCAGGTGGTAAAGCAACAGCCGCGTCGCCGGCCCGAAGGCGGCCTCGGCCGTGGAAGCGAGCTTGATTTCCTCCCCGTTGTCGAATTTCTGCCAGTCGATCTGCCCGGGCGCCGGAAACTCGCCAAGCACATCATCCACAACCGCCGGATCAAAGAAGTCGTCGATGACGAGATGCGGAAACGGCGTTGCGGCCAGGTATGACGACCGTGCGGACTGCGCCAGCTCGTGCATGCGGGCCAGCGGCAGGAAATGTCCGATCGTCAGCTGCTTTGTTGAGAGCATTGTTTTTCAGCGACAGATCAAGTTGCGCCCGGATATTGTCGCACAAATCGCGTTGCCGCTCGATGACGGTCACTGCAGGGCGGGAATGATTCTTGCCGTCGGGCGATGGCGCGCATGCCCCCTCCCCCCGGATGGCATTGAAATTTTAGCAGGTTCTTGCGCGACGACAAATCGTCTGCTTGACCTTATCTCGGCGTCCCGCGGATCTGTCGCGCGCAGGGGGTCGTCCGCACGGCGCGCCCGGGTCCGGCGGGTGTGACGGACGTCACGGTCCAGTCTGAATCGGTGCTGCTACCGCCGTCGCCGGGGAACGCCTAATCGGCGACCGCCGCCGCAATCCTGGGCGCAACACGCAGCGCGTTCGCCGCGATGGTGAGGCTGGGGTTGATCGCGCCGCTGCGCGGCATGAACGAGGCGTCCACCACGAACAGATTGCGCAAGCCGTGCGCCTTGCAGTCGGGGTCGAGAACGCTGCTGCCGGGGTCGTCGCCAAACCGGCAGGTTCCGCAAGGGTGCCCATAATTCATCGACAGCGCCGGCGAGAGGCGCGCCAGACGCCAGGGCCTGATCGCCGCGGCAAATTCATCGCGCAGCGCATCGGCGCGGCGGCGCAGATCATCGGTCATCGTGTAAGTGAAGCGCGCGCCGTCGGCCTGTTCCGGGTCGAGGGTGACTCTGTTATCGGGATTGGGATCGTCTTCCGTCATCGCCGCGAACAGCCCGGCGTTGCCGAACAGTACCGCTCCCAGATGAGAGGGAACCTTCGCCAGCATCGAGAGCAGCCGCTCGCTGCGGACCCCACGGCTGCGCATGAGGCTCTTCAGATGCGCCGCTATGGCGCCTCGCCCGATTTCGATGCCCATGCTCTGCACAGAGCCGAGCCGCTCGCCCTCGAGAAGATAGAAATCCCTGATCGAGAGGGCCTTCTTCTGCTTGCCGTGCTGATCGTACCGGTGAGGCGCCCAGAGCGCGAGAAGGTCCGCGGTATGGAACATCAGATTGCGGCCGACCTGGTCGGAGCGGTTTGCCAGTCCGGTCGGCCAGGCTGGGCTCGCGGAGCGCAGCAGGATCAAGGGCGAGCGCAAGGCGCCCGCGCAGAGCACCACCACCCGGCCGCGAATGAAAGTCTCCTTTCCGTCGCAGATCGCTCGCACGCCCTGCACACTGCTCGCCCTCGCCTCCAGCGATTGAACGTCGCAGTTCTGCAGCAGCCGGCAGTTCCCGCGACGCAGAGCATCCTCGAGGCACACTGACCATGCGTCGGACTTGCAATTTCTGGGGCAAACCCTGCCGATGCATTCCTCGCATTCCTCGTCATAGCGTATTCCCACGTGCAGGACTTCGGGTCGCATGCCTTTGCGCCGCATGCTCTCCATGAGGGCCCGGTCCCATTCGCTCAGCCTGCGCATCGCCGCATCCGAGGCCATCTGCACGCGGTAGAGTACCTCCGCCGCCTCGTAGTACGGCAGGAACTGCTCGTACGAGACCGGCCACGCCGGCAGAGTGCGGGCGGGCGTTGTGAGCGCCTGAAAATCCGTCGGCGCCATGCGCTCGAGAGCGGCGGCAAAATGGATGGACGATCCGCCAACGGCACAGCCGATGGCCGCAAAGACGCTCGCGTAGGTACCGTCGCTCCTGCGCTCGCTCATCGGCAATGGCCACCAGCCGCGCTCGATCCGTGCCGCGGGCGCCGTGCTCTGCTCCCAGTCCCCGGCCGCCGTGACCCGCCTGCCCTTCTCAAGGACCACCACCTCCAGCCCCCTCAGGGCGAGCGCATGGGCCACGGTCGAGCCACCGATTCCGCTGCCGATCACGATGACGTCCCAGGTCTTTGATCCGTCGATCAGATCGGCAGACACGGGGCACCGCCGCCGATACCGGCTACGGGAGGAGCGAGTTCACTGGGCAGTCGTGCCGGCATGGAAACGCGTCGCACGAGAATCCTCAATAATTTCAATGGAATTCTCTACATAGTTAAGAACGCCCGCAAGTGGCGGGCGGCCAAGAGCCCGGCAGCCGGCCGCGTACTTTAGCGCCGATGCCCTCGACCCGCGGACGAACAGCCGATTCAGAAGCGCTGGTGGCGGAGCTCATCGGCCGCGGCGCACGGCCGCCTGAGGCAACCGCACTCGCTCGCCTCGCCGTCCCCGGATCACCGGCGCCGGCCCGGACGACCGCCCATTCTTCGCCACCTCGGGAGCCCCGTTGCTCCCCGCCGCCACTCGGTGTCGATGCGTCGATCCTCCCCGCTTCCCCTCCCCTGTACCGGCCGCCCACGCCGCGGGCGTGATCAGGCTCACTCACAATCTGACAATATTCTGCCGGAAATCGTCGGAATCCGGCGACAAACATGTGTTGCAGCTGTCGCCTGTTGACGACCCGTTGTGGACTGTGAAGCAACGCGATATTTTGCGCGTTGTCTCTGTGCTATAAGAATCGCGCTGCACGAGGCAAACCCGCCGCGAGGCGGGGACGCAAAGCCTCCGGTCTCGAATCCACGGCTCGAGATAGCGGGGTTGCCGATGAGCTTCCGGCGGCGACGTCGGACTTGTCGTCTACCGTTATCCGATGATCCGAGGGCGTTGAATCCGGGCCGATTGCACTCTGGGCTCAAGAGTTCGCGTTCACGATCGAGGGGAGACGGATGTCGCGCAATCACCTGAAGACGAGCACATGTGTACTGTGCGCAGTCATTTTCAGCGTAACGGCGGGCTGTGGGGGAAGCGGGCCCTCGATGATCCGCCCGTCCTCGTCCGCCACCTCCATAGCCGGCTCCTCCTCCACAGGCTCGTCCTCCACAGGCTCGTCCAGCGGCACTGCAGCGCCGTCGATCAGCGGCACACCCTCGACGAAAGCCCAGGTCGGCCTGCCGTATGCATTCACGCCTACGGTGCAGAATTCCTCAGGTCAATCGCTGAGCTTCAGCATCCAGAACAGGCCGGCCTGGGCGAGCTTCAGCAGCACGAACGGCACGCTTTCGGGAACACCGACGGCTTCGGATGTCGGCACCGACAGCAACATCCTCATCAGCGTGAGCAACTCGCAGAAATCGGCCGCACTGCCGTCGTTTGCCATTGCGGTGGCGGCTGCGCCCAACTGCACGAGTCATTCGAGCGCCGCACCGTCGGGCACACCCGCATCGCTGGTTTTCGGCTTTCCCAGCGGGTTTGCGGGCGCGCAAAGCAGTTTCACCATCGGTCCAGATGCCGCCTCATTCAGCGGCTCCACCATTGAAGTCACCAACGGAGCGGTGGGCCAGCACGAGGCCGGCGCCGCCTGGTACAATACGAAGGTCAACATCCAGTCGTTTACCACCGACTTCACCTTCCGCATCACGCCCGGCGGATACGGCATGACCTTCGTCATCCAGAACGATCCGCGCGGCACCTCGGCACACGCCGATGCCAATGGCATCGGGTATTTCACCTACACGTACAATAATCCGGACAACGCCATCGCCGACAGCATCGGGATCGCTTTCAATGCGACGCCAAACGGCAGCAACTACACCGTCGAGGCCAACCCAAGCTTGACGGGCCTTTATATTGACGGCGGGCAATTCATAGACAACGGGATCTCGCCCGTACTTGATCTGACTCCACAGGGCATAGACCTGCAGAGCGGTGATGTGATGGACGCGCACATCACCTACGATGGCGCCACGCTGACCATGGTGCTGACCGACACGAGTACGGGAGCGCAGGCCCGATTCAGCTGGCCGGTCGACATTCCCGCGATCGTCGGCGGCGACACCGCTTATGTCGGCTTCGGCGCCGGCACCATCCCGGCGGTCGCTCAGACGATCAACTCCTGGAGCTGGTGGCAAGGCATCGACCCGACACTGCCGGCTCCGACCTTTTGCGCCGCCGCGGGCTCTTACACGAGCCCGCAGACCGTCGCGATCAGCGGTCCCGTCGGCGCCGCACTCTACTACACGACGGACGGCAAGCCGCCCACCACCGCATCGACCCCCTATACCAGCCCGATCACGGTGAGCTCGACTGACTACGTGCAGGCGGTCGCGGTGGAGCCCGGTTATACCGACAGCCCGGTTGCCGGCGCGGACTACTCGATCGGAAGCTCCGGGACGCCGCCGGTGGACTTTCCGAACGGCTTTACGAACGCGGCCAATCTTTTCTCGACGGTAGGAACGGCAACGATCGATGGGCCGGATATCGAGCTGACCGACTCGGACAGCGCCGAAGTATCGGAGGTCGGGGCCGCTTGGTATGTCGTGCCCGTGAACATTCAGAACTTCAGCGCATCGTTCACGATGCAATTTGCGCGCGCATCGGGCTACGGAATGGCATTCGTCATACAGAACCAGAACGCGCCGGGCACCGATACCAGCAGCACGCAGGTGAGCGGTGGCCCATACGACCTGGGATTGCCGATCGGCGGCCTCGGCTACCAGAACACGCTGGCAAGCGTCGCGGTCAAGTTCGATTCGACCACGAGCCCGGGAAACACGACCGGGCTTTACACGGACGGCGCGCCGCCCACGGACACATCGCCGCAGGAGCCGATCACAGGCATAACGCTCAACAGCGGCGACCCGATCAATGTCACCTTGACCTACAATGGCACGACGCTGTCGATGTCGATGAAGGACACCGTCACGGGCGGCACGTACTCGACGAGCTGGCCGATCGACATTCCGGCGACAGTCGGCGGCGACACCGCGTACATCGGCTTCACCGGATCCACCAACTGGAACCAGGACACGATCTACAAGCTCTCCGCGCTGACGTTCCAGAATTGAGGCGGTTGTTCGCAGCACTGCCGCAATCGCTCGCTACCTCGCCGCCCCGAGCGCGGCAAGGTGTCGCGTGAGGCGCCTGGCGGTGAATTGCGCGCCGAAGGCGAATCGGGCGAGGGGGCCGAAGCTGTTCGCCGAGGCGAGACCGACGAAATAGAGTCCCGGCACCGAGGACTCGAAATTCCGGCTCAATGCGGGCGCGCCGTCAACCGTGCGAATGGCGCTTCTCAGCCCCTGGTCCAGGAATGCGAGGCGCTCCGCCAGCGCTTTGTAGCCCGTTGCCGCCACTACGTGGTCGACGGCCATGGCCTGCGCTGCGGTACTCGCCCGGGCGAGGAGCAGTTCGGGCTTTCGCCCATGTGCCAGGCTCAGTCCCTTGATCGTGGCGCCCAGTTGAATCGGAATTTTCCCCTCCACCCGGTCTTTCATGAACCACCCGGGGGCGGGTCCCAGGTGCCGCTGCACCACCCGCACGCGCAACCGGGCGGGCATGGCGTGAAAGAGCAGCGGAGCGTCCGTGCACAGCCGCGAGCGCCATCCGAGCCCGAGGCCGGAGCGGGGGACACACACGCGGCTCACGAGACTGCGCGGCTCGTGCGACGGCGCATGAAAGCCGATCGACGGGCGCCGCGCGATCAGCCTGACGTCCACGTCCGCTTCATGCATCAGCGCGGCAAGATCGACGGCGGAAGCGCCGCCACCGATGATCGCGACCGTTTGGCCCTTGAAACGAGCCGCATCGCTGTGCATCGAGCTGTGGCTGACCAGCCCCGGGGGATATCCGCGCAGCACGGGCGGGACGTACGAGAAATGCGATATGCCGGCCGCGACGATCAGGCGGCTCGCGCGCAGTGTTTCCCCGGCACCGGTGGTGAGGGCAAAGCCCCCGCGCAGCCGCTTGACCGCGGTCACATGCTGCCGCTCCAGCTGCGGGGCGTACCGGCGCTGAAACTCCAGGCCGTAGGCGACGAAGGTTTCCAATCGTACCGGCTCACCGACGTCCGCATACGCGATACCCTCTTCCCGGCAGTATCTGCCCAGCGTGAATTCATCATCGGGGTCGCAGATATTGGAGGCAAAGCCCTCTGACTTCAGCAGCATGCCTGCCGGCATCTGCTCCCGCCAGCTCTGCATGGGCTGCCCGAAGATGCGAAAGGGAATACCGCGCCCTCTCAGGTGGGCGGCGATTGACAAACCGTAGGGACCTGCGCCGATGATGGCTATTGGCAGCTCAGTCGCGTGCACTCGCTCTGCCCTCTTGTAATCGTCTCGAGCAATCGATCCAATCAACCGCAGCCGGCGGCGCTGCCCGGGGCCACAGACCTTCGGTGGCCGTCAGACTTTGCGCCAGCCCGGCCCGCTTCCGACAGGCGCGCCGTCGAGGGCCCTCGGGCGCTCCGAAGCCGACGCCAGCTGCATGAAAGCCTCGAGACTCGGCACGGGATCGCGCTTGCTTCCGCGCAGGCGATGATACAGCCGCGCGAGCAGCCGGCGCTCGGCCCAGGAGTCGCGCAGCAGCTCGCGGATGACGGCCGGCTCGGTCCAGGGGATATCGTGGTGGCAATTCGCAAGGTGCGGGCTGTCCGGATTCCATGCGAGCGCTTGCGGGAACAGGGCTATCATATCGGCGGTAATCGGCGCATCACGCTGCGCGCCGCCGGAAGCGCCCAGCTTGGCACAGAGCATTCCGATGAGATCCCCCTGCCCGGGCAGGACCAAATGACCCAGTTGGGTGCAGCGGGGATTGAGCTCGATCAGATGCGCCCTGCCGGTGCCCGCCTCGATGACATAATCCAGGCCGAAGAAGCCTGAGAGCCCCAGCTCCGCGGCCAAGCTGACCGCTGCGCGGGTCATTTCCTCGTCCTTGCAGAGCTGGACGATGGTGCAGGCACCCGTCGAGCCCTGGGTGCACACCGCTCTTACGCTGACTGCGCCGAGAACCTCACCCCGCCAGCAGGCGACCATGACATTCGCCGGCTCACCCGGAACGAACGTCTGCAGCGAGACGGACCGACCCAGTCGCTGCGCACCTTGCCAGAACGCGAGCGGATCACCGTTGATCACGCGATGTTTCCAAGCCACACTGAAGGACTGGGCGCGGGTAAATCGTCGCCAGGTGGCCACCGCGTGCTCCGCCGAGCCCACGAATTCCACACCCCGCCCGCCCCAGGTACCGTCGAACTTCATGACTGCCGGGCCGGGGTCATTCTCGAACCACGAGCGGATCTGCGACGGCTCGCCGACGAGGCGGGTCTGCGGCACCCGCAAACCCAGCGATCGGGCGGTCTCCATGAGCTTGCTGCGGCTGCGTACGGTGGGGAAATGCCGCGAGGCGCCCAACGATGCCTCGATCAGGGCGCGCCAGCGCGGCGCCCGCTCATACAGGTCATGCAGCTGCCACACAGCCCGATCATCGCAGGGAAGGACAATCCGCGGGCGCACCTCTTCAATCGTGGCTGCAAGCTGTGCCGTGGTGTCGCGAGTCGCATACCGGTAGAGTCGCTGCAATCCGGAAACGTGAGTCAGCACGTGGCCCTGAGGGCAAAGTGCGAACACTTCACAGCCATGCGAGACGAGCCGCACCGCCACGCGCGCCGCAATCGGCCACGGCGTGGTTGCAACGACTAAGACAGCAACCGCTCGTTGCGACACAGACAGCTTACGGCGGTCCTATGCCGCGGGGCGTCCGGGCGGTATCGAGCGGGTCGCTACAAGACCCGGCGAGGCCTGCGCGAGCCCCGGGCACTCCCCCCCTTCCCCGCCCCGTGCGGGCGGTGCCGTGTGCAGCCTCGCCGCCACCGCCCGCCGATCCCCGCTCACCATGCCGGGCACCGATCCGAATCGACGCCGGGGCGTGGGATTCACAGGACCGCAACTTGGAGATTCCGGTAATTTGAAGGTCATCACGGCGCTCGAAGACGGTCGGTTCAGCCCTGTGCCTGCAGTGCATTATACTGCGCGGCCGCCGCGGCGCGGACGCATAATCGGCAGGGGGGGCGCAATCGCGGCCGGTGTCCGCCCGCTGCGATTGGGGCAGCAAGGCGCCGGCAGGTCGTCCGCGGGGCGCCGGGCCTTGGAAGAGTGCCGCTTCATTGATAAAGTGAGACGCAGTCGCTATTCGGTTACCCGTGATCAACGAGCTGACCAGCGGGCGAGACGCCTCCCCGGGGGCGGCGCAACAGCCTCCCAGCCGGGCGGAGCGTCACGGCTCGGAAGCGGGGAGGGTTGAGTCCGTGCCCGGCACTCTCGGGATCGTCGTCATTGGCAGAAATGAGGGCGAGCGCCTGAAGCGCTGCCTCGAGTCCGTCCATGGGCTGATGAGCTGGACCGTATACGTCGATTCGGGGTCCGTCGACGAGTCCGTTGCAACGAGCCTTGCCCGCGGCGCGAGCGTGGTGGAGCTCGATCCGAAGATTCCGTTTACCGCCGCGCGGGCGAGGAATGCCGGCTTTCGCAAGCTGCTCGAGCTGCATCCGGACCTCGAATACGTCTTCTTTGTAGACGGAGATTGTGAGGTCGTTCCCGGCTGGTTGACGGCTGCCATAGACTTCCTGGAGCGGCATCCACAAACCGCGGCGGTCTGGGGACGGCGGCGCGAGCGATATCCAGAGAGGTCCGTCTACAACCTCCTTTGCGATATGGAGTGGAGCTCGTTTCCCCTGGGAGAAACGACCGCGTGCGGCGGGGATGCGGTAATGCGCGTCGATGCCTTTCGCCAGGCGAACGGCTTCCATCCGGGATTGATTTGCGGAGAGGAGCCCGAGCTGTGCGTCCGGCTGCGCAGAGCGGGCTGGCGGATCTGGCACATCGACTCGGAGATGACCCTGCACGATGCCGCTCTGTATCGATTCTCCCAGTGGTGGACGCGCATGACCCGCGGTGGGTACGCTTATGCTCAGGGCGCTCACCTGCACGGCAGGCCGCCCGAGCGGCACTGGGTGCGCGAATCGCGGCGCACATGGCTCTGGGGCCTGTGCATACCGCTCATCGCTCTGTGCGGCGCTCTGCTGACCGGTCCCTGGGCCCTGTTGACCCTGCTCGTCTACCCCCTGCAGGTGATCCGGCTCGCCACGAAGAACGGACGGCCGACGGCGCGCCACTGGCTGCACGCCGGCGCCCTGGTCTTGAGCAAGTTCCCCGAAACGCTCGGCCAGATCAAATTCAATTGGGACCGGGTACGGGGAGTCGGATCGCTCATCATCGAATACAAGTAAGATTTCCGTTGAAGATCGCCTCTCCCATCAACGACTACCCCAAAGTCAGTCACCGCTTCCTCGGCCGCCAAATCCAGGCATTGCAACGGCAGGGACCGGCGGTGAAACGTACGGCGCTGCGCGTATGGGATCAGCCGCCGCGCCGCCCACCTCGCGGACGCCTGCCGAATCCCCCCCGGCTGCGCGTTTGCGCCATCGAGCGAGTGCATGCTCACTTCGGCGCCAATTCGCCGCAAGCGGCCCTGCCCGTGCATGCCCATGGCGGAGCACCGCACAGCTTCACCGTGCACGGACCCGCAGAGTTCATGAGGCCGGCGGGTCTCATGGCGAAAATTCGCAAGGCCACCCCCCTCATTTATGTTTGATAACATTCGCGGCGACCTCAAGGCCCATGGCGGCGATTGGGCGGCACAGGGCTTCTGGGCTCTTCTCATCTACCGCTTCGGGCGCTGGCGATACCGGGTCCGGCCTGCACCCCTGCGCAAGTGTCTTTCGCTTGTATACAGGCTTCTGTTCAAGCTCGTCCAGATCGTCACGGGAATCGAGCTGCCCTGCGAGGTCGAGATCGGGCGAAATTTCATCATCGATCACTTCGGAGGCATCGTGATCAGCGGCTACGCCAAGTTCGGCGACAACTGCCGCATTCGCAATGGCGTCGTCGTCGGTCTTCAGCGTGTAGACGATCCGGGAGCGCCGACTGTGGGAGATAACGTGGATATCGGCACCGGAGCGAAGCTCCTCGGGCACATCAGGATTGGCAACAACGTGCTGATCGGCGCAAACGCGGTCGTCATCACCAACGTACCCGATGGCTCGATCGCAGTAGGCGTACCCGCCGTGATCAAGCCGAGGCGGACCTGAGGCTGGCGCGGCAATGAGCGCCATCATCCTCGCCTTGCTGTGCGTGCTGTTGCTGATTCCGTGCATGGTCTTGCTCGTGGAGGTGGCGGCAGCGTGCCTGAGCGGCGATATCCCGCCGATGGCCGGCGCAAATCGACCACGACGCATCGCCGTCTTGATCCCCGCGCATGACGAAGAGACCACGATTGCCGGCACCCTCAAATCGATCGCTGCGCAACTGGGACCCTGCGACCGCCTGTTGGTCGTGGCCGACAATTGCTCGGACCAGACGGAGAAGATCGCGCACGGCGAAGGCGCGGAAGTGATAGCGCGGCACAACAGGCAGCTTCGCGGCAAGGGATATGCCCTGGATTACGGAGTACGCCACCTCGAGAAGGACGCCCCCGATGTCCTCATCATCATCGACGCCGATTGCCTGGTGCAATCGGGATCCATCGCAATGCTCGCTGCCGCGGCCCAGGCCTCGGGGCGCCCGGTCCAATCCCTCTATCGGATGCGTGCGCCCGAAGGCGCCGCGCTGAGGATGCGCATTGCCGAGTTTGCATGGCTCATAAAGAACCACGTGAGACCGCTCGGGCTTCGCCGCATGGGGTTCCCCTGTCAGCTCATGGGCACCGGCATGGCCTTCCCCTGGGCCTGCATCCGCACGGCGCCCCTGGCCACGGGCCACATCGTCGAGGACCTGAAACTCGGCCTTGAGCTCGCCCGGCGCGGCTGCCCGCCCCTGTTCTGCGCCCACGCCGCGGTCAGCAGCAGCTTCCCGACGTCGATCGACGCCGTTCGCAGCCAGCGCACGCGATGGGAACACGGACACTTGCGCTCAATCCTCGTCGAAGTGCCGAGATTGCTGCTCGAATCAACCAGCCGCCACGACTTGGCCCTCGGTGCGATGGCTCTCGACCTTTGCGTACCGCCGCTCGCCCTGCTGGGTATGTTGATTGCGGGCAGTTGGACCGTGTCCGTGCCGCTCGCGATGCTCGCGCGCGAACCCCTGCCATTCTCGATCGCAACGGCGTCGATGCTATTCTTCGCCGCCGCCGTCATGCTGTCCTGGCAATGCTTCGGCCGCCGAACGATCTCGGGCAAAGACCTCGCCCTGGCGTCGATTTACGCCGTCTGCAAGATACCACTTTACCTGCGATTCCTTGTCAAGCCGCAATCGAAATGGGTTCGCTCGAAACGCTAGCCTCCGTCAAACTGCATGCGCAACGTGAATGTCACGGTCATCATCGTCAGCTATCGATCGGCGCCGCTCACGATCGAGAGCCTGCGATCGGTAGATGCGGACCGCTCGGCCGCGAGTATCGCCATCCGCCTGATCGTGGTTGATAACGCCTCCGGCGACTACCCGCATCTCTTGCAGGCCATCGAGGAGAACGGCTGGGGATCGTGGGTGACGCCGATCCTCGCGCCCACAAACGGTGGATTCGCGTATGGCAACAACCTCGGCATTCGCAAGGCGTTCGAGGACGATGCGCCCGATTACATCCATCTGCTCAATCCCGACGCCCAGGTGAGACCTGGCGCCATCCAGACGTTGGTGAGCTTCCTGGAAGCGCACCCGACCGTGGGGATCGCCGGCAGCAGCTTCGAGAATCTCGACGGCAGCGACTGGCCTATCGCCTTTCGATTTCCGTCGATCGCGAGCGAGCTCTGCGGCGCCCTGCAGATTGGGGTCATATCGCGGCTGCTCGACAGATGGGAGGTGGCACGGCACATGAGCCGGGCGCAGCAGCCCGTGGACTGGATTTGCGGCGCCTCGATGATGATCCGATCGAGGGTGTTTGATGCGATCGGAGGGCTCGATGAAAACTACTTCCTGTACTTCGAGGAGACCGACTTCTGCCGCAGAGCCCTTGCCGCCGGCTTCCCCACCTGGTACGTGCCGGAGAGCCGCGTGATGCATATCATCGGCCACAGCACCGGAGTGACGGAGCGCACGAGCCGTCCCAGGCGCCTGCCGGCGTACTGGTTCGAATCCAGACGCCGGTACTTTGCCGTCGCCTTCGGGATCCGGCGCGCGATTCTCATTGATCTGCTCGTCGTTCTCGCCTACCCCGTCGGCTTGCTCAAACGTGTCGCGCTCGGTCGGGCCGCAACCGCTATTCCGCATTTCTTTCGTGATTTCCTCAGGCACAGCGTGCTGCGGCCCCGCAATCGCCTCGTTCCGGCCGTTCGCGGACTTTCTCCCCGAAACCCATAAGGGCATTGCACCGCAGCATTGCCGGCGAGCAGGCAGCTGCCGTCGGGACTCGCCGCCTCTCGGGTGAACACCCCTCGATGATGCATTCCGGTCCGGCCATGACCGCCGCCGAGGACACAGGGCGGAGAATCGAGAGAATGGGCCGTCGCCAAGCGTTTACCGGAATCCGCGCCACCGACGTGCGCTCGCCGGCGATTTGCCCACACAATCCTGACCTCTGCTAACGCCACACACAAGTATCGCAGCGCTGCGGGCAAAGCGGGGTCGGCGCCGACGCCTCCCGGTCGATGGCAACTGCCGTGCGGACATTGCGCAATTGCCGTGTCGTAGCAGCAGTGCATCGCCTCAGTCCGGGTGCCGTGCGCCGCCCCCCTTCGCCGGCTCTGCCGCCGCGCAAGAGCTCACACAACCGACCGGCCTTGCGCCCGGGCGCATCGCTCTGAAATGAGCTGCACCGTGAGCAGCACACGACCAGGGCAGCCGCCTCGGCAAGATCCGCCATCACCAAGGCGCAGAGGACTGCGCAAGCCGGCACCGGACGGGCATGGCGCTCGCGCCCGCTCAGCTGCGCCCCCGGGCTTTCATTGCCAAGACATCGATCGGCGTCTCACGGTCCGCTTCCCTCTGCCGCGGACTTCCCGGACTGCGGACCGTCGTGCTGATGTGGTAACATTTTGTGCAAGTACACAATATTGCTGAATTTCCCTGAAAGCCGACCGAGATCCTTACGCCGACCGTAACTCACCGCCCGCGCCGTCCGGCCGTGGGTGATGGCCGGCGGAGACAGTGACTTGCACGAAATTGCCATCGTCGGAACCGGATATGTCGCCGACCTCTACATGCGGTCGCTCCAGTCATTTCCCGAAATCAGGGTTGCCGCGGCGTTCGACATCGACGCCGAGCGCCTGCGCGCATTCTGCACGTATTGGCGAGTGCCTGCTGCGAACAGCCTCGATGAATTGCTGGATGCCCGCTATCGCGCAGTCAGTCTCATCTTGAACCTGACCAATCCGGAGTCTCATCATCAGGTCAGCATGCGCTGCCTTCAAGCCGGCAAACACGTCTATTCCGAAAAGCCACTCGCATTGGACATGGACGCCGCCTACGCTTTGCATGCGCTGGCGAAAAAGCAAGACCTCCTCTTGGCATCCGCGCCATGCAGCCTGCTTGGCGAGACGGCCCAAACGCTCTGGCTGGCGCTACGCGAGAACAGGATCGGCAAACCCCATCTGGTCTACGCCGAACTCGACGACGGCTACGTTGCGCAAGCGCCATACCGCCACTGGCAAAGCGAATCCGGCGCCCCCTGGCCCTATCGCAATGAGTTCTCCATCGGCTGTACTCTGGAGCACGCCGGCTACTACCTCACCTGGCTGATCGCCATGTTCGGCCCGGTTCAAAAAGTCATCGCCGCCTCGGCCAACCTTCTGCAGGACAAAATTGGCGACGGCTCCCGCACCGCACCGGATTTTTCCTGTGCGACATTGTTTTTCGCGTCCAACGTCGTTGCAAGACTGACTTGCAGTATCATTGCCCCGCACAACCACAAAATTCTGGTCGTCGGCGAAAAGGGCTCGCTTGAAGTCGGCGAATGCTGGGACAACAACGCCGCAGTCCGGTTGCGACGGCGCTATGCGATCAGACGCAAGCTCGTCAACAGCCCCATCGCCAAGCGCGTGCGTATTATCGGCCCGACTCAGCAGAAAGTGCGGCGCAGGGGCGCGGCAGCCATGAATTTCGCACTTGGTCCGGCCGAGTTGCTCGCAGCCTCGGCAGAGCACAGACAGCCCCGATTGAATTCACATTTGGCGCTCCACCTCAATGAAATCACACTGGCCATTCAGAATGCCGAGGATATCTCGGGCGTCAGCATCATGCAGACCGGTTGCCCGCCCATCGAGCCAATGCCATGGGCGCGGGCCGGCTGAAGAACAGCCGATCCGGCCAAGACAATCGCTCTGAAGATGCTTCGATTCGGTCTAGTGGGCACCGGCCTGATGGCGGCGACGATCCTGCCCGCCTTTGATGACACTTCCGAGGTGGAAGTGGTCGCCGTCGCGTCACATTCCCGCCAAAGAAGCCGCCAATTCGCCCAAGCCTTCGGTATCGCCAATGCCCACGACAGCCTGCAGACGATGCTCGAGGACAAATCCATCGACGCAATCTACATTGCCAATCGGACGGTCGACCACGCACGAACATCCATCGCCGCGTTGACCGCGGGCAAGGCCGTCCTGTGCGAGAAGCCGTTCGCCGTCACCGCGCAAGAAGGAGAGAAGGTCCTGCTGGCGGCGCGTCAATCCCGCCGGCTATTCATGGAGGCGATCTGGACACACATGCTCCCGTCCCACCGGCGCTTTGTCGAGCTGGCGAGCTCGCCGGAGCTCGGCCAGCCGCTGCACTTGTATTGCGACTTCGGCTATCCCACCACCGCCGCCGCCCTTCCGCGCCTGTTCGCCGCGCAAGGGGGGGGCGCTCTGCTCGATCGGGGAGGCTACCTCATTTCCCTCGCCTTGAAGCTGCTCGGACCGGTGAGCAACGTCGATGCCGCGCTCTTGATGGGCGACGCAGGAGTGGACCTGCATGCCTCGCTACAGCTTCTTCACCAACGCGGAGGCCACTCCCAGCTGTCAATGTCGCTTGTGACGCTGATGTCCAACTGCGCTGTTGCCGCGTGCTCGGAAGGCACGCTGCGGCTGGCGGCACCATTGTTGGGCAGCGAAGCGATTGCGGTGAAAAGAGCGGCTCCGGCACCGACGCATCCGGCGCCCGGCACGACGACGAGCCGCAGGCAACGGATGACGTTGCGCCTGCGAAGATCGAGGATGTTGCGCCGGCTGAGACTCGCCTTGTCGGCGAACAGGACGGAATATCACTCTTACGGCGCCAATCCCTATGCTCCCATGCTGCGACATTTTCGTGATCTAGTGCTGAGTGGCTCACTGGAAAGCGAGGTGTTGCCGCCGGCATTGTCGCTCGACACCATTCGTATCATCGACCTGGGGCGCGCCGCAGGCAAGAGGCTCGGTTGATCCGCCGGAACTCATCATGAGAATAGGCTACCTGATGAACACCTACCCGATGACGAGCACGACCTTCATCCGCAGGGAGATCGAGGCGCTCGAGACATTGGGGCTTGAGGTCGTTCGTTATGCCGGCCGAAGATGGTCGGAGCAGCTCGTGGATCCCCTCGACATCGAGGAGGCGGGTCGCACCAACTATCTACTGACCGGCAACGCGACCGGGCTCTTTGCGGCTCTCGTCAAAGAGGTCCTGGTCAACCCGCTCGGATTGGCCCGCGGTATCGCGACCTGCATCAGGCTTGCCCGATGTGGCGGCGGCGCGATTGTCAAGAATGCCGCGTACCTGATCCAGGCGGTATATCTGCGTCAACGGGCCAAGACCGATGGCATTCGACACCTGCATGTGCATTTTTCCACCAACGCATCGGCCATCGCATTGCTCAGTCGCATTTGCGGCGGCGTGGGTTACAGCTTCACCGCTCACGGCCCGGACGAATTCGTGGATGCGGGGCGCTGCGCCTTGGAGCTGAAGATCAAGAACGCCGCTTTCGTCGTGGCCATTTCCAATTTTTGCAGGGCGCAGCTCATTTTGCTCACGAGCATGAAGCACTGGGAGAAGATCCGCGTCATCCGCTGCGGTTTGATGTTGGATGAATTTCGGCTCGACACGCACCCGGGCAGCGACAGCGCAACAATCGTGTGCGTCGGGCGGCTTTGCCCGCAGAAGGGGCAACTGCTCATCCCGAGAGCGGTCGCAGCGCTCAAGGGGGAGTTTCCGGGGCTCAAGGTGATCCTGATCGGCGGCGGCGAAAGCCATCGCGAGATCGAGGCGGAGATCGCCAGATTCGCGGTTGAGGATTTCATCGAGTTAAGGGGCTGGAAGGCCAACGACGAAGTGCGCAACACCATCGGCGGCTGCCGAGCGCTGCTGCTGCCGAGCCTTGCGGAAGGTCTGCCAATCGTAATAATGGAGGCTCTCGCTCTGCAGCGGCCGGTCATCTCCACCTATATCGCCGGCATCCCCGAACTCCTCGACGAGCAGTGCGGTTGGATCATCCCCGCTGCGTCGCCGCAGGCGCTTGAGGCGGCGCTGCGCAGCGCATTGAGGGCGGATGCGGTCGTTCTCGAGCGGATGGGCAGGGTGGGCCGGGCGCGCGTGGAAGCGATGCACGACCTCAGGGGCTCGGTGAGCTCGCTCTACGCCTGCCTTGTGCCGGCGGCAGAGATGGGAATCACGCCATTGCGCCGGGCGCCTCAAGGATAGCCGGCAGGAAATCCGTCAGGTAGGCGGCCGGGCGGCGCCAATTTCCGCCGCGAGCGTCCTCGCGCGCACGATCTTCTGCAGGTGCGCGCAGAATGCGCCGCGCTGATCGGTCCACGTCTATGAGCTCTGCTGCCGGGTAAGGACCACTTCAGGCGGTTGCGGCAGGCGAGGCGCGAACAACTCCTCGCTCAGAACGCTCTCCAGTACCTGCCTGGGACCGCTGCGGCTGAAGGTGTGATCGGCACTGTCTATGATGCGGATGCGGCAGCCCTCACCCAGTCGCTTGACCATCGATCCGGCCTCAATTTTCAGCAGCTCGATGCCGGGCTCGTCCCGCGCAAAGACGAACACCACGCGCACGCCGCGTGCAACGATGCCTTGCAGCTCTCGTGCGAGGTCGCGGCGAAGACCGATCCCGAGCGACCGGGCGCAGTCGCGCAGCCACGACTCGAGCGCGAGCAACGGTCGCTGGTAGTAGATCTTGACGATGCGCCAGACGTTCACCCGGCCCGTCAGAAATCTCCTCCATGCGGCCGCGGAGAAGATCCTCTCGCGGTAAATCACCGGGTTGCGAACGACCTCCGCCAGTTGCAACCCCTCGAGGCTCATGCCTTCCTCCCAGTAGTAGTTCTGTGGGTTGACCATGAGCAGACGATCGAGCGGCAGTCCCGCGGCCGCGGCGCGCAGCGCATGATAGGCCCCCGAGCAAAGGCCCCCGAGCGTGACCTCGCGGATCCGGTAGCGCGAGCGCATGAATTCGACCGCCGCGCGGATGTCCTCGAGCGCATCGGGTGGAAACACCTGATTGTCGGGCCGGCCCCGCCGGGCGTCGCTGTCGCCCAGGCCCGCCAGATCCAGTCGCAGCACGTAATAGCCGCTGCGCGCCCAACGCCGGGCCAGGGAGACGTACATGCGGCTTGCGCCGATGTGATAGTCCGCTCCGACGTTAAGAAGGATCACCGCGCGGCGGCGAGGCTCGTCCTGGCGCGGCTCGGTGACGATGCCGAAAAGGAGACTATCGGCATCCATGACCACCGGGCGCTCCCTGAGCAAGGCGCGCGGCGAGTCATCGTGGCCCGGCAGCAGCAGCTGCCCCTCGGTCGAGGGGTCGCCGGCGACATCACCTGTTGCGAGGCCGCTCGTTCCCCTCGCGTCGGTACGGGACACGCAATGCCTCGAAAGCCACTCGCGCGTTGCCTGCAGCATTTCCCTCGCCGGTTTCGCGAACTGCGGCGCCGTCATCAGCATCTCGACAAACCCCGACAGCACCCGATACTCGGTGGGCACGCCGCTCGCCCGTGCTGCCGCGGCCCAGTCGCGTGCCACGGGCAAGTCGCTGCGGTCGATCACCAGCAGGCTCGCGAGGCCTGCAAGGTCCGTCACCGATCCGTCGGTCCGCGGCAGGCTCGAGAGGGTCGCGTCCGAGAGAGGATAGCCATTCACCTCCATGGCACGCCGATTCGAGGCAGAGGATCGACTGCTCGGCTGGCGCGCCGACAAGGCAGCCTCGGCGGCGCAAGCCGCCAGTTCCAGGGTGCGGACCTCCCGCAAATAGCGGCGGCCGCTCAGCACGGGAGCGACGAGCGCCAGTGCGTGCGCCTCGCACTGTCTGGCCGCCCGGATCGCGAGCAGCGCCCCGAGCCTGAACCCCATCAGGCATACGCGGCTGACGCCGGTGCGCCGGCGCAACTCCGCGACCGCGTGGGCAATGTCCTGCGTCCAGACCTCGATCTGATCGGCATTCGGGTCGATATCGTCCGAATCACCGGTGCCCAGATAATCGAAGCGAAGGGCCGGGATGCCCAGATCGGCGGTAGCCGCGGCGAAGGCGCGCAGGCTCCTGTGGCCGCACAATGCCTCGTAGCCGAAGGGCTTGCACAGAACAGCCCCCCACTGCGAGCAGGGGACCTGCGAGGACCGGTGCAGCCACCCGAACAAGCCGCGCTCTCCGGACCGAAAATAAAGTGGCATCTGGGAGCCGGCGGCCGCGGCAACCGCCCCCTCGATGGCATTGGCGTTCATTCTTTCGCAGATCTTAGCGGAGTCGCCGCCTGGCGACAGCACTGCTTTCCGTACCGCATCAAGCCGGCACGAACACCTCCACGTACGAGACAATGTGTCCCTCGCGTTCCTCGATGAGATCGACCAGCTGAGTCGGGACACTCAGCCCCGTGATCCGCGAGTGAATGTCCGCCCGCCAGTGCACCGCTGCCTTCGACCCATCGATGACGATTGACACAATCTCGTAGTGCGCGAAGCGGAAGGCCTTGACGAGCACCGTCAGCCAGGACCGTATCTCGCCGCTCCCCCGTGCAGCGATGGCAATCGGCTTGCCGTCGCTGGAGCCGGAGATTTTGAACACCGCCTCGGCGCAGAACAGGTCGCAAAGCCGCTCAAGCGCCCCCGCCGCCCGGGCGGCGTAGAGCTCCCGCAGAACCCCTTCGAAGCGGGCCCGCTGCTCGGTCAGGAAATCGGGCGTTTGCACCATGGCAATGCTCTCAGTGCATCAGGGCCCGTATATCCGTGCCCATCGCGCCATAGGCCGTACGGGCCTGTGGGATCACCCCGCCGAGTCCGTAAAACAAGTGGACCATGCCGGGGTGGCAGCGGTGGCTCACCCTCACCCCTGCCCGTCCGAGACGCTCGGCATATCGCTCCCCTTCGTCTCGTAGCGGGTCGCACTCAGCCGTATGGATGCAGGTCGGCGGCAACCCCTCGAGGGTAGGAGCGCGAAGCGGAGAGACCCTGGGATCGGCCGGATCCGCGCACGGGCCGAGGTAATGGGCGAGATCATGGGCGAGAGTCTCCCGATCGAGCAGATAGCCGGCCGCAAAAGCGCGCCGCGATTCGGTCTCGGCGGCGTAGTCGAGAATCGGACAAAGCAGGAACTGAAACGTGAGCTTGACAGAGCCTTCCGCCTGGATCGCCCGACAGGCGACCGCCGCCAGAGTGGCGCCGGCGGAATCGCCGCAGATGCCCAGTCTGCCCGGATCGATACCGAGCTCCACCGCATGAGCGGCCGTCCACCGCGTCGCCGCGCACGCATCCTCGAGCGCCGCCGGGAAGCGGGCCTCGGGGGCGAGCCGGTAGTCCACCGACACGAGACGGGCGCCGCTCGCGTTGGCGAGCGAGCGGCAGATGCCATCATGAGTGTCGAGGCTCCCGGCCACCAGACCTCCGCCGTGAAAGTAGACGAGTCCCGGAAGAACGGAACGGTCAGCGTCGCGCGGCGTGTATATCCTCGTGCGAAGCGTTCCTCCGGGCCCGCCAATCTCCCGCTCCGCCACGCTCGCGACCCTCTCCGGCTCGCCTCCAAGGCTCAAGAGCTGCTCCAGAGATGCTCGGCGCTGTCCGATGTCGAGCGAGCCGATGCTGCGCGGCGTCGCGGCGGCCAGCCTGTCGAGAAATCGCCTGACGTGCGCATCAAGGGGCATCGCGGCGCGCCGCTCTACAGGCCGAGCGCGAGCTTGGTCGAGGTCGGCCAGCGCAATGGATCCAGGCCGTGGATGCAGAAGAGCGCCACCACGATCCGGTCCATCCCGAAGGCGACGCAGCCGGTATGCGCCGCCTCCCCGCGCGTATCGCGCAGATCCCAGGCGAGACCGAAATGATCGCGGTGATAGTTGAAGCTCATGCATGCGGTCGGGGTCGCGCCGCCGCGGTACGGCACCAGCAGCTCGAACTTCAGCGACTGCTGTCGCTGGCTCACGGCCATCACCTGACCGACGCGTCCGAAGAACGGATCGCTCGCCACATCGATCTGACAGGGCAGCCCGAGCTCCTGCGCGAGAGCCCGGGCGCGGGCCATCCATTGATCGCGGAAGGTCTGAATCGCCTCGGGCGAGCCGATGCGCACGAACTCTCGCATGCGGAAGGACTGCAGCCGATCGAGCGAGCGCGAGGGCTCGTGCCGGAAGCAGTCCGCGGCGACGTCGAAGATCCAGCCGTCCTCGGGCAGCGGCCCCCGGGCGGCTGCAAGCGGGTAGAGCGGATAGCAGGCGGCCGGCGAGAGCACGAGGTCGGAAGCCGCGAGCGAGCCCGTCCAGTCCCCGCCCGACTCATGAGCGTCCGCCGCCGCCCGGATCTGCGCCTCGCTGCCGTGCAGCGCGCAGACGCAGCCGAGAAGGTTCGGAAAGCTCTTGAGGTATCCGGACCTCTCGAGCTGTGCGCGGCTCATGACGGGTGGAAAACGCAGCACCTCCGCGCGCGGATCGCACTCGCGCGTGAGCAGCTCATCGAGACGATGCAGCACGTCCTGGTAGAGCGCGCTGCGGGCATAGACACCGTCGACTCCGAGGAGTTGAAACAAGGCGCGTCGCACGGGCGCCTCGGGATCGTCCGCGCGGCTCGCTTCGCTTGGCGCCGCGGTCTGCGCCAGGGCGGCGGCCGACTTCGGTTCGGCAGACATCGATCGACCCCCTCGGACTCAATCGCTCACTCGGGCGGCAACCGGCACCACCAGGGACGTGCCGGCGATACTCGCGAGAATGCGGTCGTTGTTGATCATCAGAGGCGATGAGAGCACATCGCGCAGGTGCCGCTCGACGCTGAACTCGCCATCGCAGCGGTAGCCCGCCAGGCCGCAAACCCGCAGCGCGGTGAGCACCGTGGCCACGGCGAGCTCGGAGGCCTCGACCTTGGTGAGCGTGATCTGCGCCTGGAAGTCGAGCGCGCCGAGCGCGGCCGGATCATCCATGCGGCTCTCGTAGGCGCGCACCGAGTTGGCCAGCAGGCCGCGCAGGGTTGCCAGCGTCGACAGCGCCTTGGCGAGCTGCGCCGCCCCCGGTGGCAGCTGTCCGCCGCTCTTGCGCGAGGTCTGGCGCACGAAGGCCTGCGCGCGCGCCGTGGCGCCCGCGGCAATCCCCGCCCACACCGCTCCCCAGAGGAGGTGGGCGAACGGCACCATGGTACGCGCGTGGATCGACTCGTACGGCTCCGGCAGGATCTGCTCGCGTGTGCCGCTCGCGCGCAGGGTGTACCCCTCGCTGCAGGTGCCTCGCATGCCGAGCGTGTTCCAGCCCTGAATCGGCGTGAGGTCGTAATCCTCCTTGAGAAAGGCGATCAGCACTTGATCGGAAGGCGCGGCATCGGCTGACCTGCGGGCGGTCGTCACGATCCCGTCGGCCGCTGCGCCGTAGGAAATCACGCTCGCCTGACGCTGCAGGCTGATCCGCTCATCGCGGTATTCGACCGCAGCCTCGCTCGAGCGGACATTGCCCCCGCCCTGCCCCTCCGTCGTGGAGGAAGCGAGCAGCAGCTGCTCGCTAGACAGGCGCCGCAGCAGCCTCTCGAGGGCGCCGCCCTGCGCGTGTCGCACCAGACAGGCCACCTTCACCTGGTGCATCGCGAAGATCATGCCGGTGGAGGAGCATGCCCGAGCCAGTCGGTAGCAGACATCGGACACTTCGCTCACCGAAGCCCCTTCGCCCCCGAGAGTGCGCGGCACGAGCATGCCGAGAAGCCGGTGCTCCTTGATGGCCGCGAACGCCTCCGCCGGAAACCGTGATGCGGCGTCGACCTCGGCCGCATGCTGGGCGGCGACGTCGGCGGCAGCCGCGGCCCTGTCGAGCAGGGTTGCCTCAACAATCCCGCAACACTGACCGGCGGCGGGCAAGGCGGATGAGTCGTTCACGTTAATGGCTCCCCATCCGGCGTGGCCGGACCCCGTGGGATGACATGCGCATTTCTTAAGTAGAGACTCCGCTCTAGGTTTTAGTTCTGTTCGGAGCATAGTATAGGCGCATCGCAGCCTGCCGGACCGGGATTGCCGTCACGGAGCTTCCACAGCCCATGCCGCTCACGATCGAACACCGCGGCACACCCCGGCGCGCCACCGACAGCGCGATCGTGGTCGCGCTCGTGAACAATATGCCCGATCCGGCCCTCGAGGCAACGGAAAGCCAGTTCTGCGGCCTGCTTGCCGCGGCGGCCGGCGCGCGCGAGGTGCGCCTGCGCCTGGTCTGCCTGACCGAGGTGCTGCGGGAGCCCGAGACGCGCGCGCGCATGGCGGGACGCTACTTCACGCTCGAGAGGGCACTGGCCGACCCGCCGGATGCGCTGATCGTCACCGGCCTCGAGCCACGGGCGCCGGCCCTGGAGGATGAGCCGTATTGGAGCCGGATGTGCCAACTGCTCGAGTGGGCACAGCGGCATACCGCCTCGAGCATCTGGTCCTGCCTCGCGGCGCATCTGGCCGCGCAAGCTCTGCACGGGGTCCGCCGCCATCGCCTGCCCGAGAAGCGCTTCGGGGTCTTCGCCCACGCTCATCTGGCCGGACATCGATTGCTGCAGGACGTCGGGCACCCACTCCTGACACCCCACTCCCGCTGGAACGACCTGCCCATTGAGCCGCTGCGCGCCGCCGGATTCGAGATCCTCAGCGCCTCGCCCGAAAGCGGCGCGGACCTCTTCGTCCACGCCGGCCGCAGCCTGTTGGTAGGATTTCAGGGCCACCCGGAGTACGAGGAGACGACGCTCCTCAAGGAATACCGCCGCGACGTCGGCCGCTTCCTGCGAGGGGAGCAGACTGTCTGGCCCGGATTGCCTCAGGCATACTTCGCACAGGACGCATGGGTTCCCCTGACAGCCTTTCGGGAACGCGCAGAGCGGCGGCGGGATCCGGCTCTCATGGCGGAATTCCCGACCGAGGCGCTCGTGAAGGCGGTGCACGCCCGCTGGCGCCCCGCGGCGATTGCGATCTACCGAAATTGGCTCGGCGTGCTGGCGGAAATGAGAGGCCGGCGCCGGGCGAGCATTTCCGTACCGGTACGATGGTGTGGAGCATGAGTACCAGCGAAGCCGACGCAGATTGCACCGCACTCCGTACGCCCCGCGAGCGGCTGCTCGCCCTCGTGAGGCAGATCCTCGGCGCGCCCGCCGCGAGCCGGCCGCTGCCGATCGATGTGCGCCTCTCGGAGCTCGGCATCAGCTCGATCAAGATGGTGAGCCTGATGCTCGCCATCGAGGCGGAGTTCAACCTCACCATCCCTCAGCAAGCGATCACCCCGGAGAACTTCCAATCGATCGCCTCCATGGAGGCGATGCTCGAGAGCATCACTCGCCTCACCTAGGCACGAGCGCCGGTCGGCACGCGCTTGCGGCCCTGTGTGTTCTGTCTAACTGCCCGCGCCGCGCGCCGCTTCGAGCCCCGCTACGAGTTCCTCGACATCCTCGAGCGATGTCTCCCCGTGCGTCGCGCAGATGCGGACCACCTCCCGTCCGACGTACGTTGTGACCGCGACCCACGCTCGGCCAGAGGCGAGGACCCTGCGGGCGATCTCCCGGACGGGCGCCGAGCCCTGCGGCGGCACCACGCACAGCACGGCCAGCCTTGAGTCATTGGCGACCGACCAGCCGAGGACGATGAGTCTTTCCTTGATCCGCTCGATCACCGCCACCGCGCGCTCGAGGTGCGCGGCATAGCCGCTCCACCCGGCCGCGGCGAGCGACAGGAACAGCCTCAAGCCCATGAAGCGCCGCGACCATTGCAGGGTGTTCAGGTACGGATCGATGCTCGAGGCGGTGGATGGCATGAAATCGGCGCCCACCTGGAAGGCATCGCTCAGGACTTTCGGATGCCGGGTGATCAACATGCCGCAGCCCATGGTCGTGGCGAGCCACTTGTGCGCATCGATCGTCACCGAGTCGGCGAGCTCGATGCCCGCGAGCTCCCCGCGCAGCCGCTCGGAGCACAGCGCCGCCCCGCCCCATGCGGCGTCGACGTGGTACCAGAGCGCATGCTCGCTTGCGATGTCCGCGCAGGCTGAGAGCGGATCGACCATGCCCGCCCCCGTGGTGCCGGCCGTTGCCGAGATCAGGATCGGGACCACGCCCCGCCGGCGATCCTGCAGCACCGCCTCGGCCAGCCCCTTCACATCCATGCGCCCCAGGCTGTCGGTGCCGATGAGCCGCAGCGCCTGCCTGCCGATGCCCGCCTGGTGCGCGATCTTGTGCCAGGCGGGCTGGCATTCCCGCGAGGTGTACATCGCGACGGGACCGGCGAAAGCGCGCACGCCTTCGGTGGCGAATCCCCGCTGCGCACGGGTGAGCGCGCACACGAGCGCCGTGTAGTTCGCCTCGGAGCCGCTCGTCGTGAAATGTCCGGCCGCCTGCGCGGGAAGCCCCGCGCGCTGCGCGAGCGCGCCGATGACATGCGCCTCGATCGCAACCGGCGCGGGCGAGGAGCCGGAGCTCGCCAGCTGCGGGTTGAAGCTGCCCGAGATGCGGTCGGCGCACTGGGACGGGAAGGTCGGCGCGGGATTGAACAGGCCGAAGTAGCGCGGATGCGTCATGTGCACCGTGCCGTGCTCCAGGCAGCCGATGGCCCAGTCGATCAGCTCCTCGATGGGCCGAGGCGCCGCGAAATCGAAAGCGGCGAGCTCCCGGCGCAGCTTGTCCTGGTCGATGTCCGGCGTCACCGGACCTCGCAGCAGCCGCTCGGCGGCATCCGCGAGGGCGCGGGTGAGATAATCGTCGAGCCGCTCTCGAGCCTCCCGCCCGGGAAAGAGCGCCGGCGGGGGGGCGGTGAGCGCATCGCCGGCCACGGTCCGGCCTCAGCGTCCAACCGCGGCGTCGAGCGCCTGGTCGAGGTCTGCGAGGATGTCATCGATATGCTCGATACCGACGCTGAGTCTCAATGTCTCCGGCCCGATGCCGGCCAGGCGCTGCTCCTCGGCGGACATCTGCCGGTGCGTCGTGGAGGCCGGATGGCAGGCGAGCGACTTGGCGTCCCCGAGGTTCACCAGGCGCTTGAAGAGCTTGAGCGCGTCGTAGAAGCGCGTGCCGGCGTCAAATCCCCCGCGGATGGCGAAGGTGAGCAGCGAGCAGGTCCGGCCGCCGAGGTACTTCTGCACGAGAGGGAAGTAAGGGCTCTCGGGAAAGCCGGCGTAGCTCACCGAGGCGACCCGCGGGTCATCACGCAGGAACTCCGCCACACGACGAGCGTTCTCGACGTGGCGCCCCATCCTCAGCCCGACCGTCTCGATCCCCTGCAACAGCAGGAAGGCGCTGAGCGGCGAGAGCACCGAGCCCATGGTGCGCTGGAAGACGCTGCGCGTGCGGCCGAGGTAGGCGGTCGGTCCGTAATGCTCGCTGTAGACGAGGCCGTGGTAGGACTCATCGGGCTGCGTCAGCATCGGATAGCGCGCCGCATGGCGCTCCCAGGCAAACCGGCCGCTGTCGATGATCACCCCTCCCATCGTGGTGCCGTGGCCGCCCAGAAACTTCGTGAGCGAGTGGATCACGACGTCCGCGCCGTGATCGATCGGACGAACGAGGATCGGCGTCGGCACGGTGTTGTCCACGATCAGGGGCACTCCCGCGCGGTGCGCCACCTCGGCCAGCGCCTCGATGTCGCAGACGTTGCCGGCGGGATTGCCGACCATCTCGCAGAACACCGCCCGGGTGTCCGCGTCGATCAGCGCCGCGAGCGATTCGGGACGATCGTCCCGGGCGAAGCGCGTGCGGATGCCGAGCTTCGGCAGGATGTGGGCAAACAGCGTGTGCGTCGTTCCGTAGAGCTGCGGCACCGAGACGATGTTGCGGCCGGCCTCCGTCACCGTGAGCACGCTGTAGTGCAGCGCCGCCTGGCCGGAACTCACGCAGAGCGCATCCATCCCGCCCTCGAGCAGCGCCATGCGCTTCTCGAGCACCGCGACCGTGGGATTGGCGATGCGCGTATAGCGGAAGCCGTCCACCTCCAGGTCGAAGAGCGCCGCGCCGTGCTCGGCGCTGTCGAAGGAGTACGCCACGGTCTGGTAGATCGGCACGGCCACCGACTTGGTAGCCGGGTCCGCATCGAAGCCCCCGTGCAGGGCGATGGTCTCGGGTCGCATGGTTCCCTCAGGCTGTGTTGCCGGCATCCACGGTCAGGGTGATGCCCGTGATGTTGTGCGCCGCCTCGCTCAACAGGTACTCGACCGCGCCCGCGACATCGGCGGGCTCGGCCATGCGGCGCAGGGCGCTGCGGCGGGCGATCTGCTCGCGCCCGCTCTCGCCGAGCTCACGGGTCATCACCGTGTCCACGAAGCCCGGCGCGACGGCATTCACCGTGATACCGAGCGGACCGACCTCGCGCGCCAACGAGCGCGTGAAGCCCTCGAGCGAGGCCTTGGTGGCCGAGTAAGCGGACAAGGCTCTGAAGCCGTTCGCGGCCACGATGCTGGTGATGTTGACGATGCGCCCGGCGCCGGCGCTCATCATCGAGCGCACGACGTACTTGGTGAGGATGATCGGGGCCAGCGTGTTCAGGCGCACCAGCGACTCGATGTCCGGATCGCGCATCGTGGCGAGCAGCCCGCCGATGCCGAGACCGGCGTTGTTGACGAGCCCGTAGAGCGGGCCTGCTTGCCGGCGCAGCTCACGCACCAGCTCTTTGAGCTCGGCGGTGTTCGAGAGGTCGAAAGCCCGAAACACAAGCCGCTGCGGGTGCGCCGCAATCAGCGCCCGCAGCTCATCTGACTCGGACCGCGCGATCGCGATCACGCGATAGCCGCCGGCAGCGAGCCTCGAGGCGATGGCGAGCCCGAGGCCCCGGCTTGCGCCCGTGACCAGCACGTTACGCATTGCCCGGGCCTTCCTGAGCCTCGGCCCCGCTCTCGCGGGGCCTGAGGCCGCCACGCTTGCGCGTCTCCTCATGGATCGCCCCCGGCGATGGGCTCGAGCGCACCAGCTTGCCGGAGGCCGACACCTCGAGGGAGGGAACGATGCGGATGAGCGCAGGAACCTTGTGCGCGGCAAGCGAGGAGCGGCATGTCCCGAGGATCTCCTCGCGGATGCGCTGCTCGCAGATCGGTTCCCCGGCCCCGCCGGCCGGCGGCTTGGTGAGCACGACGTCCGCCGCCACGACCGAGCCGGTGATGGGGTTGCGCCGAGCCTTGACCAGGGACATGCGCACGGCCGGATGGGAGTTGATCACGGCCTCGACTTCCTCGGGATGAACCTTGAAGCCTCCGACGTTGATGACGCCGCCGCTGCGTCCCAGGAAGTAATAGCGCCCGCCACGCACCTCCAGCCGATCTCCCAGATCGACGAAGCCTTCGGCGTCCTTCAGGGCAGGAGCATCCTCGCCGAGATAGCCCGAGGCGTTCCCGGGGGACTTGATCCGCAACGTGCCGCGGCTCACGTCGATCTCGACCCCTTCATCCGACAACCCGACGAGCGAGGCCGGAAAGCCCGCCAGCCCGTCGCGCACCTCGAACCCCACCCCCGCCTCCGTGGAGGCGAATGCGTGGGCGACGACGGCATCCGGCAAGGCCTCGCGCAGCGCGTCGAGAATCCCCTGATCGGCGATCTCGCCGGACAAGCGGACATAGCGGGGCGAGAGGCGCCCGAGCGCCCCGCTCATCAACGCCTTCCGCCAATGCGAGGGGGTACCCGAGAGGTGGGTGACCCCTGCCGCGGCCGCCCGAGCGAGAAACGCCGCGGTCGGCTCACCGGGGCTCGAGAAGACCATGGAGCCGCCGCAAACGGCCCGCAGGAAGATCTGCAGGCCCCCATAGCGGCGGATGTCGTAGAAGGTGCTCCAGACAGGGGATGCGGCTACCTCCGCTTCAGGGCGCGCAAAGGCGCTCACGAGGCTCGCCAGGGTGTGCGCCACCAGCTTCGGCGCGCCCGTCGTGCCGGAGGTCAGCAGCACCCACTGCGTCTCGCACGTCGCTTGACGTGTCAAGCCGGCCCGCTGCGGCTCGGGAGTCGCCGGCACATGGAGCACGCAGCCGACACCGGCCGGTGGCTCCTCCCCTGTGTGCCCGCCGATCCAGGTATCCGCCTGCACAGTGCGGATCACGTGCGCGCGGTGCTGCGGCGCGAGGTCCGGCGAGCACAGCACCATCCGCCCCGCCACCCCGTCGAGCTCGATGAGAAGGACGGCCGCCGTCAGCTGATCGCGCACGCCCACCACCACCGATCGTCCACGCAGCGTCTCCAGGCGCCCGCTCAGGCACGATCGGCTCGAGAGCTCGGCGAGTGCAACGGTCCGCGAAGCAGCGAGCAGCCCGCCGGCGGAGCGCGCCGCGACCTGGGCAAGCGATTCGCGCGCAGTCATAAAGGTTATGTCGCAGACTTCTCGTACATTCTGACGAAATCACCGAAGGTCACCGGGAAGGCGTCCGCCGTGTCGAATGGGTCGTAGCCCAGGACATCCTCGAGTCGCGCCGCGATGAGCGCGAAGCTCAGGGAATCGAGGCCGCTCTCGAGCAGCTTCAAGTCATCCGTGAGGGGGGCAAGCTGGCGCCGCTGCTCGCGGGCGACATCCTCAAACAGCGTCGCGATGGTCGATCTCACCTGCATGGTCCCGACTTCCTCTTGCGAAGCGTGCCCAAATGGCACTGCCTATGTTATATGAAGTGCTCATCGCACGGTCTTCGACAAACCCCACGTCTCGGCAGAGTGCCCGCAGAACGAGGTCGATCGATCCCCCCCGGCGGGGCGTGGATTGCGCAGCAGCTGCCGTTGCCGCAGCGTCCCCCGGCGCCCGGCCGCTTGGATCGCCATTGCGGCCGTCAGGCTGCCTGCATGACGCCTCTACGGGCTGCGCCGGCCCTCGGGCGCAGCGCGCCGCCGCTCGGTTGCCCCATAGGTCGAGTAGCCGTAGTGGGTGTAATAGCCGTCCCCCCCCGTGAAATGCGCATCGTTGAGCACCAGGCCATACACCCGGGACTTCTCGAGCAGCGCGATGGCATCGAGCAGCGCCTGGCGGGGGGTCCTGCCGGCTCGCGCCACCATGAGGATCTGTGCCGGAATCTGCTTCAGCGCCCGCGCCTCGCTCGAGACAAGGAGCGGCGCCGAGTCAAGCAGCACCATCCGCCGCGGATAGCGCCCGGTGAGCCGGGCGCAGATCTGCGCCATGCGTGTACTGGCAATCAGCTCCGCCGCCCCCTCGGCGGCCTTGCCGGCGGGCAACAGCTCGAGCCCAGGCACATTCGTCCCGACAACAAGCGATTCCACGTCGATCGTCTCGTCGCCGAGCGCATCCATCAGTCCCGGCTCATCCTGCACACCGAAGGTGCGACTGAGATGGGCCTTCGGCACGTCGGCGTCGATCAGAAGCACGGAGACGTCGCGCTCGCGCGCGATGCTCAGCGCCAGATTCAGTGCGGTGAAGGTCTTCCCCTCCGCCGGCAAGGCGCTGGTGACCAGCATGAGACGGGCGTCGGCGTGGGCCCCTACCGCGAGGGCCTTCTGGATGAGCGGCCGCTTGATCTCGCGGTAACAGTCCGCGAACCGGGGCTCCTCGCCCGTTTCGGGCAGCTCACCCTGGGCGCGCAACTGATCGATATCGATCTCGATGCGGCGGTGCCGCTCCGGCAGGCCCGCCACATCCGACTTGCGCGTATCGCTCAGCTCTTGCGGCCCGGTGCAGCCGCCGGCGCCGGTGGCCTGCCGCGCCTTGTCCAGGGCATTCTGGATGATGCTCATGTGTGTACCGCCGGCGTGACGTGCGTACCGCCCAATCTGACCCCCATGTGACTCAGGATCACGACCGCAATGAACGCCGCGAGGAGACTGGCGAACGCGAACGCGAAGCGTCTCACCTCCCGGCGGGAGACGGCCGTGGTACGCGTTGGAAACGCAGAGCCGACCACGGCGACCACCGGAATTCCGGTCAGCCGCTTCAGGGTGGCCGGGGAGTCGACGACCGGACGCAGCCGATTGAGCTGGTAACCCAGGGCGCCTCCGGCGCCGAGCGCCAGCATCAGGACGAAGGTCAGGAACTTACCGCGATGCGGCCAGACGGGCGCGTAGCTCGCCGCTGGCGGCTGCACGAGCTCGAAGCGCACGGCGCCGTCGTTGCCGGCCTTCTCGCCGAGCCGCGCCTTGTCATAGCTTGCGAGCAGGGCCGCATACTGTTTTTTGTTGATGGCGTAATCGCGGCTCAGCTGCGAGTACTGCGCCTCGAGCTTCGGGGTCTTGTCGAGCAGCCGCTGCAGCTCCTGCGCCTTGCGCTGGTGTTGGACGAGCTCCGTGCGCAGATCCGCGACGGTGACATCCACCTTGTCGAGGGCGAGCTCGGTGCTCTGGTAGACCGGGTTGGCGCTCGCGCCGCTCAGCGCCGCCGCGCTCGCATCCCCGCGCTTCAGGGCCGCGATCTCCTCGGCCCATCGGTGCTTGAGCGCCGCGAGCTCCTTGCGCGCGGCGATGACCCCCGGGTATTGATTGGTGTACTTGAGCAGCAGCCGATTGAGGCGCGTGCGCACCTGCTCGATCTGGGAAAGCGTGTTGCCGCCGGCCAGGACGACGCCGTTCGGTCCGACGACGGGCATCGCGTCGGCCGAGGAGATGGCGACGTTGCCATGCAGCTCACGCTCGAGCTCTTTTCGCTGGCTTTCGGCCACCACCAGCTTCGTTTTGAGGTTCTCGATCGCCCGGTTCTCGGCCACGAGCTGATCGAAGTAGCCGCCCTGCTCGGTCGGCAGCAGCCCGAAGTGCTCCGTCTTGAACGCCGCAAGGCGATCTTCGGCCGTCTGCAGGCGGTTCTCGTAGTCGGCGATCTGGGCCTTGAGGAACTGTTGTGCGTGCTCGGACCCCTTCTTGCTGCCGCCGAGCGTTTCGTTGATGAGAGTGCTCGTCAGCACTTGCACGAGCCGCAGGGCGCGGGCTCGATTGACGTCCTCGTAGCTGATCCCGTAAGTGGTGCCGCCCTGCTCGTCGTTGTCGACCGTGAGCTCGATCCGATTCCTCAATGCATCGAGCAGCGCCTGCCGGCGCTCCGGACCGATGCCGCTCTTCGGCAGCGCGCCCACCCGTTCGGCGATCTGACTGAGCTGCGGGCCGGCAAGCAGCGCCTGGCGCACGTAGTTCAACTCCACGCTCACGTCCTGATTGGTCGCCAGACCCTGCAGGACCGGCTTGAGCGCCGTGCGGGTATCCACCAGGACCTTCGCTTGGGCCTCGTAACGGTCCGGCAGGGAAAAGACGATGAGCCAACCGACGAGCGCGATCACGGCAGCCACCGCGAGCGCAAGCCAGCGGAAGCGCCACACGCCGCGCGCCTGCTCCAGAATCGGGTCGAGCCAGGGACTCATGGAAGCTCAGCGCCGGCTTTCCGGCGGCGCCGGCGCGGCGTCGGGCTCAACGGGCGGGTTGCGGGGCATGTCCTCATCAAAGCTCTTTGCGTTCATGGCGGCGACGGCTTCTTGATTCTTGGCCGGTCCCGGGCTGGCACCGAGTCATGATAGCGCCGAATTCGCCACGGTACAGCTTGCCGCGCCATTCGTCCGACGTTAAGTCCGGTCGTGGATCCGGCCACGCACGCCTTCGCCCTCGGCGAAGCCGGCGGCGGGCGGCGGCCGGGACGCTGCTCATTGCCGGCAATGACCCCCGCCGCAATCGAGCAGAGTGCCGACGTTTTTTACACTCCAACTCGCCGTTGCGGACAACCCACTGATTCTTAAGTATGGCATGATACATGCTGTGCATTGTGCAAAGGTGCCTGAGCCCTGGGGTGTTGCGGGCAGCGGCGCTCAATAGTCCTGATGTGCGGCGTGCCCGGCTGTCGATGCGGACAAATGAACTGACAGAATCGGCCGGCCGCGAGACGGCTCCGGCCCCTCATGAGGGATCCGATGTGAGCGCCCATGCCGCGGGCAAGGCAGCGTGCGTGCACCGGTTCGATGACTTCGGACTGGAAGACTTCCTGCCCGTGGCGGCCCGCTTCGGCGCGGACCGCTTCGGCTATGTGGTCACGCCCAACGTCGATCACCTGATCCGCTGTCACGAGGACGGCCATTTCCGCTCGCTTTGTGCGGCGGCGGACTTCACGCTGCTCGACAGCCGCTTCGCGGCACGGCTGCTGCGGCTGCT